>VGER01000022.1 GCA_016869235.1 Alphaproteobacteria bacterium | reverse complement strand
GATGAAGTCCTTCTGCTGGATGGCGCGCGCCATGTCGCCGCCGGACTCCTGCACGCGCCCGGGATAGCGCGGCGTGTACGGCTCGAAGAGCAGGTCGGGCCGGTCCTCGATGAGCAGCTGCGAGGTGTCGCCGAGACCCAGGATGCCGTCGGTGACGGTGACGGATTCGTCCGCGATGCCGAGCTCCGCGGCGACGAAGCGCCGCAGGTCGGGCGGCATGGCCGCGTCTACCTTGAGGCGGATGACGTTGCCGCGCCGGCGCCGCTTGATGGCGAGCTCGAAGTACCGCACCAGATCTTCGGCTTCTTCTTCGACTTCGATGTCGGAGTCGCGCAGGATGCGCAGCAGGCCGCGGCCGACCATGTCGTAGCCGGGGAACAGGCGGTCGAGAAACAGCTCGACAATGTTCTCGAGCGACAGGAAGCGGATTGCCTCGCCCGGCAGGCGCACGAAGCGTTTCGCCTGCACCGGCAGCGGCAGCACCGCGGTGAGCCCCTGTCCGTCCTGGCGGCGGCGCATCTGCATCACCAGCGCGAAGCCGAGGTTCGGCAGGAACGGGAACGGGTGCGCGGGATCCGCCGCGATCGGCGTGAGCAGCGGGAAGACGTGCTCGAGGAAGTAGCTTTCCAGCCAGTCGCGGTCGGTGCCGGTCAGCTCGGATGAGTCGAGCACCGAGAGTCCGGCTTCGTGCAGCAGGCCCCGCAGGATGCCCCAGGTGCGTTGTTGCTCGGCCATCAGCACGTTGGCGCGCTGGTTGATGCGCTCCAACTGCTGGGCCGGCGTCAGGCCGTCGTCGGACGTCTGCTTGACGCCCGCCTTCACCTGGCCCCACAGGCCGGCGACGCGCACCGTGTAGAACTCGTCGAGGTTGGTCGCCGAGATCGACAGGAAGCGCAGGCGTTCCAGCAACGGGTAGCGGGGATTGCCCGCCTCCTCGAGGACGCGCTCGTTGAAGGCCAGCCAGGAAAGCTCGCGGTTGAGGAAGCGTTCCGGCGAGCGCATCAAGGCGGCAACCGCTTCGGGCGACAGGCGGGGCTGGGCTGGCGGGCCGATGTCGTGCGGCTGGCGGTCGCCGTGGTGGCGCGCGGCCTGCTCTTCGGCGGTAGTCATGGGCGTCCCTTCCTGCCCCGTACCAAACGAGCCCTCGCAACCGCCGCCTGCCAGAGTTGATAAGCCCGTACTGGACAAGGGCTGCTCAAATCCCGAGGATTTCCGCCCAGAGGATCTGCACAGCCGCGGGGCTCTCCCGGACCGACGGCACCCGCCCGACGCGACGAGGGCCCAAATACAGTGAGTACATTGTATCTATTCCGCCACGCCAAGGCGAGCCAGGCGGCCGGCCGCAAGGAAGTCGTTTCCTTCACCAAGCGTGAAGGCGGGAAGCCGGATGGCGCGCCCAACGCGCCTGCCAGCGCGATGTAAGCGACCATAGGTTGGGCGTGGGGCGCCAGCCGATGCGGCGCCCCGCCCTGCTTCCTGCCTCTCGCCGCAGGCCACCCTCGCCCAGATCAAGCCTGCCGGATAACTCCGAAGCTGTTCGAATACGACGGGCGGTAGCTCAAGAGACCGCGGGCGCGGCTTCAGTCTCCACGATCTCAAAGTCGTGGGTGATGGCGGCCGTCTTGGCGAGCATCGCCGTCGCCGAGCAGTACTTGTCGGCCGAGAGATGGATGGCGCGCTCCACCTTGGCGCGGTCGAGGTCGCGGCCGGACACCATGAAGTGGATGTGGATGCGCGTGAAGACCTTGGGGTCGGTCTCGGCTCGATCGGCATCGAGTTCGACCACGCAGTCGTCCACCGCCTGCCGGCCCTTTTCGAGGATGTCCACCACGTCCCAAGCGGTGCAGCCGCCGGCGCCGATCAGCATCAACTCGATGGCGCTCGGCGCCAGGCGATGACCATCAGCAGCCGTGGTCGTGCCCAGCACGACGGTGTGGCCGGTGCCCGATTCGCCCATGAACAGGCGCTTCTCGATCCAGCGGACCCTAGCTTTCATTGCCATCCGACAACCCCGACTCTCCGCGGCCCCGCGCGTGCGGCGGCATAAGAGCATAGGCGCGGGCTTCTTTGTACGCCCTGCCCCGCCGCGCCCTGGCCATGCCAAAGAATTGATGCTGGCGCGCTCAACTCTCAAGCTCCGACAGCACCTGGCGCGCGAGCGGCAGCGTCAGCGGCCCTCCGCGGGCCAGCGCAGCCCGGTCGAGCGCGGCGGCCGTCCGTCGCGCGGCATCAAACGACCGCTCCAGGCGCGGGAGCAGGTACGAGAGCACTTCCGGCGGCACCGCCACCTGCCGGTCGGAGAAATGCTTCAACAGTACGCCGGCCAGCAATGCGTCGTCCGGAGGTTCGATCACGGCGACAGGCATGGTGCCAAGGCGCGAGCGCAGATCCGGGAGCACGGCCGGCCACTGCGCCGGCGGCAGGGTGGCGGTCAGGAGCAAGCTGATGGACCGGGCCCGCGCCGCATTGAACAGGAACAGGAGATCGCGCGCCGGCGCGCGGTCGGCGTCCTCGACAACCGTCGGCTCGGCCGGCGGCTTCTGTCCGAAGCCGGCGCCGGCGAATCCAGCGCCGGCACGTTCCGCCCACACGTGAGCGAGGTGCGTCTTGCCCGAACCGGCTGGACCGACCAGGACGAGGCCGGGTGGCGGCCAGTCGGGCCAGCGATCGATCCATTGCACCGCCGCCGCGTTGGCAGCCGAGACAAGGAAGTCGTCGCGTCCGAGGGCACGGCGATGTCCGAGATCGAGCGGAAGCTGTGCGCCGGAGCGCCGCGAGCTCACGCCACCACGTCCGGGCCGCGGTAGATGCGACTTTCGCGATAGCGATCGAGACCGAAGCGGATCAGCACGCCGATCGCCGCCGCGACGGGAACCGCCAGCAGTACACCGACGAAGCCGAACAAAGATGCGCCGGCGAGCACGCCGAAGATCACCCACACCGGATGCAGGCCGACGCGCTTGCCGAGAAGACGCGGCTGCCATACCGCGTTTTCGAGCAGCTGGCCGACGACGAACACGCCCGCCACCAGAGCAAGCCGCAACGGATCGAGCCCCCATTGCAGCAGCGCGACGATGATCGCCGTGAACGAGCCGAGCAGTGCGCCGAGATAGGGCACGAACGACAAGAGGCCCGCGGTCAAGCCGATGACCAGGCCGAACTCAAGGCCGATCAACGACAGGCCCAGGCCGTAGACGAGACCGTCGGCGAGGGCCACCAGCGCCTGGCCGCGCACGAAAGCGGCGAGCACGGCGTCGACGCGGCGCGCCTGCTCGCGGATGGTGTCGGCGTGCTGGCGCGGCAGCAGCGAGTCGATCACCGCCACGAAGCGGTCCCAGTCGCGCAACAGGTAGAACGCCACCACCGGCGTGATGAGGAGCAGCGACAGCAGGTTGAAGAGCGCCAGACCGCGGCTCCACATGCCGGCAACGCCGACGCCAAGCCACGACGTCCAACCCGCCGCGAAGTTCGCCGTGTTCTGCCAGATGGCGCTCGGGTCGCCGAGAATCGGGATGCGTTCGATGAGACGCTCGACGATCGGGCGCAACCACGAGCGGGCACTCTGGACGTATTCCGGCAAGCGGTCGATGAAGCCGATGATCTGGCTGTAGAGAAGCGGCGCCAGCAGCAGCACCACCAGGATGATGGTGGCGAAGAAGGCGACGGTCAGAATCCACGTCGCGGCGTTGCGCGAGAAGTTCCAGCGCACTAGGCGGTCGGCAGTGGGATCGAGCAGGTAGGCGACCGCCATCGCGGCCACGAATGGCAGCAGCACCGGGCGCAGCAGATACAGCACGGCCCCGAATATCAGGAGGCTTATCAGCCAGAACAGGATCTGCTGCCGCGTGCTCATGTCAGGGTCCACCGGCCTTGGATCCCGCATGCCGCTGGAACAGCAGCAGGTAGCGGATCCCCGACCACAAGGTGGTCACCGCCACCAAGGCGATCAATGTGCCCAACACCGCCCCGTCGGTCCAGGTGGCGACCATCGGCAGTGCATCGCGGCCTAGCACTGCCGCCGCCAGGACGATCTGCGCCGCCGTATTCACCTTGCTGATGGCGAGAGGCTCCACGCGGATGTTGAGATGCAGCGTGTGCGCGAGCAGTGCCCCTCCGAGGATCGCCGCGTCGCGGAACACCACCAGGATGACCAGCCAATCTGGCAGATGGCCCGCCGCACCGAGGGTCATATAGACCGCCACCAGGAGCGCCTTGTCGGCGATCGGATCCAGATAGCGGCCGAGCTCGGTTCCAAGATCGAAGCGTTTGGCGATCCAGCCGTCGAGCGCATCCGAGATCCCGGCGGCGACGAACACCCAGAAGGCAATCGCAAGCTGGTTGCCGAGGATGAGCCAGATCGTCACGGGCACGGCGATCAGCCGCCCAAAAGTGATGAGGTTGGGGATGTTCAACGGCACCGCTCAATTGACGGGCGGCGCCCCTGGCCGCAGGCTCAACGTCCAGTAGCCGCCGGTTTCGGAAAGGACGAGACCCCGCTGCGCCAGTGCGACGACCAGACGGCCGGCGTCGCCGAAGAAGCGCAACAGCACCTGGGCGCTGTTGACCGACAGCTCGGCGATCTCCACGGCCTTGATCTCCGGCGAGCGCTCAAGGCGCTGGCGGAGGCCGACCCAGTCGGACAGGTTGGCGAGCGGCACGTTGGCCGACAACACGGATTCGCTGCCGAACGCCAAGAGGTGCTCGCGCTTCCAGCGCTCCTCGATGCCGCCGACGATGGTTCCCACCGCTCGCGCTAGCAACGCCTGCACGGTCTCGGACTGATCGCCGCGATAGCCTTCGATGGTGGTGCCCTCCCCCGACGGACCGAAGCGGCGCAGCACCACGTCGATGGACGGGATGCGGCTGCCGATCTCGAACCGCAGGGTCGCCTGGGCGACGAGCACGTCTTCGACGCCATACCGCTGGGCGATGGCATTAAGGCGCGTGCGGTCGCCGCCGATCGCCTGCTGCGCGCTGATGAGTCCGACGTCGGTGAGGTCGCCGTTGGCGAGCACCATGGGGGAGAGGCTGTTGCGCGTGCGGACGATTTCCCACGCCTGGCGCCATGGGTTGGGATCGTCCCACAGCAGCTGGGCGCCGGCGGCGCTGTAGACCGGCACGATCAGGACCGGCCGGCTGGCGGTCTCGGCGAACGGAATGCCGGCTCGCTGCAGCAACGCGCGAATCGCGTCGCGGCGGAAGTTGACGGTGAGGTTGGCGAGATAGCGGGTCGGCGACGTGCGTTCGTTCTCGATCTGCAGGCTGAACACCATGGCGTTGAGGTCGGCCGGACGCGGATCGGGCAGGCGCGCATGGTTCTCGCGCTGGACGATGCGCTCCACCAGCTTGCGGTAGGCCTCGCGGGTGCCGCCGGCCAGCGCCAATTCGCGCGCCGCGGTGGCATCGGCCGCGGTCGCGTCGACGCGAATGCCCTCGACTACGAATACGTCCTGCGCCGCCGCCGGCAGGGCGGCGGCAAGCGTCATCCCAAGCGTCAGCAGGAAGCCGAGTGCCCACAGCCCGGCTGCGGGCCAAACGCGCCTTGACCCGCCCCGCGCCCCGGCCGGCATTGCAACGGCAACGAGTTCAAGTATGGTGAACGCTCCGGCCGGCAGCATACTGGATGAGCGGGAAACCCAGCAACCGAGCGAGCCCGCGCATGCCGAAGAATCGCATGGCGGTGGCCGTACTGGCGTCCGGCCGCGGATCGAACCTGCAGGCGCTCATCGACGCTTGCGACGCACCCGACTTCCCGGCGCGCATTGCGCTCGTGCTCACCAACGTGCCGGGCGCAAACGCGCTGGCGCGCGCTGAGCAGGCCGGCATCCCAACTGCGGTGATCGACCACCGCCGCTTTCCTTCCCGCGAAGCCTTCGAGGCGGCGATGCGCGAGCGCATCAACAAAACGGGGGCCGAGCTCGTGTGTCTCGCCGGCTTCATGCGCCTGCTCACCCCCGGATTCGTCGCCGCGTTTTCGGACCGGCTGATCAACATCCATCCTTCGTTGCTGCCGGCGTTTCCCGGCCTGCGCGTGCATGGGCGCGTGCTGGAGTCGGGGGCGCGCTTCACCGGTTGCACGGTGCACTTCGTGAGCGCCGAGACGGACGCTGGACCGATCCTGATCCAGGCGGCGGTGCCGGTGCATCCCGGCGACACCGCCGAGACGCTGGCCGCGCGCGTCCTCGAGAGCGAGGTGCGTGTCTACCCGCAGGCGGTGCGCTGGATCGGCGAAGGACGCGTGCGGATAAATGGCGCCGTGGTGGAAATCGACGGCGTCGCCGCGCCGGTGGCGGCGTTGATCAATCCGCTGCCCGAGGCGGCGACCGCGGGCGTTCGCCGTCAGCCGACGATTTCGATCTCGGAGAAGAAGTAGGCGATCTCGCGCGCCGCCGACGCCGGCGAGTCGGAGCCGTGCACCGAGTTGCGCTCGACGCTCTCGGCGAACTCCTTGCGGATGGTGCCGGGGTTGGCGTTCGCCGGATTGGTGGCGCCCATCACCTCACGGTGCTTGGCGATCGCTCCTTCGCCTTCGAGGACCTGCAGGACCACCGGCCCCGACGTCATGAACGTGCACAGCGAGTCGAAGAACGGCCGCGCCTTGTGCTCGGCGTAGAAGCCCTCGGCCTGGGCGCGGGTGAGGCGCGCGCGGCGCTGGGCGATGATGCGCAGGCCCACCGACTCGAAGCGGTGGTTGATGGCGCCGGTGAGGTTCCGCGCGGTGGCGTCGGGCTTGATGATGGAAAGGGTGCGCTCGCGCGCCATGGCTCGTCTCCGGTTTCCTGAAGGTGGCGCGGCTTATCGCGCGGCGCGGATGGCCCGGTCAAGCCCGATCGGCCTAGCGCTTCCTATCCCAGCCGCCCGATTCGGTCTGCTGCCAATACGTGAGCGCATGACCACCCGCCTGCAGCGTCTTCCAGCGGCCCCGCGCCGCCTCCACCGCCTCGGCGTCGTTGCCGTCGAATACGTCGAGGACGCGGCTGAAGGCGCCGACGTCGTCCGCCACCACGCCGTCGATCAGCACGAGCGCGGTGGCCGCGTTGGGATTCTCGGCCGGATCGGCCGTGAGATAGATCGGCTGCGCCGCGGCGTTGCCGTCTGCCTTGCTGCCGTGCGGCAGGAACGAGTCCGGGTCGTACGTCCACAGCGAGACGTTCAGGGCCTCGACGCGTTCCTGGGAGCCCGTCCGCACCAGGACGCGCAGGCCGCGCTCGAGCGCCTTCTCCAACAGCTTGGGCAGCGCGCGCTCCAGGCCGAAGCGTTGCAGATGATAGAAGGAGACTTCCGTCATCGGTCGCCCGCCCGGGCGCGGATCACTTCTGTTCGTAGTGATCGGCGATGAGGCGGTTCAACAGGCGCACGCCGAAGCCGGTCGCGCCCTTGGGCGAGGTCGGGTTGTCCTTGTTGACCCAGGCGGTGCCGGCGATGTCGAGGTGCGCCCACGGCGTGTCGCCGACGAATCGCTGCAGGAACTGCGCCCCGATGATCGATCCCGCCTTGCCGGCCGAGCCGATGTTCTTCATGTCGGCAATCTCGGAGTCGATGTCCTTGTCGTACTCGTCGCCGAGCGGCATGCGCCACACCCGCTCGCCTTCCGCCTCGCCGGCGCCGGCGAGCCGGCCGGCCAGCTCGTCGTTGTTGGAGAACAGTCCGGCCTGGTGGTGACCAAGCGCCACGATGATGGCCCCGGTGAGCGTCGCGAGGTCGATCATCGCCGCCGGCTTGAAGCGGTCCTTGGCGTACCAGAGGATGTCGGCGAGCACGAGGCGGCCTTCGGCGTCGGTGTTGAGCACTTCGATCGTCTGGCCCGACATCGACTTCACCACGTCACCGGGACGCTGCGCGTGCGCGGACGGCATGTTTTCGACGAGGCCGACGACACCGACCGCGTTCACCTTGGCCTTGCGGGCGGCGAGCGCGCACATGGCGCCGATCACCGCGGCCGAGCCGGCCATGTCGAACTTCATTTCCTCCATGCTGGAAGACGGCTTCAGCGACAGGCCGCCGGAGTCGAAGGTGACACCCTTGCCGATGAAGGCAACGGGCGCCGCCCCGTTGCCAGCGCCGTTCCACTGCATGACGACGACGAACGGCTCGTGACTCGATCCCTGGGCGACGCCGAGCAGCGAGCCCATGCCGAGCTTCTCCAGCTTGGCGCGGCCCAGCACCTCGACCTTCACGCCGAGCTTGGACAGCGCCTGCGCCTGGTCAGCCAGCGTGCGCGGGTAGAGGACGTTGGGCGGCTCGGTGACGAGGTCGCGGGTGAGGTAGACGCTGTCGGCCACCTTGTCGAGCACCGCGAAGCGCTTTTGCGCGCCGGCGCTAGCCCTGGTCATCACGGTGAGCTGCCTGAGGCTCGGCTTCTTGTCCGGCTTCTCCTTCGTCCGATAGCGATCGAAGCGGTAGCTGCCGAGCCGGGCGCCGAAGCCGATGCGGGCCGACGCCTCGACCTCGTCGATCTTGGTGGCCTTGGCGGCGTCGAGGGCGATCGCCGCCCTGCTCTCGCCGGTCGCCGAGACGCGGCGTGCCAGGGAACCGCCCAGCGATTCGGCGGCGCGGGCATCGAAGTCCTCCGCCTTGCCGATGCCCAGCAGGAAGAGCCGCGACAGGCGCGTACCGGCGGGAGCGAGAATCTCGACCGACTGTCCCTTGTCGCCGGAGAAGCGCTCGGCTGCCTTGATGGCGCGCTTCAGCGCTCCCTTGCTCTTCTTGTCCAGGCTCTCGGCGAGGGGCCCGAGCCGCGGGCCGCTCTTGCCCCCTTTCGCGACGCCGAGCGCCAGCGCGCCCTGAGACGGAATCGCCGTGCCGGCAAACGAGACCTTCATTCGTGCTCCACGGATTGTGCTGCCGCCAGCGCAAGCCGCGGCGGGCGGCGCATCTTAGCGGCGCGGCGCGGCGGACAAAACAGCGCAGCGGCGACGCCTCAGAACCAGCCCCGGGCCACTTTCTCGCGCACGCCCGCGTCGAAGGAGCGGGGCGTGACGCCGAGCAGCGTGCGCATGGGCTCGACCGCAAACCGCTTGTCCTCGGTGCCGCGGCGCAGCTCGGCGGCGGTGAAGGGAACGCGGACGCCGAGCGCGCCCGCGATGCGCGCGGCGGCACCCAGCAGCCACAGCGGCACCGGCACGATGGTCACGCCGCGGCCAAGGGCAGCTGCGCTGGCGCGCACCAGGTCGCGGTACTGCATGGCTTCCGGTCCGACGATCTCGAGGTCGAGAGGCAAGCCATTGGGCTGCCGGACTGCCTTGGCGAGCGCGGCGACGAAATCCTCGAAGTAGACCGGCTGTACCGTGTGGCGGCCGCCGCCCGGCAACGGCACGAGCAGCGGCAGCGCGCGTGGCCAGCCGCGGATGAACCGCAACAGGCGTCCCACGTTGCGGTCGTCGGGCGCCCCGTAGATCATCGAGGGGTGGAGCATGACGCCGCGGCCGCCCGCGGCGATCCATTCCCGGAACGCCGCTTCGCCGCGCCGTACGGCGTCGGCCGCCGCGTCGGGCAGCGCGGTGGAGCGGCGGACGGATCCGGTCAGAACGACCCAGCGGCAGCGCTCCGGCAGAGCCGCCAACAGCGGCGCCGTGAGCCGCGCGTGCGCGAGACTCACCACGACTTCGCAGTCGGCGAGCGCCTGGCCGATGCTCGATGGCACCACGACATCGGCCTGGCGCCTTTTCGCACAGGCGTCGACGCTGGCGAGGCGGTCGAGGCTGCGTGACAGCGCCACCACAGCGTGGCCGTCGCCACACAAGCGGGTGACGAGGTAGCGGCCGGTCTTGCCGGTAGCTCCGACGACCCCTACCCGCATCGCAGATTCCGCCGCCTGCCGGCCACGTGGCGGATTCCTTCGCGCCGCACCATCGCTATACTGGCCGGGTGAGCCACGTTTCCCGCTACATCCTGCGCCAATTGCTTGGTCCGCTCGTGTTCATCACCCTCGCGCTCGCGGCGGTGGTGTGGCTGACCAAGAGCTTGTCGTTCGTGGACATGATCATCAACCGCGGCTTGTCGGCGACCAGCTTCGTCTACCTGCTGCTGCTGCTGACACCAGGATTCCTGCTGCTGATCCTGCCGATCGCGCTGTTCACCACCATCGTCTACATCTACCACCGCCTCACCTACGACAGCGAGATCGTGGTGATGCGTGCCGCCGGGTTCAGCCCGCACTCTCTGGCGGTGCCGGCAATGGTCCTGGCCGGCATCGTGGCGGCCGTCGGCTACCTGTTCTCGCTATACCTGATGCCGCTCGGCTTCAGCACGTTCAAGGATCTGCAGTTCGTCATCCGCAGCAACCAGGCGTCGGTGCTGTTGCAGGAAGGCGAATTCAACGCAATCGGCAAGGGCATCACCGTGTTCCTGCGCGAGCGCGGGTCGAACGGCGAGCTGCGCGGCATCCTCGTGCACGACCGGCGCGACCCGGATCGCCCGGTGACGCTGATGGCCGAACAGGGCCTGCTGCTCGCCGGCGAGAACGGCGTGCCGCGCTTCGTCCTGTTCGAAGGCAATCGTCAGGAGCTGCGCGTCCAGGAGAAGCAGGTGTCGATCATCACCTTCGCGCGCAACGCGCTCGAGCTCGACATGCTGGAGGAGACCTCGGCGACGCGGTGGCGCGAGCCCGCCGAGCGCTACCTCGCCACGCTGCTGTGGCCGGAGGACAACCGCAACGACCGCGCCTACGCCAACGAGCTCAAGGCGGAAGGCCACAACCGGTTGGTGACGCCGATCTACGCCCTGGTGCTTGCAGCAATCGCCGTCGCGGCACCGCTGTCGGGAGAGTTCAACCGGCGCGGCGAGTGGGGCCGCATCGCGACCGCGTCGGTCGCCGCGATCCTGTTCGAGGCGACGGGCATGGGCCTGCACTCGGCCATCGTGCGCCAGCCCGAGCTCACTCCTCTTCTCTACCTGCTGCCAGCATTGACGGTGGCCGCGGCGCTCGCCGTCCTGCGCGTGCGGCGGTGGCCCGCGTTCCTGACGGCGCGGTCGCGCCGGCGGCGAGCCGCCTGATGCGGCTGTCTTACATCCTCACCGTCTACTTCGGGCGCCAGTTCCTGGTCGGCCTCACCATCGTGCTGAGCGTGCTCGTCGCGGTCGCGTTCCTGTTCGAGCTTGCCGAGCTGATGCGGCGCGCGGCCAATCGCGACGAAATGAGCGCCCTGCTCGTGATCGAGATGGGCCTTTTGCGCCTACCGCTGCTGACGCAGAAGATCCTGCCGATCGCCGCCCTGTTCGGCTCGATGCTGGCGTTCTACTGGCTGACGCGCAGCCACCAGTTGGTCGTCGCGCGCGGCGCCGGGGTCTCGGTGTGGCAATTCCTCACTCCCGCCATCATGCTGGCGGGTGGACTCGGCGCCTTATCCATCATGGTGTTCGACCCGTTCGCGGCAGCGGCGGCGGCGCGCTTCGAGCAGCTCGAGGCGCGCTACTTCCGCGGCCAGACCAGCTCGCTCGCGGTGTCGCAGAACGGCCTGTGGCTGCGGCAGGCCGGACCCGAAGGGCAGTCGGTGATCCACTCGGAGCGCGTCGGCCAGCAGGGCGAGGAGCTCTCTCTCGTCACCATCTTCTTCTATGAGGGTGCCGACCGCTTCACGGGCCGCATCGACGCCGGCACCGCCGTCTTGCGCGACGGCCATTGGGATCTGCGCGACGTGTTGCTGTCGGGACCCGACCTCCAGCCGCAACGCTTTGACAGCTACCTCGTGCCGACATCCCTGACACTGGCCCAGATCCAAGACAGCTTCGCGCCGCCGGAGACTCTTTCCTTCTGGGAGCTGCCGCGCTTCATCGATACGCTACGACAGGCAGGCTTCTCCGCGCTCAACCACCGCCTGCACTGGCACATGTTGCTGTCTTCGCCGCTCTTGCTGCTGGCGATGGTGCTGATCGCCGCCACGTTCTCGCTGCGGCTTACGCGACGCGGATACACGGGGCTGCTCATCGTCAGCGGCGTTTTCGTCGGCCTGGTGCTGTACGTGGTCAACGATATCGTGCTGGCGCTGGGCCTCGCCGGCAGCGTTCCCGCAGTCCTGGCGGCCTGGACGCCGGCGGGCGTCTCCACCCTGCTCGGCTCCGCCTTGCTGCTCCACCTCGAGGACGGCTAGGCACATGCGCCTGGGGGGATTGCTCCGGAGTCGACATGCCGGGGCGGCGCTGGCGCGGCTCACCCTGCTGCTCGGGCTGTGTTGCGCCGCCATGGCGGCCGTCGCGCAAGTGATCGCGCCGTCCGGCCCGGTGCTAATCCAGGCCGACGCCATCGTCCACGACCAGGCGACCGCCATCGTCACGGCCACGGGCCATGTCGAGGTCTCGACTCAGACCCACACGCTGCTCGCCGATCAGCTCATCTGGAACCAGCGCAACGACCGCATACGCGCCGTAGGCAACGTCGCCCTCCTGCTGCCCGACGGAGAGGTCATCTTCGCCGACGAGACCGAGCTGACCGATCAGTTCCGCAATGGCACGGTAAGCGGCCTGCGCATCCTGCTCGCCGACAAGAGCCGCTTCGCCGCCTCATCCGGCACGCGCACCGACGGCAATCTCACCGAGATGCTGAACGCGGTATTCACCGCCTGCGTCACTTGCGCCGGCAATCCCAGTCCGCCGGCGTGGCAGCTGAAGGCCCGCCGCATCGTGCACGACAAGGCGGCGCGCACCGTGCGCTATGAGCACGCGCGCTTCGAGCTGTTCGGGGTTCCTCTCCTTTATACGCCGTACTTCACCCACCCGGATCCGACGGTCGACCGCAAGACCGGCTTCCTGGCGCCGACCTACGGCACCAACAACAAGCTCGGCGCGATGATCGAGACACCGTATTACTTTGCGCTCGCCCCGGACCGCGACGCGACGTTCTCGCCCCTATTCACCACCCGCGAGGGCACGGTGCTGAAGGGGGAATACCGCCAGGCGTTCGAGAGCGGGCGCTTCGAAACGCGCGGCAGCATTACGCGGCCGCGTGCGCGCGACGGCTTGGAGCTGGCGCCCGGCCGCGACACCCGCAGCCACGTCGTGGCGGTCGGCGACTTCCGCATCGATGACATGTTCCGCTGGGGTTTCACCGGAGCCCGTTCCTCGGACGACACGTACCTGCGCCGCTACGAGATCTCCGACGACAATGTGCTCATCACCAACGCGTACCTGGAGGGAATCAAAGGGCGCAACTACGCCGCGGCCAACGCCTGGTCGTTCCAAAGCCTGCGTGAGGACGACGATCCCGGTCAGACGCCGTTCGTCCTGCCGATGCTCAACTACAGCCTGTACGGCCCACAGGGGGCCTACGGCCAGTACGTCCTGCTCGACGCCAATGCGCTGGCGCTACAGCGCACCGAGGGGCGCGATGTGTTTCGCCTGAGCGGCGGCGCGACGTGGCGGCTTCCCTACACGTCTCCGCGGGGCGAGGTGTACCAGCTGAGTGCCCGCTTGCGCGCAGACGGCTACGCGGTGGATGGCACTCGCCAGTCGGCCGACGCGGATGAACTCGTCGTCGACGGCGTCGAGGCCCGCCTCCTGCCGCGCATCGCCCTCGACTGGCGCTACCCGCTGGTGCGCCCGGGCCCGAACTACAACTTCCTGATCGAGCCGATCGCGGCGTTCATCGTGGCGCCGTACGGCGGCAATCCGCGCCTCATCCCCAACGAGGACTCGCTTGCCTTTGAGTTCGACGATACCAACCTTTTCAGCGCCTCGCGCTTTCCGGGCCGCGACCGCTGGGAGGGCGGCCCGCGCGTCAACTACGGCCTGAAAGTGGGGACCTACTCCAGTCGCACCGCCGCCTACGCCATGATCGGCCAGACCATCCGCGCCCGGGACGATACCTTTGCGACCGGAAGCGGCCTCGAGCGCAGCCCCTCGGACTACGTCGGGCGCATCGCCATTCAATGGCCGAACTTCGACCTGCAGCAGCGCTTCCGCATGGACCGCGGGTCCTTCTCCCTGCGCCGCAACGAAATCGACCTCACGCTCGGTCCCGATGACGCACAACTCGCGGCACGCTATGTTTTCCTCAGCGAGGGCGTGATCACCGACGAGCTGGGTGAGCGCGCCGAGATGAACCTCTCCAGCCGGTTGGGCATCGGCCGCGGCTGGAGCCTTACCGGACGCACACGGCATGACTTGCGCGACGATGGCGGGCTGCGGCTTGGCGCCTTCGGTATCGAGTACAATTGCGATTGCATGCGAGTAAGCCTTGAGGCAGTGCGGCGGCTCACCGGTGACCGCGACGCTCCCCCGTCCACGTCGATCTCGTTGCGCGTCAATATCCGCCACCTCGGCTAGGACAACACTCAAGAGGATTCCTTACTTGATGAACTTCCTGTTCCGCTTCGTTGGCATCGGCCTCGCCGCCGCATTGGCGCTGGCCGCACCTGCCGCGCGGGCGCAGGCGCCCGCCCAGGGCATTGCCGCCGTGGTCAACGACGAGGTCGTCACCTTGCTCGACCTCGATCGGCGCATCGCCGTGTCGATCTCGAGTGCCGGCCTGCACGACAGCGCCGACCTGCGCAACCGGCTGCGCCCGCAGGTCCTCCGCACTCTCATCGACGAGACCCTGCAGATGGCCGAGGCGCGCCGCCTCAACCTGCCGGTGAGCGCCGCCAACATCGAGGAGGCAAAGCGCCTCATCGAGCAACGCAACAACATCCCGCGCGGCGGCTTGTCCAAGTTCCTCGCCGACCAGGGCCTCGCCGAGCAGTCGGTGCTGCGCCAAATCCGCGCCGAGCTGGCGTGGAGCCGGGTCGTGCAGTCCACCTTGGTCCCGCAGGTGAAGGTGTCCGACCAGGAGGTGGACGCGGAGATGGCGCGTCTTGCCCAGAGCACCGGCAAGTTCCGCTATCTGCTGTCGGAAATCTTCCTGCCGGCCGAGACCAACCAGCGTGACGCCGACCTGCGCGCACAGGCGCAACGGCTGGCCGACGACATTCGCGCCGGCGCTCAATTCGCGGCGGTGGCCCGGCAATTCTCGCGTGGCGCGTCGGCGTTCGGCGGCGGCGACATCGGCTGGGTGATGGAGGAACAGCTCGCTCCGGAGCTTGCCGGCGCTGTGCGCGGGCTGTCGGTGGGAGGCGTCTCCGCAACGATCAACGCAGGTGGCGGCTACTACCTCCTGCAGGTGCGCGACAAACGCCAGATCGGCATGAGCGACCCCGCGGACACCAAAGTGCACCTGAAGCAGATCGCCCTGCCCCTTGCGACAGCGGCCGCGCCGGCGGAGGTCACGCGCGTGAACGCGCGCGCCGAGTCGATCTCCGCCACCGTGCGCGGCTGCGAGGCGATGGACGCCATGATCAAGGAGGTGGGCAACCCCCAGTCCGGTGACCTTGGCACGGTCCGGCTCGGCGACCTGCCTGAGCGCTTCCGCGGCGCGATCGGCGCGATCGAGGTGGGACGCGCGTCGGCGCCACTGCGCTCGGAATTCGGCGTGCACGTATTCATGGTGTGCAAGCGCGACGCCACCAACGCCGAACTGCCGAACCGCAACGAGGTCGGCCAGACGCTGGGCCAGCAGCGCCTCGACGTTTTGGAGCGGCGCGCCATGCGCGACCTGCGCCGTGCCGCCAACATCGACATCCGCGTCAGGCTGTAATGCAATCGCCGAAGCCACTGGCCATCACCATGGGCGACCCCGCCGGCATCGCCGGCGAGATCACCCTCATGGCGTGGCGCGCGCGCCGCGAGAAGAACCTCCCGCCTTTCTTCCTGCTCGACGACCCGGCGCGGATCGAACGGCTCGCCCAGGACGTCGGTCTCGATGCGCCGGTGCGCCTCGTGCAATCCGCAGCCGAAGCAGCAAGCGCGTTTCCGCGCGCGCTGCCGGTGCTGCCGGTGGCGTTGCCGGCCCCTGTTAAGCTCGGCGAGCCGAATGCCAAGAATGCGCCGGCGGTGATAGCCGCCATAGACAAGGCGGTGGCGCTGATGCGGCGCGGCGAGGCTGCCGCCGTGGTCACCAACCCGATCCACAAGCACAGCCTGTATGCCGCCGGGTTCAAGGCGCCAGGTCACACCGAGTATCTGGCGCAACTCGCCGGCCCCGGCGTCCGTCCGGTGATGATGCTGGCCTGCCCCACCCTGCGCGTGGTGCCGGTGACGGTGCATGTTCCGCTGCGGGACGCGGTCGCCAAGCTCAATACGGACGACATCGTCGCAAGCGGCGAAATCACCGCGCGGGCGCTGGCGCAAGACTTCGGCATTGCCCGGCCGCGCCTGGCGGTGGCAGGAATCAATCCGCACGCGGGCGAGGACGGGAGCATCGGCGACGAGGAGCGGCGCATAATTGCGCCGGCGGTGGAGCGCCTGCGCCGCGCAGGCATCGCCGTGACCGGCCCGCTGCCCCCCGACGGCATGTTCCACGACGAGGCGCGCACCCGCTATGACGCGGCGATCTGCATGTACCATGACCAGGCGTTGATCCCGCTCAAGGCGCTCGGCTTCTGGGATGGCATCAACGTGACACTGGGGCTGCCTTTCGTGCGCACCTCGCCCGACCACGGTACCGCTTTCGAGCTTGCCGGCCGCGGCATGGCGCGGCCCGAGAGCCTCATCGCCGCCATCGCCGCCGCCGCCGAATTCGCCCGCCGTCGCGGCATCGACGGCGAGTCCACCGTTGCCCACCGCAGTGTTGCCTAACCTCCCGCCGCTCAAGGACATCGTGGCGCGGCACGGCATTGCGCCGTCGCGCGCGCTCGGCCAGCATTTCCTCTTCGATCAGAATATCACTGACAAGATCGCCGCTGCCGCCGGCGAGGTGGAGAGCGGACCGGTATACGAAGTCGGTCCAGGGCCCGGCGGCCTCACCCGTTCGCTGCTCGCGGCCGGCGCCCGCAAGCTGGTCGTGGTCGAGAGCGATCAGCGCTGCTTCACCGCGCTCGAGGAGCTGTCGAAAGTCTTCCCCGGCCGCATGCGCATCCTGCAGGCGGACGCAATTCTGGTGAACGAGGCGCAGTACGCGCCGCCCGGCACCAAGATCGTCGCCAACCTGCCCTACAACATCTCGACGCCGCTGCTTCTGAAGTGGCTCAAGGACGCGAAGCGCTTCGCGTCCATGACGCTGATGTTCCAGAAAGAGGTGGCGTTGCGCCTGGTCGCACAACCTTCGACGGCGGACTACGGCCGTCTGTCGGTGATGACCCAGTGGCTGTGCGACATGAAGCGGCTGTTCGACGTCGAGGCCGGCTCGTTCGTGCCGCCGCCCAAGGTC
Organism: Alphaproteobacteria bacterium; assembly: GCA_016869235.1. Classification (GTDB taxonomy): domain Bacteria; phylum Pseudomonadota; class Alphaproteobacteria; order UBA2966; family CAIVPW01; genus CAIVPW01. The sequence continues at coordinate 14,021 of VGER01000022.1, read as the reverse complement.
ACCTCATCGGTGGTGCAGCTGATCCCCCGCGCGCAGCCGGTCGCGCCGGCGCGCTGGGAGCATCTCGAGAAGGTCGTCGCCGCGGCGTTTGGGCAACGGCGCAAGATGCTGCGCGTCGCGCTCAAGACCCTGAGCGTCAATGAAATGCAGATGATCGCCGCGGCCGGGGTGAACGGCCAGGCGCGCGGCGAGGAGCTGAGCGTCGCCGAGTTCTGCGCGCTCTCGCGCGCCTACCAGAGCCAGGTCGGCGGCCGCTTTTAGATCGCGATCACGCCCAGCAAGGCGAGCCACGCCACGGCGAGCACCGTGGTGATCAGCGTGATCGGAATGCCCGCGCGCGCGAACGCAACGAAGCCGAGTCGCACTCCGGAGGCCGCTGCCCGCTCCGCGACGATCAGGTTAGCGATGCTGCCGACGATCAGGAGGTTGCCGGCGAGGGTCGAGAGCAGCGCCAGCGCGATCAGCACGCCTTCGCTCGCCTCGCTCCAGAACGTCGTGATGAGCACCACAGCGGGCACGTTGCCGATGGCGTTGCTGAGCACGAGCGACAGCGGCGTCAGCACCGTTAGCCGATCGGGCAGCAAGCCACGCACTTGCAGCCAGCCGAGGAAACCGTCCGCAGCGCCGGTCGCCGCCACCGCTCCCGTCACCACGAACAGGCACGCGAACAGCACCAAGAGCGGCCAGTCGACCATAGCAAGCACGCCGCGCGTGGCAAGTTTGCGGCTCGCCAGCAGCAAGGCGGCTGCGGCGAGCGCGCCGACTTCGCGCGGCAGACCGAGGCTGAACCAGACGATCAGCGCACCTACTGCCACCAGCCCCTTGATGATCTGCTCGCGGTCGGCGCGGTTTTCGTCCGCTGTCGTCGCGCGAGCCGGTAACATCGGCACCGACAGCTCGACGCGCCACAGGCGCGCGATGACGACGTACGCGACGCCGAGCGACACCGTCGCGGGCAGCGCGCACACGCGGAAGAACTCCCAGAAGCCGATGTCGCCAACGGCGGCGATGAGGATGTTCTGCGGGTTGCCGATGATCGTCGCGGCCGAACCCGCGTTGCTGGCTGCGGCAATTCCCAAAAGGTAGGGACGCGGATCGAGGCCGCGTCGGTTCAAGCCCGTCACCAGCAGCGGCGTCATCGCGAAAACGACGATGTCGTTCACCAGAACCGCCGACAGGCCGCCGGAGATGGCGATCGTGAGGGCGAGCAGCCGCTGCGGGGCGAGGTGCGACTCGGTGATGCGCGCCGCGACCCAGTCGTAGAATCCGGACATCGCCAGCTGCGCCGAGACGATCATCAGGCCGAACAGCAACAGCAAGGTGACCGGCTCGACGGCGGCGCCGACGAACGCCGGATCGACGGCTTGCGATGCCAGCAACGCGGCCACCGCGAACAGGGCGATTCCCGTGCGATCGAGCCTGAGACCCGGCACCCGGCCAATGGCCATGCCGACGTACGTCAGCACGAAGACGATCAGGATGACGGCGTGCATGGTGGTCGGAGGGGTCGGCGAGAGGCTGTGGATAATCCCATATCAGTGCGAGCCGGGCCTGAGAATCCGCCGCGTTTGCCCGCCGCGGAGCGCCAGCCCACAAGCACGCAAGGCCGCGATGGTCTTTTGCAGGCTGCCTTTGTATGGTGCGCACTCCATGGGGCGCGCTGCGAGCCGGAAGGGGCGCCGGCTCGTGCGGGGTATTGGGGAAGGTATGTCCGGCAGAGTCCACGAGTCGCCGAAGGTCGTACGGGCATTTGACGACCTGGCCGCCCAAGAACGCAGCAAAATCGAAATCTTCGTAACGCCGTTTTCGAGCAAGGCGGGCGCGATCTTGTTCCGGCAGGACATGCCGCAAGACCGCATGTACCTGCTGACCAGCGGACGCGTCGAGCTGTCTACTGCGCTGTTCGACAGAAGCCGTGGCCTGCAGGTGTTCGCCACCGCGGGCGAATCTCTTGGCGAGTCTGCGGCGGGCGACTCCCCTGGCTACCTGTCGACGGCGCGCGTCGTCGAAGACGCCACCGGCTACGAGATCAACCTCGAACGCTTCCGCGAGCTGCGTCTCAACTACGCGCCACCGGCGTTCAAGGTGTTGCATCGCCTTGCGCTCGGTTTGTGCAGCGCCATTCGCCACCTCGACGTCGAGATCGGCTCTCGCCCCGCCAAGCTCGCCGCTCCGGCGATCCCGCAAGATCCGGGACTGTCGGGCCGCGTGCACGGACTGTCGCAGGACTGCGTCGGCTTCCTGCGCCGCATGCCCTTCTTCGAAGCGTTCACCGACCAGGAAATCAACGCCCTGTGCCAGAGCATGCGCCAGTGGGAGGTCGCCAAGGACCAGCTGTTGTTCTCGGAGGGCGACGCCGCCGCCAGTTGCTTCGTGCTGGCGCGCGGGCTCGTCGAGGTGATGGTCGAGCGCGGCGGGCGCCTGTTCCGCGAAGGCTCGCGCCTTTCATTCAAGCTGCTGGAGGCCGTGCACTGGAACCTCCTGGCGGTCCATCGCGCGCTGCTGGCGGAGCGCACGTGCGCCGGCCACCGCGACACTTCCTGGATCCTGATCTGACGAGGATTCGGGTCTGACAAGACAGACCAGCGGCGCGCTCGTTGCCGGAGCGGCGATCGGCTTCATCGCCGGACTTATCGGCGTCGGCGGCGGCGAGTTCCGCCTTCCCGTCCTGCTTCTCTTGTTCGGCATGTCGGCGCGCGCCGCCGTGCCCATGAACCTCGTCGTCAGCCTGATCACACTGCTCGGCGCATTCGCGGTGCGGGCGACCACGCTGTCCACCGAGTCCCTGCACGATTTCGCCATGGCGATTCACGGCTTGATGCTGGGATCGCTTGTTGGAGCCCTCCTCGCGCCGGGTGTGCTGCGCCGGTTCAGCGAGCGTGGATTCGAGCGCGTTCTCGCCCTGCTGCTTTTGTTCGTTGCCGCGGTCCTCATCGCCGAGGCCTACTTCCCGGCGATACCGATCGGCTTCGCCGATCCCGAGTCGTGGGCGGGACTGGGCGTGGGAATTGCCTTGGGGGCGGTCATCGGCGCCATCGCCGCGCTGATGGGCGTTGCCGGCGGCGAGTTCCTCATCCCTACCTTGATCCTGGTGTTCGGCGCCAACGCCGCCACCGCCGGCACCGCGAGCCTCGCCATCTCGGTCGTCGCCGTTACCGCCGGGTTGCTGCGCTATCGCGCCATGAAGATGCTGCCGTCGCGCGGCGAGCTGCGGCGCATCGCGTTGCCGATGGGTTTCGCGTCGGTCGCCGGGACGATCCCAGGCGCCGTCCTGGCCGCGCAAGCGCCCGACACGACGCTCAAGCTGATCCTCGGCGCCATCCTGATCGCCGCGGCGACCAAGACGCTGCTGCATCAGCCCGCCCGCTCTTAGTCCAGGGCGAGCACCAGCATCTTCAGATAGGCGGATTCCGGCAGCATCGGGTGCACCGGATGGTCGGGCGCGGCCCCGGCGGCGCGGACGATGCGGCCGCTACGGCGCACGTCCTGGATGCCGCGCGCCACCTGTTCCTGGAATGCATCCGGCGAGACGTTGTGACTGCACGAGGCGATGGCGAGGAATCCGCCGGGCTCGACGAGCGCGGCGGCGAGCCGTGTCAGCTTGCGATAGCCACGCAGCCCGCTCTCCAGCTCGCGGCGCGACTTCACGAATGCCGGCGGGTCGGCGATGACGATGTCGAACCGGTCGTCCCTGCCACCCATCTGCTCCAGTTCGGCGAACACGTCGGCGCGCCGGAACCGGCAGCGCGCCGCGACGCCCGAAGCCTCCGCCGCCTTCTCCGCCATGAGCAGCGCCGGATCGGAGCGATCGATGCCCGTGACGATGGCGGCGCCCGCGCGCGCGCAGCGCACGGCGAACCCGCCGGTGTGGCTGTAGGCGTCCAACACGCGCGCACCGCCGCTGAGGGCGGCGACGAAATCGCGGTTGTCGCGCTGGTCATAAAACCAGCCGGTCTTCTGCCCGGCCAGGACGTCGGCGAAGAAGGTGGCGCCGCCCTCCTCGATGCGTACCGGTCCGTCCGCCTCGCTGTGCGCCCAGCGCGTCTCCTGTGGCAGCCCCTCGAGAATGCGTGCCGGCGAATCGTTGCGCAGGGCGATGGCGCGCGGCCGCAACCGCTCGGTCAGCACCTGCAGGAGCTCGGGCAGGAGGCGATCCATACCGGCGCTGTTGGCCTGCACCGCCAGCACGCCGCCGTAGCGGTCGACGACGAGCCCGGGAAGGCCGTCGGCCTCGGCATGCACCAGTCGATAGTATGGCTGCGCGAACAGCTTAGAGCGTACCGCGACGGCGGAATCGACGCGGGACTCGAGGAACGCGCGATCGACGCGGGCCTCCGCATCGGCGGACAGCACGCGCGCCGCGATCAGCGTGTGCGGGTTGAACAAGGCCGTCCCGACCGGCCCTCCGTTGTGGCGCTCGACGCGGATCACGCTGCCGGGCGCGAGGGCCTTGGCCGCGGCATCCATGTCGATCTCGTTCGAATAGACCCACGGATAGCCGTGCAGGACCCGCAGCTGCTTCGCCGCGCGCAGGCGGACGACGGGACGGGAGGCGATCGGGGGCGGAGGGGCGGCCACGGCGGCGCACGGTATCTTCTCTTGGTGCCACCCGCACGCGGGCGATCACACGGCGCCGATTTCGGGAGGGACCGCCCCTACTGTTGCTTAAAGGACCGCAACGGCGGCAGGCGCACGTCGGACGTCGCGGCCGCCTCGTCGCCCTCTGGGATATCCGGGCCGGTGCCAAACCACGGCAAGCGCAACGCCTGTCGATAGAAGGCGGGATCGAGCAGGCGCGCCAGGAGGCCAGGCTGCGCCGGCGCCTCGCCGCGGGCCGGAGCGGCCGTCGCCGGTGCCGGAGGGGCGGGCGCATATGCGGGGATTGCCTCGCCCGCCGGCGCGCGCGGCTCTGCGGGCCCGAACAACGGCAGGCGCAGCACCAGGAAAGCCTTGTTGGCGCGGGCGCCAGTAGCGTCGACGGTGCCATCCAGGCGCAAACCGGCCTGGAGGCTGTTCACGACCGGATAGGTGACGACGGCACCGACTCGCGAGGTGCGGTCATCGGGAGCGATGCCGAGATCGAGGGGGCGTTCGGGCGACGCCGGGGCGGCCGAGAAGACCCACGCGCGCCAGCCAACGGCGCCTTTTGCGGGAGCGAATTGCTGGGGCGCGAACTGCTGCGCTGACGCCGGCGCGGCGAAGCACGCCTGTGCGAGTGCCAGGGCCGCCCCGATCGCCATCGAAAGGCGGCCGCGTGCGCCGCCTCGCTCTTGGATCTGGAACATGGGCGTCACCGCCTCGCTCCTGGCTCCCTTTCGACCCCGGGGACGTTGTCCGAATTATGCCCCGCCACGGCCAAGCCAGCAATCAGGTGCGCTCCCGACCACGAAAGTGACGGGCGAACATTGGCCGCGAATGGCAGAGGCCAAGCTATCCGCGGCCCAACACGGCGCCGAGACGGGGCGAGCTTCCGATTCCTAGGGAATCCGGTGCCGCGGCCCCTCCGATATCCACCCGATACCTCCTGACGACAACCCAAGAGAATCTCCGGAGTGTGGCGGGCATTAGCCCACCCGAAAGGCTTACGCCTTACGGCAGGGCCACTGCTCCCGGCCGTTCCTGGTCGGGAACGCCCAGTGGCGAGGGTAGGACTCAGTGCCTCCGCCTCCCAGTCGGTTTCCGGGGCTTATCCCCAAGGGGGTAGTCCCAAGGAGACAAACCGGCTGAGACGGCAGCACTAAGGTACCTAGGGGAGGACGATGGGTAGATGGCCGGCGGACGGATCGCACGCGCTCGGCTGTTCTCACCGATCAGCTAGGGCCAATAGGCCTCGCGCGTTTCTGCGCCCCGCCGACCCGGGCTCCTTCGCAAGCGGGATCGCGGGTCCGGCAACCGCCCCGGGGGCAGCCCCGGCCGAGACTCCAATTATCGCCATGGGACTGCACGCAGTCCGCCGTTTTTACGCTCCGAAGCCAGCTTCCGACGCCGGGACGGCGTCCCGGCGCCTTATCTCCGGCAATGGCCTGACCTAAGCTGCGAGAACACCCTAGATCAAGGTAAATATCCATCCATAACAGTAGATTATGAGGCGGTCTTCACGTTATGTGCTACTTGATCTCGGGGACGGCATCCCCTCGTGGGCATCGCGCTGACGGCCGCCTGCGCCCGCCGCCCATCCGGCGATGAGCGCGCCGATCAGGAGCGCAATCCGCGACGCGAATGTCGCGGTGGTCGCTTTAGCGCGCGCTGACGCCGCCGCCGAGACCACCGCCTCGCGCCTGATGCGGGTCCCGCCAAGCACCGCGGCAGTAGCCGATCGGCATATGCCTTGCTGCGGGGCTGTGGGCTTCGCGCCAGACTGGGATTGCGGCTAAGATCAAGCAAGTGGCTTCGGGCCAACTGCTCGCCCTGCGCGACATCCACTTGACCTTCGGCGGGACGCCCCTGCTCGACGGCGCCGACCTCGCCGTGAGCGCCGGCGAGGCCATCTGCCTCGTCGGCCGCAACGGGTCCGGCAAATCCAACTTCCTCAAGATCGCCGCCGGCCTGATCGACGCGGACGGGGGTGAGCGGGTGGTCACCAAGGGGGTCAGCATCCGCTACTTGCCCCAGGAGCCAGACCTGTCCGGTTTCGCCACCGTGCTCGACTACGTCGCCGCCGGCCTCGGCCCCGCCGACGAGCCGCACCGCGCGCGCCAGACCCTCGAGGCACTCGGGTTCAAGGGCACGGAGAGCCCGCCGACGCTGTCGGGCGGCGAGGCGCGCCGCGCGGCGCTGGCCCGCGTGCTGGCGCCGGAGCCCGATGTGCTGTTGCTGGACGAGCCCACCAACCACCTCGACCTGCCGGCCATCGAATGGCTGGAGGGTGCGCTGGCAGCGCGCCGCTCGGCGCTGGTGCTGGTGAGCCACGACCGGCGCCTCTTGAGCAACGTCTGCCGCACCACCGTGTGGCTCGACCGCGGCATGACGCGGCGGCTGAATCAGGGCTTCGACGCCTTCGAGGAGTGGCGCGACACCATCCTCGCCCAGGAGGAGGTCGAGCGGCATAAGCTCGATCGCCAGATCGTCGCCGAGGAGGCCTGGGTCCGCTACGGCGTCAGCGCCCGGCGCAAGCGCAACCAGAAGCGCCTGCGCGACCTCGGCTCCTTGCGCCGCAAACGGGCGGAAACCCCACGCGCGATCGGCACCGTCAAGTTCACCATCGGCGACGAGGACGCGACCAGCAAGCTGGTCATCGAGGGGCGCAAGCTCACCAAGACTTGGCGCGACGCCTCCGGAGGAGAGCAGACCGTGGTGCGGGACCTGTCGCTGCGCGTACTGCTCGGCGACCGCCTCGGCATCGTCGGCCCGAACGGCGCCGGCAAGACCACCATCCTCAAGCTCCTGACCGGCGAGCTTGCCCCCGACGCAGGCTGGATCAAGCACGGGGTCACCCTGCAGCTCGTCAGCCTCGACCAGCGGCGCCAGTCGCTGGACCCGACGGCCACCCTGCAGGAGGCACTGACCGGCGGCCGGGGCGACACCGTGACCGTCGGCGGCGAGACCAAGCACGTGGTCAGCTACATGAGCGACTTCCTTTTCAAGCCCGACCAGGTGCGCACCCCGGTCGGGGTCCTTTCGGGGGGCGAGCGCGGCCGACTCATGCTGGCGCGCGCCCTCGCCCGCCCCTCGAACCTCCTGGTCCTCGACGAGCCGACCAACGACCTCGACCTCGAGACCCTCGACCTCCTGCAGGAGCTGCTCGGCGACTACCCGGGCACCGCCCTGGTGGTCAGCCACGACCGCGACTTCCTCGACCGGGTAGCCACGTCGATCCTCGCCTTCGAGGGCGACGGCCGCTGGATCGAGTACGCAGGCGGCTACTCCGACATGGTGGCGCAGCGCGGGCATGGCGTCCTGGCCAAGGCCACTCCCGCCGCGGCGCCGCGGCCCAAGGCGCCGGCCCGCATCGAGGCCGCGCCGAAGCCCGCCTCGCAGTCGCGCCAGCGGCTCACGTTCAACGACCAGCACGCGCTCAAGACCCTGCCCGCGCGGATGACCGTGCTCTCCCAGGCGATCGCCGCCCTCGAGGCGCGCCTCGCCGACCCGGCCCTGTTCGCGCGCGACGCGAAGGCGTTCGAGGCTGCGGCCGCAGAGCTCGCGGAGGCCAGGGCGGCCCTGGCGGCGGCCGAGGAGCGGTGGCTCGAACTGGAAATCCGCCGCGAGGAGGCCGAGGCGTCGGCCGCGCGTCCGGGGACCGACTGAGCCGACGCCGGGGGCGGGTATCGCGCGCATCACTTTTTTGATGCCGGACGCCACAAACGACTCGCTTTCAGACACAGCTGTATTAAAAGCGAGTTGTTCGTTTTCGCCGCCCGGAGAAGCGTCGAACCCTGTGCCCTGCCACTGTTGCCAGCGACCCCGCCAGTTTCTCGTCTCCCCGTTTCAGAGCCGCCCCTACCGGCACCAAGGTACGCGTCGCGTCGCGAGCCTTTTTGACGCCGGCTGCCTTCGCAGCCGCGCGATGACCCGCCTCCGAAAGCGCGAGGCGTAGACATGTGCGAGGACCCTGCCGCCGCAAGCTCCGGCGTCACGGTGCCCAACCGGCGTCCCGGACCTTTTCGTCGGGACGTTTTTTTCACCAGCCACTTGCATGCGCCAAAGGCGCCGCCATTTGTGCGCGCGTCGATGCATGCGCGTGCCTTCCGCCTAACCAGATGCTGCCGCGAGGACGGCTCCGCCCGCGGCTGGGCAGCGCATGACGGAGCCATACCGGCCTGAAGGCCGAGGATCCCACCAATGATCCACCCCGACACCGAACTACGTTTCATCTCGCCGGAGGTCGGGTTTGGCGTTTTCGCCACCAAGCCCATCCCGCGCGGGACCGTCGTTTGGGTTCTATGCCGGCTCGACAAGGTCATGAGCGTGGCCGAAGTCGACGCCTTGCCACCCGCCTACCAGCCCATCATCGAGCGCTACGCCTACGTGGACAGCCACGGCGACTACGTCCTGTGCTGGGACATCGGCCGCAACGTGAACCACAGCTGCGACCCGACCTTGATGGGCGTGGGCCACGACTTCGAGATGGCCGTGCGCGACATCCAGCCCGGTGAGGAGATCACCTGCGAGTACGGTGGCCTCAACCTCTCCGGCCGCCTGAAGTGCTACTGCGGCTCGCCGCAGTGCCGCGGCAGCGTCTCGGGCGACGACGTATTGCATCACTGGCAGGCCTGGGACGCCCGGGTCGCCGACAGCCTCAAGTATGCCCCGCAAGTCGTGCAGCCGATCCTCGGCTATGCGCGCAACCCCAATCAATTCTGGGCGTGGGTGCACGGCACCGAGCAGCTGCCGAGCAACCGCGAATACCATGCGGGGGGAACATCAATCGCGGACGACGTCAGCTCCCGGCCGTGGGCGCTGCGCGGCCGCCTTGCGGGGGGAGAATGATCCATCCACGTACGGAGCTGCGCGAGGTCGATCCGGTGATCGGCTGCGGGGTGTTTGCGACAGCCTTGATTTCCAAGGGAACCATCGTGTGGGCCACGGACCCGCTCGACCGCTACCTGACGCCGGGCGACCTGAAGGCCATGCCGGCGCGGGTCGCGCGCGAGCTGTTGCTCCGCCATACCTGGAAGACCAAGGAAGGCCTCTACGCGCTGGCTTGGGACAACTCGCGCTTCGTCAACCACTCGTGCACGCCCAACGTGCTCGCTACCGACCTCGGTTTCGAGATCGCCGTCCGCGACATCCTGCCGGGCGAGGAGATGACGAACGACTACGCCAACCTCGGCCTGCAGCGCGACGAGCACTTCCACTGTGCGCGTGGCGAGCCGGGCTGCCGCGGCGAAGTCCATTACCCCGACGCGGCCCGTCTCCAGAGCCACTGGGCGGCCCAGGTCGCCGAAGTGCTGCCGCTTGCCTCGACCGTCGCGCAGCCGCTCGACTTCCTGCTCTCCATCGACGTGCGCGAGAGGTTGAAGGTCGGCGCCAAGGTGCGCGAGCGCAAGCGCGTGCCGCGCTTCGAGCCGCTGCGCCAGGCGGCGCTGGCCATCGACTAGGCCCGCACCGAGCGCAACCGAACCGGAACGGCCCTCCCCGCGGAGGGCCGTTTCGTTCAGGCCGACTGTTTGCGGACCAACTCGGAACCAGCCGGGAAGAGGTCCCGCACCTGTGGCCATTCGCCGGCGCGGCCGGCGCGCTCCCGCGACCGCTCCTCCCAGCGCTCGGCGAGGTCGATCAGCACTGGACCTCCGAGGAGCTGAAGGCGCTCGACGACTTCCGCTTCCAGCGGCGGATGCCGACGCCGGCCGCCGCGGTGCGCGAGGTCTTGCGGCGCGGCCTGGCGAGCGACGGCTTCTTTCGCGCAAGCGACGGCGCGCGCTCGCGCGAGTTCGGCGTGCTTAAGGACGACAGCGGCTCCCTCGCCCGCTCCCGGACACGGCTCTCGCCCGCTTAGGCGCCGGGATAGCCGATCGCCAGCACCTCGATGGTGCGGACGCCGGACGGCGTCTGCAGGCGCACGAGATCGCCGACGCGCGCCCGCAACAGCGCCTTGGCGACCGGTGACACCCAGCTCACGTCCTGCTCGTCCGTCCCCGTCTCATCCACGCCGACAATGCGGACGGTGCGCTCGGGCCCGTCCTCCTGCGCGTAGGTCACCGTGGCGCCGAAAAACACCTGATTGCGGTACTTCTGCTTGGCCGGGTCCACCGGCTTGGCGATCTTGAGCCGCTCGGTCAGGAAATGGATGCGGGCGTCGATCTGGCGCAGGCGCCGCTTACCGTAGATGTAGTCGCCGTTCTCGGAGCGATCGCCGTTGGAGGCGGCCCAGGCCATCGTCTCGACCACCTTGGGACGCTCGACCCGGCGCAACTCGTTCAGCTCGGCGCGCAGGCGCTCCAGTCCCGCCGGCGTGATGAGGTTGCGAACGGGCGCGACGGCCGCGGCGGCGGGCGCATCATCCTCGTCGCCGGATTCGCTGTCTTCGCGCTTGAACGCCTTCGACATGAGGAATCGCTATACCGTCAGTACGCCGTCGTGGCGAACACTTCGGTGATACGGCCGACGCGGGCGAGCGCGGCCAGCACCCGAGGATCGCCGCGCAGGCCCTCCCATCCGGAGTCGACCACCTGCCCGACGGGCCTCATGGAGGGCGGGCGCTCGACGATCCGCTGCAGGGCAAGCAGGGTCACGTCGACGCTGGCGGGGTCGGCGAGTTGCGCCGCCACCACCCGCGCCGCCTCATCGTTGCGGCCGGCAATGAGCAGTGCGTCGATGACTTCCTCGGCGTTGTCGGAGACGGTGCGCAGCATGTCGGAGACGGCGCGTTCGAGCTCGGCGGGGCGGTTGAGGCCGGCGTAGGCCGCGACCCGGATGCCGCGCGCGATCATCTGCCCGAAGGGAGAGGTGCCGAGGCGCTCGGCCTGGGTGGCGAAGTCCAAGGCGTCGCGGTACTTGGTCGTCTCGCGCGCCAGGAACATGCCGCCGTTCAGGAGCAGGTTGACGGCGTCCACGTTGGTCATGCCCAGGCTGTCGATGCCGAACCGGTAGGCGCGCTCGGCGCCGGCGACGTCGCCCAGGAGCAGCGCCACCAGGGCGACCTCGTTGTGCAGCCAGACCTCGTAATCCTGGCGATCGACGAACTGGCCGAGCAGCGCCATGGCGTCCTCGCCGATGATCTGCGCGTAGCCGAGGGCGCCGCTCCGGCGCAGCGCGCCCATCCAGCCGACGACGGGCGCCAAGCGGTCGGGCGAGCGGCGCACTTCGCGCTCGAGGCGGGCCGTCTCGCGCTGGAAATGCGTGCGGAGGTCGGTGGCGACGATGAACTCGGGATCGTTCCACAGGGACTCGAAGCCCTTGTCGGCGCGCACCAGGACCAACGTGTACTGGTTGTCGATGGCGCGGATGAGGTCGAGCGCCTCCCGCTTCCTGCCCATCGCCGCCGCCGAGCGGGCCCGCGCCAGCCGCACCGGGTTGTCGCGGCCGTCGACGCGGGCATAGCGGCCGAGGAGCTGCTCCGCCTCGGCCCAGCGGCCGGCGAGCTGGTCGGCGCGCGCCACCTGGATGATCTCCCAGCGCTTGCGCAGCGTCGCATCGGGGTGTCGTTCCATGAGGAACTCGAGCGCCGGACGTGCGTCGGCGAACAGCTTCAAGCCGACCGCGACCGACGCGACCCGGTCGGCGCCGTCGGGATCGGCGGGCTGCAGAGTGCGGAAGACCTGGTAGTCGGCGAGCGCCTTGGCGCCCTCGCCCAGCCGCTCGTAGGCCAAGCCCCGATTGTAGAGAGCGTTGGCGAGCGCCTCGCCGCGCAGCTCGCCGGAGCGAATGACGCTGGTGTATAGGCCGACGGCGAGGTCGTAGCGGCCGTCCTGGAAGGCCCCGGCGCCGGCCGCGAAGTCGGCGGCGGCGTCCGCGCGCGCGGCGACCGGCGCCAGCAGCAGCGCCGCGCCGAGCGCCGCGCCGGCGAGCAGCGCCCGCAGGCGCAGCCTAGTCACAACAGGGCTCGCGCTTGGCCGATGAGGAGTCGCCGGCCTGGCTCAGATCGCCGAGGATCGGGCATTCCTTGCCGTAGCCGCCCGGACAGGTCGCGACGAGCTGCTTGAGCTTCTCGATCATCTGCACCAGCTCGATCAGCCGGCTTTCCGCGTCGGCGACCAGCTCGACGGTGCGATCGCGCACGGCGGTGCAATCGATGCGCCCGTCCCGATACAGATTCGTCAGGTCGGTCATCGCCTCGATGGAGAAGCCGAGAGCGCGGGCGCGGCTGACGAAGCGCACCGCGCTCACCTCGGCCGTGCCGTAATCGCGGTAGCCGTTGGCCCGCCGTGGCGGGGCCTCCAGGAGACCGATGCTCTCGTAGAAGCGGATGGACCGGACCGACAGACCCGACATCTCCGCCACTTCGCCGATTCTCATTTGGATTCCCCCCACCGCCCCGCGGAATTCTACACGAGTGCCGGTTCGACCCGCTTGCAGACGGTCTCGCCGTTGGCCTCCTCGCACTGCGAGTGGCATTCCATCGCCATGCGCGGACCGCCAGCCCCGCCCAGGCGGATCTCGTAGAACTCCTGCTGCATCGCCTCGCGGCATTCCTCCAGGGTCTTGTACATGCCGACGATGCGCGAGTTGGCGCGGTTGTTGACGTTCGGGTAGACGACGCCGAACCACTCGGGCTCGCCGCAGCCGGCAACCGCCAGGGGCGCGGCAAGGACCAAGGCGAGCGCGCGCTTCATGCATCCACCTTCACGGTGCCGCGCCACAGGGCTGCGTCGGCGTGCTTGTTGCCGATGTACGCGGTGAACTCGTGCACCGGCGGCATCATGACGCGCGCCTGCTGCCGCACGTCGTCGAAGACGATGCGGCCCTCGAGTGTCGGGAGGCGCGCGTTGAACGCTCCGGCGACATCGGCCTCGAGATCGAGGGTCCGGATCGCCGCCGGGAAGACGTCGCCGACCGTCAAGTCTTCGAACATGCCGCAAGTATCGGCCATTTCAGCGACGCCGCGGACCACCGGCGCATCAGCGGCGCCGCCATACCGCAGCGTGCAGCAGGATCGCCGCCGTGGCCGCGACGTTGAGCGACTGCACCGCGCCGCCGCCGGGGATGGTTACGACGGCCTCGCACGCCGCCAGGGTGGCGCGCGGCAGCCCCTGCTCTTCGTTGCCCAGCACCAGCGCGCCGGGCCGCTGGTCGCCGGCGTGGGCGGGGCCGCCCAAGGCGGCGGGCCACGCGCCGCCGCCTTGGGCGGCGGTGCCGACGACAAGGTAATGCTCGCGCAGCGCGCGCAGGTCGCGGGCGAACCCGGCGGAGCGGTAGACGTCCATGTGCTCGAGCCCGCCCTCGGAAATGCGGTAGGCGGCGTCGGACGGCAGGGCCTGGCCGGGATGGTCCGACAGCACCAGGCGCGGGAGGCCGAAGAACGCGGCGGTGCGGGCGATGGCGCCGAGGTTCTGGGGGTTGCCGACGCCATCGAGCAGCAGGAGCGGCCGGCGGTCCGTGCCCCCTTCCGTTGCCCACTGGGCGCCGGCGGTGCGCGCGTCGAA
>VGER01000021.1 GCA_016869235.1 Alphaproteobacteria bacterium | reverse complement strand
CCACAACCTCAACTTCACGCAGCTTCCCGATGATCTGCTCGGCCGTAAATCGCTGACGCGGCATCCCATTCTCCATTCAAAAGTGGGCCAATCCTAACTCTGGGCTTGGACCACTTTCGACAGGGCAGACCAATGCCGCACAGCGTCGCCGTGCGCACATAGGGCCGCAGGAAGTCGGACACCGTGTAGCCGTGGAAGCCCTCGCGTTGGTAGGCCTCGAGCTTGCCGCCGGTGGACACCGCCGACAGCACCCGCTTGCCGCGTAGCGCCGTGCCGCCGTGGCCGTAAGCCCAGCCTCGCTCGAGCACGCGGTCGATCCACTCCTTGAGGATCGGCGGGCCGCTGTACCACTGCAGCGGATGGTGAAGCACGAGCAGGTCCGCTTCCGACAAGAGCTTCTGCTCCGCACCCACGTCGATCTCGTAGTCGGGGTAGAGCGCATACAGGTCGCGCACCGTGACGCGGTCGAGTTCGCGCACGGCCTCCGCCATCGCCTGGTTGACCCGCGACAACTCGGGGCGCGGATGGGCATAGAGGACGAGAACGGCGGCGCTCACCCACGCCGCGTAGCAGAAATCCCGAACGGCGAAAACCGGCCGCGCGGGCGGGGCGGGATCAGACCGGGCCGCCGTTCCAGGGCGGCAGGGTCAGCGGCCGCTCACGCTGCGCCAGCACGTCCATGGGGTCGGCCATGGGACCGGCAATTGCCTGCACCTTGGGCTGCAGGTCGCCGACCACCTCGGTGGCCGCGGCCAGGGCCTCGTCGGGCGTCATATCGAGGCGGAGGCGCGAGTCGTACAGGGCGCGGATCAGCAGGCGGTCGTTGACCGTCAGCCGCTCGATGCCGATGCCGTTGCGCAACGCAGAATCGAACGAGCGCTGCGGATGGCCATGGAAGCCGATGGCGTGCATCAGCTCGTGGGCCAGGCAGGTGCGCACGGCGCGCGCGCTCAGGTCCTCCGGGATCACGGTGTGCGCGGCGCGGATGACGCCATTGGCCTCGACGCTGGTGTTGGTGAAGCAGACGACCTGGTCGGGGCGCGGGAACGAGCGCGCCACGGCGGTGCGGTAGTACTCGCGCTCCGAGAAGAAGACGCGCAGGTTCGCGGCGCCGTCGCCGTCGGCAAGGGTGAACGGGATGCCGGTGAGCAAATCGAACGCCGCCAGGATCGCGCGCACGTCTTCGCGAAACTCGTCGGCGCGCTCGCCGATCAGCACGACGCGCACCGGCTCGCGCCAGCGCTGCACCGCGGTCCACTTGTTGCGGTCGCCGGCGTCGCCGAACGCCATCGCGTCGAAATTCTGCAGCAGCACCTGAATGGTGGCGAGCCGGTCGGCCTGCACCTCGGGCTGACGCGCGCCGCCGGGCCGGGCCTGCTGGCCGAGCGCCGCCGACCACGCCAGCGCGGCTGCGAGCGCGAGTATGACCTGCAGGGCTTGGCGACGGTGCATGCGGATCCTGTGGTGCGCCCGGCGGGATTTGAACCCACGACCTGCAGATTAGGAATCTGCTGCTCTATCCAGCTGAGCTACGGGCGCAGCCAGGGGCAGAGTATCAGCGCCGGCAGAAGTCCTCCAACGCCTGCAGGAACAGCTCGGCCGGGCTCAGCCGCCATAGCGCCGGCTCCGCGAGCACCCATTCGACGAAGCGCGCACGGATGGACTCGCCGGTCATCAGGCGCGCGCATTCCCAGATCGGGTCGCGCGGCACCGGCGCGATCTTGTTGCGGGTGTGCTGGTACATGTCCAGGAGGCCGCTCACGTAGGCGCGCTGGTGGTCCTGCGGCTGCTGCAGGAACACCGGCGTCGGCCAGAATTCGGCGCCCGCCGGTCCCGCTCCCCCCAGGACCCCCGCCGCCAGCACCCAACCAAGAACACGCTTCGTCATGTCTGCTGCCCCTCTGCGGCAAGCCTCGCCGTGAATGGTACAGTCTACGCCATGGCCTCGAAGCTGCTCTTGGCCGTCCTTGGCGTGCTGTTGGGCGCGTTGGCGCCCGCACTGGCCGCTGAGCCGCGCCTGGTCGATGCCGGGTTGGGCGTCGTCCGGGAGGTCCCCGATGGCCGCACCCTGGTGCTGGCGGACGGCCGCGTGGTGCGCCTTGCCGGCCTGGGCGCGCCTGCCGCACCGGCTGCGGGAGCGTCTTGCCCGGCTGGTACTCCTTTTGCGGCTACCGCCAAAGACGCGCTCGCCAGCCTTGTGCTTGGGCGTACCGTGCGCCTGCGCGTCTCCGGGACTGGATTGGACCGCTACGGGCGCCTGGTCGCCCAGGTCTTCGATCAGGAGCGTTGGATCCAGGCGGAGCTGGTGCGCGCGGGCCTCGGCCGCGTCGAAAGCGTGACCGAGCACAGAGGAATGATACTGGCGATGCAGGAGATCGAAGACGTAGCTAGAGCCGCGCATCTCGGCATCTGGTCTGACAGCCGTTTCGCGGTGCGCTCCGCGGGCGAGACGAACCGCTATCTGAACCGGTTCGAGATCGTCGAGGGGGTCGTGGTGGCAGCCGATCAGATCGGCGGCCGCGTGTACCTGAACTTCGTGCCCGACTGGCGCTCCGACTTCACCGTCTCGGTGGCGCCGGCCGACGTGCGCGCATTCAAGCGCGAGGGGATGGACCTCCTGGCCATGGCGGGCAAGCGCGTCCGCGTGCGCGGATGGATCCGTGCCTACAACGGGCCCGTGATCGACGTCACGCATCCCGAACAAATCCAGGTGCTCGGGCCCTGAAACCGGCCCAAAACGCGCCACATTCGTAGACCAGGCTAAGCCCAAGCCTTACAATGGCAGTGTCCATGTGGGGGACGACATTCTCCGCGCGCTGGCAGGCGCGACTGGGCGCCCTGGCGGTCACCGCCGTGGTCGCGAGCGGAGGGTCGTTGCCGGCCGCTGCGGCCGAACTCACCATCCAGGAGGAAGTCCGCATCGGCGCGCGCGAGCACGCGCTGGTCCTGCCGCGCTTCGGCGGCGAGTATGCCGACGCCAAGGTGCGCCTGTATGTCAAGGAAGTCGGCGAGCGCCTGGTCGCGACGCTGCCGAACCGTCCGTACGACTTCAGGTTCACGGTTCTCGATTCCGGCGATACGTACGCGTTCGCGCTGCCCGGCGGCTACGTCTACATCACGCGCCAGATGCTCGCGCTGGCCAACTCCGAGGCCGAGCTGGCCGCGGTGCTGGCGCACGAGATCGCCCACCTTGCCGAGCGGCATGCCAACCAGCGCAGCCTGCTGCAGGATCAGCTGCAGGGCGTGCCGGCGGCTGCGAACACAGAGGCGTGGCACGCGTTCACGCGCGAGCAGGAGATCGCCGCCGACGCGGTGTCGATCCGCATGCTGGCGGCCGCGGGCTACGATCCGCTGGCCCAAGCGCGCTTCCTTGCCGCGGTCGGCGAGCAGGTCGACCTGGCGCAGCGCGACGGCGATCCGCGTCCCCGCAATCCCGGCACCCATCCGAGCATCTCCGAGCGCGTGCGGCGCGCGGCGGTCGTCGGCCGCGCCGTCGAGCGCGAGCACTTTGCGCTGCGCGAGGCGGCAAACGCACAGGTCATCGCCGGCTACGTGCCGATGGGCGAGCCGGAGCGCATGACGTGGGACGTGCGGCGCGACGCGTTCCTCGGCGTCATCGACGGCCTAGTGTACGGCCGCCGGCCCAGCGAAGGCATGATCCTGGGCAACACCTACATCGACACCTTCAACCGCTACAGCTTCACGCTGCCGCCCGGGTTCCGCTTCGGACGCACCGGCCGCACCATCAGCGCCGGAGGTCCGAACGGCGCCTCGATGCGCTTCGACATGCAACAGGTGCGCTCGCAGCCGACCGAATCGATGACGGCATATCTGCGGCGCAGCGTCGCCACCAACTTCGAGCTCGAGCAGGTGCAGGAGGCCACTGTCGGCGGCATGGCCGCGGCCTTGGGCCGGGCCAAGGTGACCGGCGTCGGCGGTGAGGTGGCGCACGTGGTCTTTGCCTCCGTGCGGGTGACGTCCACGGTCATTTTCCGCTTCCAGTTCTTCGTTCCCGGCCCGCTGGCGCCGGAAATGGTCGAGCGCGTGCTGGAGACACCCTTGTCGCTGCGGCGCATCACCGAGGCAGAGGGGCGCGACATCGCCCCCATGCGCGTGCGGGTGGTCACCGCCGGCCCCGAGACGCGCATCGAGGCGCTGGCCGCGCAGATGCGCATGCTCGACCATCCGCTCGACTGGCTGCTCACCATCAACCAGCTCGAGCTCGGCGCCGAGCTCGCGCCCGGCGACAAGCTCAAGGTCATCGCCCAATAGGAAAGCGCCCCCACCGGGGTGAGGGCGCTTCGTTCGGCTCGCGTGTTCGGCGCTAGTCAGTGACGGCTTCGAGGTCGCCGGCCTGGCGCAGGATGGCGTCGCGCAGCTTGTTGAGCGCTTCCTGCTCGATCTGGCGCACGCGCTCCTTGCTGATGCCGAGCGAATTGCCGAGCGACTCCAGCGTCCGCGTGCTCTCGCTCAGACGCCGCTCGCGCACGATGGTCTGCTCGCGCGGGCTGAGCTGGGCGAGCGCCGACTCGATCCACCGCGAGCGCGTCGCTCGGTCGTGACGCGCGCGCACGATGTCCTCGGGACCGGGGCCTTCGTCGGGCAGGACGTCCTGCCATTCGGCGGCGGCCTCGTCGGCGAGGGGTGCGTTGAGCGAGCGATCGGTGGCGGCGAGACGCTCGCGCATGATGTCCACGTCGCGCGTCGGCACGCGCAGCTGCCGGGCGATCTCGGCCGTCGCCGCCGGTGTCGAGGAGCTGACGCCGGCGCGCTCGATGCGCGCCTGCAGGCGCCGGAGGTTGAAGAACAGCGCCTTCTGCGCCGCGGTGGTGCCGGTGCGGACGATCGACCAGTTGCGCAGCACGTACTCCTGGATGGCGGAGCGGATCCACCAGCCGGCGTAGGTCGAGAATCGCACCTCGCGGTCGGGGTCGAAGCGCTCGGCGGCCTGCATCAGGCCGACGTTGCCTTCCTGGACGAGGTCCGCCTGCGGCAGGCCGTAGGCGCGATAGCGCGTGGCGATGCTGATGACGAGCCGCATGTGCGGCTCGACCAGCTTATGCAGCGCGCGGACGTCGCGCTTGTCGCGCCAGCGCCGGGCGAGCGCCTGCTCCTCGTCGCGCTCGAGGAGGGGAACCTTCATGGCGGCGCGGATGAACTGGCGAATCGCCAGCCTGCCCTCGCGGGTGTCGATGTAGCTCATTGTTTATCCCTGTTGTCCGCCCGGCGAGGCCACAAACCGGGGGGCCAAGGCCGGTGGGACGAGGTTTCCCGCGCAGTGCGGGGGAAAAAAAGAGCCCCTGAGCTTTCGTTCAGGAGCCCGGAGAATAGTATATTGATTTCCTTGGTTATTACAAGACTCGCGCTGGAGCAAAACCAAAGGGAATTAGGCCGTTCGCAGCCATTTCGCCCTCCTCAAAGGAGAGTGCATACGTAGGTCTTTAGGTGGGGATAGACGCCGCCGGGCGCAAGGCCGGCGAGCCGGCCGGGCCTAGGCTTCGATCCAGCCCACGGCCTTGCCGCCGTAGTCGAAGCACACCGCGTTCAGGCTGCCGCCAAAGCCGGCGCCGCCGTCGATGGTGGCGCCATAGCTGTCCAGGTCCACGCCCTGGCGGGCGCGGCTGCAGCCGCGCACCACGCGGCGGAAATCCTCGTAGGGGCCCTTGAGTTGCGAGAAGTAGCCCGAGCCCCACCAAAATACGTCGCCCTGCTGCTTGAGCGGCCGGTTGGGATCGATGCCGGCGGCGACGAACAAAAGCTCGTTACCGGCGGTGATGGCGGCGCGGCGCAGCGAGGCGAGCAGCTCGTCGTGGCCCGGGTGCGCGTGCACGGCGTTGCGCACCTGCACGGTCCACTTGGCGATGGCCAGCGCCCCCTCGCGGCAGGCGATCTTGGCCTCGCGCGGATCCTGGCGGTAGGCGCGCAGCGTTGCCTCGACGCCCTGGCCCAGCATCCACTCGAGGACCTCGCCCGGACCGGTGGCAAACTGCAGCTGCAGGAGCTTGCGCCACATCTCCTCCTGTGCGCCGCGCAGGAAGGCGACGTCGCAGGCGAAGACGCCGGGGCGGGCGATGATCTCGCGGCGGAACGCGAGCATGTGCTCCTGCGCCGCGAGCACGCCCGCCCCGTGACCCAGGTAGTTACCGAGGTAGACGAGACGATCGCCGCGCGTGAACCGCGTGCGCAGCTCGTCGTGCAAGGCGGCGAGACGCTCCGCTTCGCCGTGGATGGCTCCCACCGCCCACACGCGCCGCCCGGGCGCCAGCACAGAGAAGAAGCTCGCCGGTTCTGCGGCCACGCGCGTGTGCACTCCCGTTCGCACCAGGCGCGCCACCGCGCGCAGTGCATCTACTGACGTAGATGCAAGTCCGCATCAAGCACTGACTGAAAAGAAAATGCCGAGCGGCTCCTCGCCGCTCGGCATGCTCGGCAGCGCTGCGGCTTCAGGCCGCCCGCAGAACCTTTTCCAGACGCTCGGTGGCGGCCTGCTCGTCGATCTTCTCGACGGCGGCGAGCTCGTGCGCCAGGCGCCCGAGCGCCGCCTCGTAGATCTGGCGCTCGCTGTACGACTGGTCGGGCTGGTTGGCGCTGCGGTGCAGGTCGCGGATGACCTCGGCGATCGACACCGGGTTGCCCGAGTTGATCTTCGCCTCGTACTCCTGGGCGCGCCGGCTCCACATGGTGCGCTTCACGCGGGCGCGGCCCTTCAGGGTTGCAAGGGCCGAGTCCATGACCTTGGGAGTCGACAGCTTGCGCATGCCGACGTGCTTCGCCTTCGAGACGGGCACGCGCAGCGTCATCTTGTTCTTCTCGAAGGTGATGACGAACAGGTCGACGTGCATGCCGGCGATCTCCTGGCGCTCGACCGCCTGGACGTAGCCGACGCCGTGGGTCGGATAGACGATGTAGTCCTTGGCGCCGAACTCCTGCAGCGCCTCGGCGCGCTCCTTGTGGGTCGCGGTGGGCGTCGGCTTCGTTACCGGATGCGCCTTGTTCGTCGCGCGGCCTACCGCCGGACGCTCCGCACTCTTGCCGACCACCTGTACCTTACCCACCACTTGCACCTGTCCTGGCCTGGGCGGCATCGCCTTGGGCACCGCCTTCTTCACCATCGTCGCCGCTGCCTTGGGTGCCACGACCGGCTTGTGAGCCTTCGCGGCCTTGGCGACCGGCTTGGGCGCCGGCCTGGCTGCCGCGGCGCGCGGCGCTTCCTTCTGCGGCTTGCGCCGGGTTCCGGCGCTCGCCGGCCGCGCCTGGGCGCGGGCGTGGCGGGCAGCCGCAGGCGCGGCCGCCTTGGCCGCCCCGCGCTCAGCCGGCCGCTTGGTCTTGCTTTTCGGCGTCACGGTTTTCATGCTCCTGAGGTTCTGGCTTGGCCCGACCTGAAACGCACCGCTCCGCCGATCCGCCTTGGTTAGGCGGTCGCGGGCCCCCGGTCCGGTTTTGCGCTGGTCGCTACCCTTGTGTGACAATATAGCACAAACAGAGGGCAAAACCTAGCGGGCGGCCCCGCGAAAGCCGGTAACGCCAGCATTTCTCGCGGAAACTCAGCCAGGATTGCCGTCGGAAATGACGGTAAGTCAGGTAGGGCGCCTGTGGTCACCCTGCAACTGAACGGTCGTTCGACAGAGTTGCGCTCTCCACCCGACACCCCCCTCCTTTGGGTCCTGCGGGACGAGGCGGGTCTCACCGGAACCAAGTTTGGCTGCGGCGTGGGGGCGTGCGGCGTCTGCACCCTCCACCTCGACGGCCGCGCCGCCAAGGCGTGCCAAATCACTCTGGGCGAGGCGGCGGGCAAGGCGGTGACCACCATCGAGGGATTGGCGGCGGCCGGCCACCCCGCCATCGACGCCTGGATCGCCGAGCAGGTGCCGCAGTGCGGCTACTGCCAGCCCGCCATGGTGATGGCGGCCGCGGCGGCCACGTCTCAGCCCGGCGCCTCGCCGGCAGCGTTGGCGCGGGCGATGTCCGAGGTGCTGTGCCGCTGCGGCAGCTACGCGCGCGCCCGCAAGGCGCTCGCCCGCCTGGGCGGGTCCGGATCACGGACGATCGCCAATGCGCCGCGACCTCCTGCGGCGATGCCGGGTCACGCGTTCAATCCGTGGGTTGCCATCGGCGACGACGGCATCGTCACCGTGCGCATCGACCGCGCCGAGATGGGGCAGGGTGCCGTCACGGGCCTTTCGATGCTGGTCGCCGAGGAGCTCGAGGTCGAACTCGAGCACGTGCGCTTCGAGTTCGCGCCCGTCGACCGCGCCTACGCCAATCCGATGTTCGGCGAGCAATCGACCGGCGGCAGCACCAGCATCCGCTCGAGCTTCGAGCCGTTGCGGCGCGCCGGTGCCGCGGCGCGCGAGATGCTCGTCGCCGAGGCCGCCGCCAAGTGGAACGTCGCCGCGGCGGACTGCCGCGCCGAGTCGGGCGCCGTCCGCCACCTCGGCAGCAACAAGGTGGCGACGTACGGACAGCTCGCCGCGCGCGCCGCCAAGCGGGCGCCGCCGGCGAAGCCGCCTCTCAAGGATGCGTCCACCTTCCGCCTGATCGGCAAGGCGACGCCGCGCCTGGATATCCCCGCCCACGTGCGCGGCGAGACGACCTACGGCATCGACGTGCGGCTGCCGGAGCTGGTCTACGCCGTGCTCCAGCGGCCTGCGTTCGCCGGTGCGGCGCTGGCGCGCGCGGACACCTCCCGCGCCGAAGCGACGCCGGGCGTGCTGGCGGTCATCGAGGTGGACGCCGGGCTCGCGGTGGTCGCCGAGACGCCCTGCGCGGCGCTCGCCGGACGCGCCGCGCTGGACGTGCAGTGGAAGGGCCGGCCGGGTTTGGACAGCGCGGCGATCGCGCGCGCGCTCGATGGCGGCCTTGCCAAGGCTGGCCGTGCGGCGCGCCCCACCACCGGCGATGCCGAGGGGGTGCTCAAGCGCGCCGGGCGCGTGGTCGAGGCGACCTACGCGACGCCGTTCCAGGCGCACGCGCCGATGGAGCCGATGAACTGCACCGTGCGCCTAGCCGAGCGCGATGCCGAGGTGTGGGTCGGCACCCAGTCTCCCGCCGACGTGCGCGCCATTGCCGCGGAGATCTCTGGCTTGCCGGCGTCGTCGATCGCCGTGCACACCACGTTCCTCGGCGGCTCGTTCGGCCGGCGCATGGAAAGCGATTTCGTGCAGGAGGCGGTGGACCTTGCGACGCGCGTGGACCATCCCGTGCAGCTGCTGTGGTCGCGCGACGACGACATGCGCCACGGCTCGTTCCGCCCCGCCAACAAGGCCCTGGCCCGCGGCACCGTCGGTGACGACGGCCGCATCGCCGCGCTGTCGTTGCGCTACGCCGGACCGGGCATGTCGCTGGATGGCGTGCGCATGCTCTACGACGTGCCGCACTACCGCGAGGAGCACGTGGTGGTGGACCTGCCCATTCCGGTGAGCGCCTGGCGCGCCGTCGGCGCCAGCCAGAACGCCTTTGCCGTCGAAGGCTTCGTCGACGAGCTTGCGCACGCGGCGGCTGCCGACCCGCTCGCCTTCCGGCTCGCGCATCTCGCGGCGCAGCCGCGCCTCGCCGGCGTGCTGCGGCTTGCGGCGGCGCGGGCGGGCTGGGACACGCCGCTGCCGCAAGGGCGCGGTCGCGGCATCGCCTCATATCACTCGTTCGGCAGCTACGTGGCGGTCGTGGCGGAAGTGACGGCGCGGCCGGCGGGCGTGCCGCGAGTCGATCGCGTCATCGTTGCCGCCGATTGCGGCATTGTCGTCAATCCCGACGCGGTGGCGGCGCAGATGGAGGGCGCGGTGATCTTTGCGCTCAGCGCGACGCTGCTCGGCGAGATCACCTTCAAGGACGGCGCCGCCGTCGAGCGGAGCTTCCTCGACTTTCCCATCGTGCGCTTCCACGAAGCGCCCGCCGTCGAGGTGCACCTGGTGCCGAGCCGCGAGCCGCCCGGCGGCGCCGGCGAGCCGGGCGTGCCGCCGGTCGCGCCGGCGGTCGCCAACGCGATCTTCACCGCGACCGGCAAGCGCTGCCGGTCGCTGCCGGTCCGAATGCCGTGACGGTGCGCGGCGGTGGCGCGGCGGCTAGTCGCCGGAGCCCGGGTTCGGGCTGAAGTACTTCTCGAGCTTGCCCTTCTCTTCCTTGAACTTGTCGGCGTCGGCCGGCGCGTCCTTGCGGCGCGTAATGTTCGGCCACGCCTGGGCGTACTTGCGGTTCAGCTCGATCAGCGATGAGACGTCCTCGCCCTTGGTGTCGGGCACGATCGCCTCGACCGGGCACTCGGGCTCGCACACACCGCAGTCGATGCATTCGTCGGGATGGATGACGAGCATGTTCTCGCCCTCGTAGAAGCAGTCGACGGGGCACACCTCGACGCAGTCGGTGTACTTGCACTTGATGCAGTTCTCGTTGACGACGTACGTCATCGCTCTCTCTGGAATAGGGGACGTGGGGAAAAGGCTCAGCGCTGTATAGCGCCGGATATAATGTGCTGTCTAGGTGGGCGGAAGGTCCTCCAGCCCAAGGCGGGCCAAGACCCGCTTGCGCGCTGCCCCGGCCTCACGGTCGGAAACATAGAGAAGCCCGCTGATGCGGCGCAGCAGGTTGGCCTCGTAGTGGTGCAGCACGCCGTCGGCATAGGCGACCTCCCACAGCATCTCCAGGATGGCGGCGCGCTCGTCCGGGCCATAGGCCTCCTTCAGCGTGCGCGTGAACCGCACCAGGTGGTTGGCCTGGGCCTGTGCCTTCTCCGCCTCTTCGATCAGCTCCGCCGCGTCGGTGGCCGTCATGCTGAAGTTCCGCACCAGGATCGCCTGGATGGCGGAACGTTCCTTCTCGGCGAAGGTTCCGTCCAACAGGGCCCCTCGACCAGCAGCGCCGCGGCGGCGAGGTTGCGGTCCTCGTGCAGGTCCCCGGTCTTCGCCGCCGGCAACGGTCCGCCGGCGAACAAGGTGCGGATACGGTCGAGCATCATGCGGGTGCGGGCCTACCATGCCGAACGGCATTGCGCCACCCGCGATTGCGCGGCCTATGATTCCTCTAGGTCTTTGCCCTGCAGGCGATCGATGGCGCGCCGCTCTGCCTTGGTCGGGCGTCCCTCACCGCGCTCGCGTTGTCCCACTGCCGGGATGGAACTCGGCGCAGCCGCCGCTGTCGGCGGCGACAGATCCTCGTACAGCTGGCGTGCTTCCGCGAACGGTCCGCGGCGCGTGCCGGTGGCGAGCACCTTCACCACGCGGACGTGCGGGCCGAGCGAAAAGGTGAGCACGTCGCCGACCCTGATGGAAGCCCCCGGCTTGGCCACCGGCGCCCCGTTGCAGCGCACGCGATGCGACGCGCACGCCTCGGCGGCGAGAGTGCGGCTCTTGAAGAAGCGCGCGAACCACAGCCAGCGATCGAGACGCAGGGACTCGGCCATGCGCCCCTAGCGCCGCGCCTTGGTGCGCGGCGTAAGGTCGCGCAGCGCCGCGAACGGCGAATGCTCCCCATGCTGCGGTGCGCGCCGGCGCTCGTGCTTGCGCCGCTGCGGCGCCGGCACGAACGCAGGCCCGGCTTCGGTCTCGGTGCGGCGGAAGCCGATGCCGAGCAGCACGGTCTCGAAGGCATCGCGGCTGCACCCCACCAGGGCCTGCAGCTCGTGGGTGACGGCAACGGGGCCTTTGCGTGCGCGCATCATCATGGTCGCGGCGAGGCGCTCGACCATGTCGACGCGGATGGCGCGCGCGCCGAACACGACGTAGCCGGCGGCCTGGTAGTAGCCGAGCGCCAGCTCCGGATCGACATCGAGCGAGACGCGCCCTTCCGCGAGCGGGCGGGGAAGCGGATCGAGGCGGTGATGCACCGCCCACAGGAGCGCGCGCAGGGCGCTCGCCTTCGCCTTCAGCAGCGGCGGCAAGAAGACGGCGTGGGCGCCGATCTGCACGGCCCGCTTGCGCAGCGCCTTGCGGTCTGCCGGCCCAAGAGTTGCCAGCTGCTCGGCGATGCGGCTGCGCGGCAGAAAGCCGAGACCCTCCTGCATCTGAAATGCGATACCGCGCGCGGCCCCCGTAAGCCCTTCGCCGCCCAAGCGGTGCAGCGGCCTGAGCAGCGCATGCAGGTGCGCATCGAGCCAGCGGCCGAGGCGCGCCTCGACGTCGGAGCGCGCACCGCCTTCCAGCAGGTCGCCGTGCAAGAGGTCCAGACGCGGCGTCAGCACGCCCGTCCCCGCCTGCAGCCGGGCGATGGGAGCATCGCGCCACCGCACGATGCCTCGATCGTCCAAGTGGAAGGCGGAGTCCGCCTCGGCGAGCAGGTCGCGGGCGCGCCGCGCGATCTCCGGCCGCAGCGACCGGTGCGCCGCCGTGCGCAGCAGACGCGTCTCGGTGGTGGAGTCGGCGATATCGGCGAGGAAGCGGAATCCCTCCAGCTTGCCGATGGCGTGGCCCTCCACCGACACGACGCCCTTGTCGTCCACGGTGCTGAACAGGTCGGTGCGGTCGCCGAGCTTGCGCGACAGCACCGCGCTGCGGCGGTCGACGAAGCGCTGGGTGAGACGCTCGTGCAGCGCATCCGACAGGCGGTCCTCGACCTCGCGCGTGCGCTCCTGCCAGTGCGCTGCATCGCGCAGCCAGCCGGTGCGGTGACAGACGTAGGTCCAGGTGCGGATGTAGGCGATGCGCGTCGCCAGCGTGTCGATGTCGCCGTCGGTGCGGTCGAGCCGCGCCACATGGTCGGCTAGCCAGTCGGTGGGCAGCATGCCTTGCGGTCCCGACAGGAACTCGTGGATGCGCCCCAGCAGCCGCGTGTGCGACTCCGTCATGGTCTTGCGATAGTCGGGGACCTGGCACACGTCCCACAGCAGGCGCACGGCCGCGGGGCCGTGCACCTCGCGAGTCATCGACAGCGTCTCGAACGCGGCCTGGTCGATGGCGCGGCGCGGTCGGATGGCGAACTTGCGCCACTCGGGCGGCGGCGGCTCCTCGAGCGAGTCGATCAGCGCCTTGGGCGAGGCGAAGGAGAGCGCGCTGTTGCGCCAGAAGATGGTGCGGATGGGATCGAAGCGGTGGTTCTCCACCCGCTCGATCGTCTCTGTTTCCAGCTCGGGCGCGCGGCCGGTGGTGCCGAACGCGCCGTCCGACAGGTGCCGCCCGGCGCGGCCGGCGATTTGGCCCACTTCGGCCGGCGTCAGCTTGCGGGCATGCTGGCCGTCGAACTTGCGCGTCGCCGCGAACGCCACCGTGTCGAGGTTGAGGTTGAGCCCCATGCCGATGGCGTCGGTCGCCACCATGAAGTCCACTTCGCCGCTCTCGAACATGGCGACCTGGGCGTTGCGCGTGCGCGGGCTCAGCGCGCCGAGTACGACGGCGGCGCCGCCGCGCTGGCGGCGCACCAGCTCGGCGATGGCGTAGACGTCCTCGGCCGAGAAGGCGACCACGGCGCTGCGCCGTGACAGCCGCGCCAGCTTGTGGTGCCCGCCATACCGCAGAGTCGAGAGGCGGGGCCGGGCAATGAATTCGGCATCGGGAACGAGGGCGCGGACGATGGGCCGGATCGTCTCGGCGCCCAGGAACATCGTCTCGTGGCGGCCACGCGCGTGCAGCAATCGGTCGGTGAAGACGTGCCCGCGCTCGGGATCCGCGGCCAGCTGGACCTCGTCCACAGCGAGGAAGTCAAAATCCCGGTCGGACGGCATCGACTCGACCGTGCAGACGAAATGCGTCGCGTGCGGCGGGACGATCTTCTCCTCTCCGGTGACGAGGGCGACGGCGTGGGCGCCCTTGTGCCGCACGACCCGGTCGTAGATCTCGCGGGCGAGCAGTCGCAGCGGCAGTCCTATGACGCCGCTGGCGTGACCGACGAGACGCTCGACGGCCAGGTGCGTCTTGCCGGTGTTGGTCGGGCCCAGCACCGCAACGACGCGGCCGCGCCCGGAAACGGCCCCTCGGCTCCGCGCTTCCATGCCGGTGATGTTAGAGCAGCAAGCGCAGCCGGCAAGCGCAGCTGCGCCGCCGGCGCTTAGGGAGCGGCGCTACCCGTAGGCTGTTCCCCAGACGGACGCGGACCGCGGCGGCGCGAGCGTTGCGGCGCGGCCGGCTCGTCGCTGCCGAAGGCGAAGGTCGGCTGCTCGGATTCGCTGGTCTCGACGGGCGAGCCTTGCGGCCACGGCGAGAACGGCCATGGCAGCACGTCGCTCTTGAAGGTCAGGAACAGGAAGATGTCGTACACGTACGTCGCCAGGCTCTGCGCAAACGGCTGCGCGTTCTCGAACAGCTTGCCGGTCACCGCCTTGAACAGGAACTGCACGACGACGAACACCAGGAGGATCGTGTTCACCACGTTGATGATGAGTGCGAACAGCACCACGAACACCAGGCGCTGCCAGGTGGTGCGGTCCTTCAGGTTCTCGGCGGCGGCTTGCGGGTCCATGACGTCCTCCTCGCCAGGGGCTATTCGACCACTTCGGCGGGATTCGGACCAGCGGTGCGGGTGCGCGAGCGCGCATCCTCGGGCGCGCCGTCCGGCCACGGCGCGAACGGCCACGGCATGTCGTTGGTGCGGAACGTCAGGAAGCGGACGATCTCGTAGATGTAGGTGGCAAGGCTCTGGCCGAACAGAATGCCCTGCGACAGCACGCGTCCGGAGAACGCCTTCACCACGAACTGCACGCACGCCACGACGAACAGGGCGAACTCGGCAATTTGGAAGGCGATTGCGAACAGAAGCATGAACACCAGGCGCAGCCAGATGTTCTCCTCGCGGTCGGTGCGGTCTTCCATCGTGGTTCTTTCAGGGCGGGGTTGAGCCTCGGGTCCGGCGACGCCCGCCGTCGTCGCCAGCCTTGAATACATAGGCAGGCCGCCATGGACTGCAAGGCCGACGCCACCTAGGCGCGCGCCTTGGCATGGTTCGCCTTGTTCGCCCTGGCTTGCAGCCGGGCGACCTGGACAGGGTCTTCCAGCTCGCGCAAGGCGTCCCGGGCGATCCAACGTGCCGAGGGGGTGTCGCGCGCCGCGACCCGGCGCGCGCATTCGATCGCCGCGGCATGCAGGGCAGAGTTGCGCTTGCCGATCTGGCGCAGCGCCCAGTTGACCGCCTTCTTGATGAAGTTGCGCGGATCGTCCGACGCCGCCTCGATGCGCTTGAGGAACGGCCGGAAGGATCGGTCGGGCGCATCCTTCGCGTGGACCGTGAACCCGGCCATGGTCGCAAACCCGGCCCGGCGCACGAAGTCCTCGTCGCGCTTGCTCCATTCCATCGCCTTCTCCCCCAGGCGGACGGAAGCTGGCCGACGAGGCTGGCGCAGAGGCCGACGCATACGTCCCACGAATCGAGGTCGGCGACCCATCGCTCGAGCAGCGCGTCATCGACGCGGTCGGGGTCGGCGATCATCGGCGCCAGCAGGCGGCACTCGGGGATCCCGGTGTCCCACAGTGCGACGGCGAGGCGATGGTCGCGGCCGATTTCCTTCGCCAGCGCCCGGATGAACGGCACGGTCAGGCCCAAGGCGTTGGCGACGGCGATGCCGTAGCTGGCCTTGCCGGCGACGGCGGCGGGATCGGCGTGCGCCGCCATGCGGGCCAGTACCTCGGCCTTGGTGAGGCGCCCCGGCGGCCGAGAATTCCGCAGTTTACTTGCCTTTGTGCGGCTTCGCCTCACTTTATTAACCATTCACTCGCATTGTAGAGTTGATGCAGATGTCCTGGTTCCGGAAGCTCACCAACCTTCTCCGGCAATCGCCGACGCCGCTCCACAGCCGGCCGCCAAGCCTGCGCCGGTTGCCCCGGCGCCCACGACGGAGCCGTCGGGCGCCGCCGCGCCGCGCGCTGGCGCCCCGCGTCCGCCCGCCCGGCCGGTGAATCCGTATCTCCAGGAGCAGGTCGCCGCCGCCCGGGCCGCGGCCGAGATCGTGCGGCGCGAGCAGGCGGCCCGCTCGGCGCGCGACGTGTTGCAGTCGATCGGCCACAGCCCACGCGAGGCGGCCCAGGACATCCTGCGCGCTCTCACCGGTCCGCGGGCCGCGGCCTTGCGTGCCGCGGTCGCCCAGGCCGCACCCAGCATGCGCCCCCTGCTCAGCAACGATCGCAAGGCGCTCATCTCCGAGGCCATGGGCCACTGGGCCAAGGGCCACGCCGTCTACGAGCGCCTCGATCCCGGCCTGAAGGCACGGGTCCGCGCCATCGCCGAGCGCCTCGCCCCAAAGTAGCGCCGCCCAAGTAGGCCAAGCCCGCGCCAGGCCGCACTTTTCCGGCCTTCCCGCGACCCTCCGGGCTTGACGGGCGCACCGCCCAGCCCCTAAAAGACCAGCCTTCGCGGCCGCCTCGGATCAACCACGGCCGCCAAGCCAGGACCTCCGATGACAAGACAGTGCGAACTCACCGGCATCAAGCCGATGGTGGGGCGGAACGTCAGCCACGCGAACAACAAGACCAAGCGTCGCTTCCTGCCCAACCTCCAGGAGACCTCGCTGCTCAGCGACGCTCTCGGCCGCACCGTGCGCCTGCGCCTGACCACGGCGGCGCTGCGCACCGTCGAGAAGCAGGGCGGCCTGGACGCCTTCCTGCTCAAGGCCGACGACGGCCAGCTGTCCCTGCGCGCCCGGCGCCTCAAGCGCCTCATCGAGGGCCGCGCGCAAGCCTAGCGGACGGCGTCAGACGCGATCCAAACGCCGGCGCTTCGCCGGCGTTTTCGTTTTCCCCGCGGTTTCGTTTCAAGGCATCCAGAACTGCAGCAGCAGCGTGCGCTGGAAGGCGCTGAAGTTGTCGTCCGAGATCAGGAAGATGCGCACGCCTCCGTTGGGGTCGGCGATGGCGTCGATGCCCTCGAAGTTGTCGACCTGCACCGGCGGCAACAGCCGCGCGATCTCCTCGCCCACTAGCCGCGCGCCAGCGCGGATGTCGGCGGCGCGCACGCGCACGATGCGGCTGCCGCGATCGAGCACCGTGAAGCGCCGCTCCAGCACCAAGACGTCGCCGTTGGGCAGCGTCGCCGCGTCGGTGGGGTTGAAGCCGGGCGCGGGGACGTAGCGTAGCGCTGCGCTGGGCTGGCCGCCGTCCGCCAGGATCCAGCCGAGCACCGCATCCCCCTGGTACGCCCCTTCGCTCACGACCAGCAGCCGTCCGTCGGTCAGCGCCGTCATCGTCTCAAGCCCTTCATTCTGCGGAATGCGGGCCACGTCCGGCGGGAGAGGAATGGGCCGGCCGCGCGCCCCGTCGGCGGGGCCGTCGGCGCCGGCGTCGAAGCGCAACACGCGCGGCTGGCGCTCGAACGCGACGTACAGGCCGTCCTCCTTGCGCACCAGCGACTCGGCGTCGGAGCGCGGCGGCACGAGCGCGCGCCCGTCGGCGTCCAGCATCGGCGTGAGGTCGAAGTGCTCCGCGCCGGTCAGCACGCCGTTGGCGTCATAGAGCAGGTCGGCCCGCAACCACGCCGCGCGGTCGGTGATCGCCAAGAGACGCCTGCCGTCCGCGCTGAGGCGCAAGGAAGAGACGCCGCCGAACGCCGCGTGGGTGGACGAAAGCCGCAGCGCGCCGCGAAACTGCAATGGTCCGACCGCCGTGCGCGCCGCATCGGCGATGTCGAGGGCGATCGGCGCGGCGGCGACGGCGATCTCCGCCGGCCGCGCCGGCAGCGGCGCGGTCAGCGCCAGAGCGGCGGCGAGCGCGAGTCGCGCGGGTGGCACGTCAGTGAACGGTCGAGTTGGCCGGGAGGCCTTTCGGTCCGGGCGTCTCGTCGAACAGCTCGGCGAGCTGGTCCATCATGGCGCCGCCCAGCTGCTCGGTGTCGACGATGGTGACGGCGCGGCGGTAGTAGCGCGTCACGTCATGGCCGATGCCGATGGCGACCAGCTCGACCGGCGAGCGCGTCTCGATCCAGTTGATCACCGTGCGCAGGTGGTGGTCGAGGTAGTGCCCGGCGTTCGCCGACAGCGTCGAGTCGTCCACCGGCGCGCCGTCCGAGATCACCATCAGGATGCGGCGTTCCTCGGGGCGCATGAGCAGGCGCTGGTGCGCCCACAAGAGGGCCTCGCCGTCGATGTTCTCCTTGAGCAGGCCTTCCTTGAGCATCAGGCCGAGCTTGCGGCGGGCGCGGCGCAGCGGCTCGTCGCCGCTCTTGTAGATGATGTGGCGCAGGTCGTTGAGCCGCCCCGGATTGGCCGGCTTGCCGTCGGCGACCCAGCGGTCGCGGGCATGCCCTCCCTTCCACGCCCGCGTGGTGAAGCCGAGGATCTCGGTCTTGACGCCGCAGCGCTCGAGCGTGCGTCCCAGAATGTCGGCGCACATGGCGGCGACGGTGATGGGCCGGCCGCGCATCGAGCCCGAGTTGTCGATAAGCAGGCTTACCACCGTGTCGCGGAAGTCGGTCTCCTTCTCCTGCTTGTAGGAGAGCGGGTTCTCCGGGTTGGCGACGATGCGCGCGAGCCGCGCCGAATCGATCACGCCCTCGTCGAGGTCGAAGTCCCACGAGCGGACCTGCTTGGCCAGCAGCAGGCGTTGCAGGCGGTTGGCAAGCTTGCCAATGATGTTCTGGAACTGCTGCAGCTGCTGGTCGAGGTTGGTGCGCAGGCGCGCCAGCTCGTCGGCGTCGGCCAGCTCGGTGGCGTCGACGATCTCGTCGTGCTCCTCGCTGTAGGCGCGATAGGCCGGCTCGTTGTGGCCGATGGGCGCGTGGTTGAGCCACGGCGGCTCGTGCGCGCCGCCCGGCTGCTCGGCGCCGAATCCCGGCGAGTCGGTGCCGGCCTCAGTCGGGCTGCCGGAGTCGACTTCACCCGCCGCCGCGTCGGCGCCGGTGGTGAACACGGTCGGCTCGCCGCTGGCCTCGCCCTGCTTGCCGCTGTCCTCGCCCGTCTCGTTCTCGTCGGCATCGTCCTCGCGGTCGCCCTCTTCCTCCTCGCGCGGGCTCGCCGGGACGTCGTCCTCGAGACCGAGGTCGGCGAGCACCTCGTGGGAGACGCGGCCGAACTCGGCCTGGTCGTTGATGGCGCGCGTGAGCGCCAACAGGGATGGCCCGGCGCGCTCCTCGATGTAGCCGCGCCACAGGTTGGCGATGTGGCGCGCCGACGAGGTCAGGTTGCGGCCCGACAGCTGCTCGCGCAGCACCATGCGCAGGCCCAGCGCGAGCGGCGCCTGCTCGCGCGACTCGGCGCGGTCCCAGCCGCCAGCGGCGATCTCGCGCGCCGCCCAGTGGTCGATGTTGGCGGCAACCCCGGCCAATCGGCGGCTGCCGAGCGCTTCGAAGCGCGCCTGCTCGCAGGCGTCGAAGGCGGCGCGCGCTTCCGCGCCCGCCGGCGAGCCGCGCGCGTGCACGGCAGCGTCGTGGTGGCGCATCTTGACGGCGAGCGAATCCGCCGCGCCGCGTACCTGGCCGACCTCGACGGCAGAAGGGCTGCGCGACAGCTGCGGCAATTGCACGCGCGGGCCGGCTACGCCGGGCGCCTCGTCGGCGAACACGAACGTCAGGTCGGTGCGCTCGGCGATCGCGGCCGTCGCCGCCGCGACGACGCGGCGGAGCTTGGCGTCGCTCGTTTCGCTGTCGTTCATCGCAACTACTTCTGTTGGATCGCCGACTCCGGCAGCTCGTGGCCGAAGCAACGCTGGTAGTACTCGGCCACCACCGGCCGCTCGACCTCGTCGCACTTGTTGAGGAACGTGAGGCGGAAGGCGAGGGCGACGTCGCCGAAGATGTCGGCGTTCTCGGCCCAGGTGATGACGGTGCGCGGCGACATGACGGTGGAGATGTCGCCCGCCATGAAGCCGGCGCGGGTGAGGTCCGCCATGGTCACCATCTGCGCCGCGGTCTTGCGCTTCTCGGCGGTGTTGAAGCCCGGCACCTTGGCCAGCACGATGGCGAGCTCGGCGTCGTGCGGCAGGTAGTTGAGTGTCGCCACGACGTTCCAGCGGTCCATCTGGCCCTGGTTGATCTGCTGGGTGCCGTGATAGAGGCCGGTGGTGTCGCCAAGGCCGATGGTATTGGTGGTGGCGAACAACCGGAACGCCTTGTGCGGATGCAAGACGCGCGTCTGATCCAGAAGCGTGAGGCGGCCGTCGGCCTCCAGGACTCGTTGAATCACGAACATCACGTCGGGCCGGCCGGCGTCGTATTCGTCGAACACCAGGGCGCACGCCGACTGCAGCGCCCAGGGGAGAATTCCTTCACGGAACTCGGTCACCTGGCGCCCTTCGCGCAGGACGATGGCGTCCTTGCCGATCAGGTCGATGCGGCTGATGTGGGAGTCGAGGTTGACGCGGATGCACGCCCAGTTGAGGCGTGCCGCCACCTGCTCGATGTGCGTCGACTTGCCGGTGCCGTGGTAGCCCTGCAGCATGACGCGGCGGTTGAAGGCGAATCCGGCGAGGATGGCGAGCGTCGTCTCGTGGTCGAAGCGGTACGACTCGTCGATGGGCGGCACGTGCTCGTTGGGCTGCGAGAACGCCGGCACCTGGAAGTCGCAGTCGATGCCGAACACTTGGCGGGGATCGACCATGATGTTGGGCGTTGCGACGATGTGCGAGTGCTCCTCGCGGGCAGTGTTCAACATGGTCCTGTTCCAGGGTGTTGCCGTGCGCCAACCAGCGGCGCGCGAAGGGCGGTCCGCTCAAGAAGAGTGGGCGCGCACCAGGGTTCGATAGGCTTCGTTGACGTCGCGCAGCTGGGCTTCGCCGGCGCGGTCGCCGCCGTTCATGTCGGGGTGATAGCGTTTCACCAGTTCCTTGTAACGCTGCTTGATCTCCTTGAGCGTCGAGCCCGGCGACAGGTTGAGCTTGGCGAACGCCTTGCGCTGCTCGGGCGGCACGCGCGGCGCCGGCCTCGGCTGGGCCTTGGCCTCGCCCGCGAACGCGCCCAGGGGGTCGCGCACCCGGCCGCTCTTCAATAGGTCGCTCATGGTGGCGAAGCCGAGCGTGCCCAAGCCGAACGGCCACGTCGGCCGGTGGCCGGTGACGCTTTCCTTCACGTAGTCCTCGATCTGCGCCTGGCTCATGCCGGAGAAGAAGTCCCACGCCGCGTTGTACTCGCGCGCGTGCTCCAGGCATAACCAGCGGTGCTCGGCCATGCGGTCGCGCGAGTGGGGCGCGCGGTGCGCCGCCTCCGCCGTGCAGCCCAGCGCCTCGCAGGGGCGCGGCTCGACAGCGGCCTCGGGCTGCAGGAGTTTTCTACGCTTCACCGTGAAACTGGGACCTCGGAAAGTCGCGCGCAGGCGCGCATCCATCAGAGATGGTGGCGCCAGTATGGGAATTGGGCATTGCCCGCGCAAGGCGAGGTGGTGCGAAAGGCGTGGAAATTCCAGGCGATTCGTCGCTTGACCGGGGATGGCCCCAACTCTACCTAAAGGGGCCATGATTCTCCCCATCATCACCGCGCCCGACCGACGGCTTAAGGTCAAGTCCGAGCCGGTCCATACGGTGGACGCCACCGTGCGCAAGCTCATGGACGACATGGTCAAAACCATGCGCGCCGCGCCGGGCATCGGCCTCTCCGCCATCCAGGTCGGCGTGGCCAAGCGCGTGGTGGTGGTCGAGGTCGACGAGGCCGAGCCGCTCGCCGCCGAAGAGGCCATCGTGCCCAAGGACAAGGCCCCTAAGGACGCCGCCGAGGACGCCCCCGAGGACGCCCCGGGGGACGCCAAGCCGCGCACCACGCGGTACCTGGTCAATCCCGAGATCGACTGGTCGTCCGACAAGGTGGTGTTCTGCGAGGAGGGCTGCCTGTCGCTGCCCGACCAGTACGCCGACATCGAGCGGCCCGCCGAGATCGTCGTGAAGTATCTCGACTACGACGGCAAGCCGCAGGAGCTGAAGGCCGGCGGCATGCTGGCGCGCTGCATCCAGCACGAATTGGATCACCTTGACGGCGTGCTGCTGGTCGATCGCCTGTCGGCGGTGCGCCGCCACATGATCCTGCGCAAGCTCGCCAAGGCGCGGAAGCTGGAACAGCCCGTCGACGCGTAACGGCATGCGCGTCGTCTTCCTGGGTACGCCGGAGTTCGCCGTACCCACGTTGCGCGCCATCCTGCACGGCGGCGACGACGTCGCTGCCGTCTACACCCAGCCGCCGCGGCCCGCCGGCCGCGGTCAGCGGCAGATGAAGTCTCCGGTGATGATCACCGCCGAAACCAACGGTATTCCCGTGTTCACGCCGCGCACGCTAAAGGACCCGGTCGCGCAGGCCGGATTCGCTGCGTTGCAGGCCGATGTCGGCGTCGTCGTTGCCTACGGCATGATTCTGCCGCCGGCGATCCTGTCGGCGCCGAGGTTCGGCTGCCTCAACCTGCATGCCTCGCTGCTGCCGCGCTGGCGCGGCGCCGCACCCATCCAGCGCGCGGTGCTCGCCGGCGACAAGCGCTTCGGCGCCTCCATCATGCAGATGGACGCGGGGCTCGACACCGGCCTGGTGCTGCTCGAGGACGAGGTCGCGGTCGGGCCGCTGCCGACCGCCGGCGTCGTCCACGATGCTCTGTCCGAGCGCGGCGCCGCGTTGATGATCGAGGCGCTCGCCGGTCTCGCCGCCGGCACGCTCACGCCGCGACCGCAGCCCGCCGAAGGCGTCACCTACGCCAAGAAGATCACCAACGCAGAGACGGTGATCGACTGGCGCCGCCCGGCGGTCGAGATCGACCGCCAGGTGCGCGCCTTCGCGCCGGCGCCCGGTGCGTGGTTCTCGGTCAACGGCACGCGCGTGCGCCTGCTCGAAGCGGACCCGGCTCCCGCCCTGCGCGGCGCACCCGGCACGGTCCTCGACGACGTGCCCCACGTGGCCTGCGGCACCGGCGCCCTGCGGCTGTTGCACGTGCAGCGCGAGGGCAAGAAGCCGATGACCGCGGCCGAGCTGTTGCGCGGCTTCGCGCTGCCGCCGGGCACGCGGTTCGACGTTGCGACCACGCCGGTAGGGGCGCGCTAGCGCCATGCCGCGCTACCGGCTGGTGCTGGAATATGACGGCACCGCGTTCGCGGGCTGGCAGCGTCAGGACAACACCAATACCGTGCAAGCGGCGGTAGAGCGGGCCATACACGGCTTCTGCGGCGAGGAGGCGAACGTCGTCGGCGCTGGTCGCACCGACGCCGGCGTGCACGCGCTGGCGCAGGTCGCCCATTTCGATCTGCAGCGCGCCGCGTCGCCACACACCATCCGCGGCGCGCTCAACGACCATCTGCGCCGCCAGGCGCCGGGGCCGCGCCACGTCGTGGTGCTGTCGGCCGAGGAGGTGCCGCCCGAGTTCCACGCGCGCTTCTCGGCGACCGGACGGCACTACGTCTACCGCATCGCCAATCGCGTCGCGCCGCTGGCGCTCGAGCGCGATCGCGCCTGGCACGTGCTGCCGCCGCTCGACGACCAGGCGATGCACGCCGCGGCGCAACGCCTGATCGGCAAGCACGACTTCACCACATTCCGCTCGGTGCAGTGCCAGGCGAAGTCACCGGTGAAGACTCTCGACATGCTGGCGGTGTCGCGGCACGGCGATGAGGTGCGCCTCGAGGCGGCCGCGCGCTCATTCCTGCACAATCAGGTGCGCGCTCTCGCCGGCACCCTCGCACAGGTCGGCGAGGGCAAGTGGTCGGCCGACGACGTGACCAAGGCGCTGGAGGCGCGCGACCGCGCCGCCTGCGGCCCGACGGCGCCGCCCGTAGGGCTGTACCTAGCCGAGGTGCGCTACGAGCGCCCCATCGCAAGCTAGAGGAAGCGCCGCGTCGTCTCCCACAGGGTCCGGGTCAGCGCGTAGTACAAGATTGCGAGTACGGCACCGACATAGGCCGGAACCCGCAGGGCCACGCGGGCGATGAACACGAAGTAGACCACCAGGTAGACGACCAGCGCCCAGCTGACCAGCCACAGCACTTCGATCGGCAACAGGCCGGTTTGGTCCACCACCACCAGCACGAAGGTCAGCGCCGATTGGACCACCATCGACCAGTTGTAGGCAATGATGAACGGAACATACTCGGTGGAGCGCGACAGCGCCTTCGCGACCGGAATCAGAATCAACGGAATGATCGACCAGCCGACTACGTAGCGGATGGCTTCGATGAACAACACCCACGAAGCGCTATACTCCGTCTCGTGGTAGTTCACCACCAGCCAGTACACGGTGAACGGCACCGCCACCACGGCGGCGAAGAACGAGCGCCAGAATCCGGACAAGGAATTGTCGAACAGCTGCATTCCGCGCGCGTCGAAGCGCGCCAGCAGCAGGGCGCCCTGCACGGCGGCGACGACTTCTTCGCGCGTCGGCATCGCCCGGCTCAGGCGAAGTAGCGCCGCAGGATGGCGGCGTACGCCTCGGTGAGCGCCGCAAGGTCGGCGAGTGGCACGCGCTCGTCCACCTTGTGGATGGTTGCGCTCACCAGGCCGAACTCCGCCACCGGGCAGTACTGCGTGATGAATCGCGCGTCCGACGTTCCGCCCGACGTGCTGAGCTCCGGCGGCGCGCCGAATTGCTCCGCAATCACGTCGCGCAACAGGAAGGGGAACGGCCCTGCCTTGGTGAGGAACGATTCCCCCGACACCTCGATCGACAGCTCGTACTTGGGCGACACGCGGTCGAGCGTGGCGCGGATCCACGTCTCCAGGCTCGCCGATGTGTGACGGTCGTTGAAGCGGATGTTGAAGGTGGCGCGCGCCTCGGCCGGGATCACGTTGGTCGCCGGATTGCCGACATCCACCGTGGTGACTTCCAGGTTGGACGGCTGGAAGCGCTCGCTGCCCTCATCGAGCGCTTTCTCGGTGAGTGCCGCCAGCATGCGCACCAGGCGCGGGATGGGATTGTCGGCGACGTGCGGATAGGCGACGTGGCCCTGGATGCCGCGCACGACGAGCCGTCCGGTCATGGAGCCGCGGCGGCCCACCTTGATCGCCTGGCCGAGGCGCTCGGGGCTGGTCGGCTCGCCCACCAGGGCGACGTCGGGGACATGGCCGTTGGCCTGCATCCATTCGAGCACCTTCTTGGTGCCGTTGCGCGCCGGCCCTTCCTCGTCACCGGTGATGAGCAGGCTGACGGATCCTTTGCTCGTGCCGGCGCGCGCGACCGCTGCTACGAATGCGGCGATCGCGCCCTTCATGTCGGCGGTGCCGCGGCCATACAACGTGCCGCCGTCGATGCGCGCCGCGAACGGCGGATGCCTCCACTGCGCCTCGGCGCCCGGCGGCACCACGTCGGTGTGGCCGGCGAAGCAGAAGTGCGGCGAGCTGGTGCCGGCGCGCGCGAACAGGTTGTGCACGCGCTCCACGCCTTCGCCATACGGGAGACGCGTGCAGGTGAAGCCCAACGGCTCCAGCGCTCGGGTAAGAACGTCGAGCGCACCTTCGTCGCGCGGCGTCACCGACGCGCAGCGCACGAGCGCCTGCGTCAGCGCAACGGGATCGATGGTGGTCGCGGCCGGCATGATTGCCGGCCCTATCGCCGCAAGGCGTTGTCGCCGAAGACTTCGTCGCGCAGCAGCTCGTTGATCGACGTTTTGGAGCGCGTCTTGGCGTCGGCTTTCTTGACGATCACCGCGCAGTAGAGGCCAGGCCCCGGCTCGCCGTTGGGCAGCGGCTTGGCCGGCTGCGTTCCGGAAACGACCACCGAGTACTCCGGCACCCGGCCCATGTGCACCTCGCCGGTCGTGCGATCGATGATGCGCGTGCTTGCGCCGATGTAGACGCCCATCGACAGCACCGAGCCCTTCTCGACGATAACTCCCTCGGCGACCTCGGCGCGCGCGCCGATGAATACGTCGTCCTCGACGATGACCGGTCCGGCCTGCACCGGCTCGAGCACGCCGCCGATGCCGGCGCCGCCCGAGATGTGACAGTTCTTGCCGATCTGCGCGCAGCTGCCGACCGTCGCCCAGGTGTCGATCATGGTCCCCGACTCGACGCGGGCGCCGACGTTGACGAAGCTCGGCAGCAGCACCGCGCCGGGCGCGATGTAGGCGGGGTAGCGCACCTGCGCGCCGGGAAGCACGCGGATGCCGGCGTCGCGGAAGCGTTTCTCGTCCCAGCCTTGGAACTTGGGGCGCACCTTGTCGTACCAGGACGAGCCGCCCGGGCCGCCGGGGAATATCTGCGAGTCGTTGAGGCGGAAGGAAAGCAGCACGGCTTTCTTCAGCCACTGGTGCGTCACCCACTTGCCGTCGATCTTCTCGGCGACGCGGAAGGTGCCGGAGTCTAGGCCGGCAAGCGCCTCGTCCACCGCGTCGCGCACGGTGCCGCGCGTGCCCGGCGTGATAAACTTGATGTTCTCCCAGGCCCCGTCGATGGCGGCGGCAAGGCGTTCAGGGCTCACGGTCAGCTCCTTGACGAGGGTGCCAGAGGACGCGGCGGTTGGCGGCGCGGGAAGATAGGCGCGGCGGTCACCGGACCGCAACCGCGCAAATCCAGGACTCGAGGTGCTCGACCACATGGTGGGCGCGGGCGCCCGTCTCGGCGTACTGGCGCTTGAGGGTGTCGCGCCGCTCGTCGGAAATGACCCATTCGCCGTCGTTCTTCACCCACACGGTGGTCATGCCGAGCTCGGCAGCCGGCTCCAGGTTGCGCGGCAGGTCCTCAATCATGGCGGAGCGGCGCGGTTCGATGTCAGCCGCGGCAAGCATGCGTTCGTAGCTGGCGCGGTGCGGTTTGGGCAGGTAGTCGGCGGCGACGATGTCGAAGATCATCTCAAAGTGGCGGCGGATGCCGATGCGGTCCAAGACGCGCTCGGCGTAGGGCACGTCGGCGTTGGTGAAGATGACCTTGCGTCCGGGTAGCTGGCCGAGCGCCGCGTCGAGGTTTGGATCGGTGGGGATGCAGCTCAGGTCCACGTCGTGGACGTAGCGGAGGAACTCCTGGGGGTCGGTGCCGTGCTCGTGCGTCATTCCCCGGAGGCTGGTGCCGTAGGTGTGCAAGTAGTGCTTCTGGCGGCAATACGCCTCGACCTCGTCCGTCCCAAGGGCGCGGGCGATGAAG
Organism: Alphaproteobacteria bacterium; assembly: GCA_016869235.1. GTDB lineage: Bacteria > Pseudomonadota > Alphaproteobacteria > UBA2966 > CAIVPW01 > CAIVPW01. The sequence continues at coordinate 5,412 of VGER01000021.1, read as the reverse complement.
TCGCGGATGCGCCGGTCGACCTGCGGATACGGCCCGCACGCGACCGGGTAGAGCGTGTTGTCGAGGTCGAACACCCACGCGTCCACGTGGGCAAGCGCCGCGGGATCGGGCGCTGTGGAAACGCGCTCGGCGAGGGTGATGCGAGCCATGGGAATGCGACTTGGATGCGGCGTGGATACTAGCCTATCTGCGGCGCCGTGGTAGCTTTCGCCATGGCCTTGTTCGGCATCTTCGGCCGCAAGAAGAGCAAGCCGGTGGCGCTGAAGCGAGTCACTCCTGGCGCCGCCCAGGGCGCGGCGCGCTCAGGGCCGGCCCCGGCGCGGCGCAAGCTGATCCCGCAGGACATCACCTACGAGGAAGCCAAGACGCTCGCCAGCGCCCCCGATCCCAATGTGCGCTCCGAGCTCGCCGGGCGCGAGGACGTGCAGCCCGAGATTCTCTACTTCTTCGCCGAGGACGCGCACCCCGAGGTGCGCCGCAACGTCGCCGCCAACATTGCCACGCCGCGCCAGGCCGACCGCAAGCTCGCCACCGACAAGGACGACGAGGTTCGCTGCGACCTCGCGCTCAAGATCGGCCGCCTCATCCCCGGCATCTCGCGGATGCAGAACGAGCGGCTGCAGGAAGCGACCATCGAGGTGCTGCAGATCCTCGCCCGCGACCAGCTGCCACGCGTGCGCGCCATCATCGCCGAGGAGATCAAACACGCCACCAAGGTGCCGCAGCCGATCATCACCAAGCTGGCGCGCGACGTGGAGCTGATCGTCGCGGCGCCTATCCTGGAGTACTCGCCGCTCCTCACCGACCACGACCTGTTGGAGATCATCAGCGCCGGCGCCGCCAAGGGCGGACTTTCGGCGATCGCGCGCCGCAACAAGCTCAGCCAAGAGCTCGCCAAGGCGATCGTCGACGCGAACGACATCGCCGCCACCGCGACGCTGCTCGCCAATCCCAATGTGAAGTTCAAGTCCGAGACCCTCGATAGCGTCGCCGAGAAGGCGGAGCACGCCGAGCCGCTGCACGAGCCGCTGGCGCGCCGGCCCGAGCTCTCGGTGGGCGCGATCCGCCGCATCGCCGCGTTCGTCAGCGCGGCGGTGCTGCAGGTGCTGCAGGCCGAGCACAACCTCGGCGAGGAAACGGCCAAGGTCGTCAACGAGGCGGTGAAGAAGCGCCTCAAGGAAGACGAGGCGCACCCCGATCAGGCCGCCGAGTCGGCCGCCGCCAAGGTGCACAAGCTCGAGGACTCCGGCCGCCTCAACGAGGAGGCGATCGTGCAGGCGGCCGAGACCGGCCAGCGCGGCTTGGTCGCCGAGGCGTTGGCGCTGAAGGCGCAGGTGCCGGTCGCCATCGTCAACAAGATGCTCGATTCGCGCTCGGGCAATGCGACCACCGCGGCGGCGTGGAAGGCGGGCCTCTCGGCGCGCGGTGCGATGAAGCTGCAGCAGCTGGTCGCGCGCGTGCCGACCAACTCCATGATCCATGCCCGCGACGGCGTGAAGTTCGCCCTCTCGGAGGCCGAGATGGAGTGGTTCCTGACCTACTTCCGCGAGTTGGTGGAGAAGGACGCGGCTTAGGACTTCTTGCGGCGCGCGGTCCCGTCCGGCGAGATCATCGTGCCGATGCCGAGCTCGGTGAACACCTCGAGCAGCAGCACGTGGTGCTGGCGGCCGTCGAGGATGTGCGCCGCCCGGCAGCCGCCGGCGAGCGCGGTCAGGCACGTCTCGAGCTTGGGGATCATGCCGCCGGTCGCGGTGCCGTCGGCGATCATCGCCTTGGCTTCCTTGGCGGTGAGCTTCGGCACCAGGGTCTTGTTCTTGTCGAGCACGCCCTCGACGTCGGTGAGGAGGATCAGCTTGGAGGCGCCCATCGCCGCGGCAATGGCGCCCGCCACGGTGTCGGCGTTGATGTTGTAGGTCTCGCCCTCCGGGCCGATGCCGATCGGCGCCACCACCGGGATCACGTCGGTGCTCATCAGCACGTTGAGCACGTGCGGATTGATGCGGGTGGGCTCGCCGACGTAGCCGAGGTCGGTGGCCTTCTCGACGCTGCCGCGCGGCGGCCGCTTGGTCCTGAGCTTGCGCGCCTCGACCAAGCTGCCGTCCTTGCCCGAGATGCCGATGGCGTGGCCGCCGGCCTCCTCGATGGCGCTGACGATCGACTTATTGATGGAGCCCGCCAGCACCATCTCGACGATGTCCACGGTGGCCTTGTCCGTGACGCGCAGGCCGCGCTCGAAGCGGCTCTCGATGCCGAGGCGCTTGAGCATGTCGCCGATCTGCGGGCCGCCGCCGTGCACCACCACCGGGTTGATGCCGACCTGGTTCAGCAGCATCACGTCGCGGGCGAACGTCTCGGTCAGCGTGTCGTCGCCCATGGCGTGGCCGCCGAACTTGATGACGAAGGTCTGGCCGGCGAACTGCCGCATGTAGGGCAGCGCCTCGGACAGGATGCGGGCCGTCTCGAGCCATTGCTCGCGGCTGCGCATGGGGACGGCCCGTTTCTTCGGTTTGGGCATGGCGTTTGGCGACGGAGGGCGGGAAAAGCGGCCCTCCGTATAGCGGAAGGCGCCCGGCCGGGCCAGGGTCCGCCTAGCCGCCGACCAGCGCAGCGATGTCGGCGCGCAGCTCGGCGATGCCCGCGCCAGTCTGGGCGCTCGAAACGGCGACCTCGGGGAACGCGGCGGCATGGTCCTTCAGGCGCCGCGCCACGGCGTCCTTCTGCTCGGCCAGCTCACCGGCCTTCACCTTGTCCACCTTGGTGAGGACCACGCGCGTCGCCACCGCGGCGGCGTCCAGCACTCTGAGCGCCGCCTCGTCGCTGTCCTTGATGCCGACGCGCGCGTCGATGAGCAGGAGCGCGCGGCGCAGCGAGGGGCGGCCGCGCAGGTAGTCCTCGATGAGCTGCGTCCACGCGTCCACCTTGTCCTTGGCGACCTTGGCGTAGCCGTAGCCCGGCAGGTCGACTAGGCGCAGGCGCCCGTCGAGCTCGAAGAAGTTGAGCTTCTGGGTGCGGCCCGGCGTCTGCGAGACGTTGGCGAGCGCCTTCTGGCCGACGAGAGCGTTCAAGAGGCTCGACTTGCCGACGTTGGATCGTCCGGCGAAGGCGACCTCGGGCAGCTCGTCGGGTGGCAGCTCGGCGACCGTGCCCGCCACCCACACGAAGGTGCACGGCTTGGCGAACAGGAGGCGTCCGCGCTCGAGTTGTCGTGCATGCTCCTCGGGCGTCGGCGCGTCCACCATGCGCGGCGTCCTAGGTCGCGGACTTCGCCTTCGCGCCGCCGCCGGCCTCGGTCTGGCGGATGATGATCCATTGCTGGGCCATCGACAGGACGTTGTTGACGGTCCAGTAGAGGACCAGGCCAGCGGGGAACGGTGCCAGGATGAAGGTGAAGATGATCGGCAGCAGCATGAAGATGCGCTGCTGGATCGGGTCCGGCGGCACCGGGTTCAGCTTCTGCTGCACGTACATGGTGACGCCCATGATGATGGGCAGCACGCCGATCATCAGGAAGCCGGGCGGCGTCCACGGGATCAGGCCGAACAGGTTGAAGATGGTGGTCGGGTCGGGCGCCGACAGGTCCTTGATCCAGCCGTAGAACGGCGCATGGCGCATCTCGATGGTGACGAACAGCACCTTGTAGAGTGCGAAGAACACGGGGATCTGCAACAGGATCGGCATGCATCCCGACAGCGGGTTGACGCCCGCCTTGCGGTACAGGTCCATGATCTCGCGCGTCTGGCGCTCGCGATCGTTGGCGTACGCCTCGCGGATGCGCAGCACTTCCGGCTGGATCTTGCGCATGCCCGCCATCGACTTGAACGACTTGTTGGCGAGCGGGAAGAACAGGATGCGGATGAAGATCGTGAAGACAATGATCGCCACGCCGAAGTTGCCGAACAGGCGGTAGAGCCAGTCGATGGCGGCGAAGATCGGCTTGGTCAGGAAGAAGAACCAGCCCCAGTCGATGGCGAGGTCGAAGCGCTGGATGCCGAGGCGCTCCTGGTACGCCTCGAGCGTCGCGACTTCCTTGGCGCCGGCGAAGAAGCGGTGCGTCACCTCGGCGTTGCCGCCCGCGGCGATGGTCATCGCGTCGCGGCGGAAGTAGGTCTGGTAGTTGTCGGTGCCGCCCTGGTTTGAGTAGCGGAAGCCGGCCTCGTAGGGCGCAGCCTGATCGGGGATGACCGCCGCCAGCCAGTACTTGTCTGTGATGCCGAGCCAGCCGCCGGTCGAGCGGTGCGTCTCGGCGCCGGCGTCCCTCAGGTCCTCGTAGGAGTACTCGACCAGGGTCTCTTCGAGCACGCCGAGCGGCCCCTCGTGCAGGATGAAGAAGCCAAGCGTCGGCGGCGTGCCGGTGCGCGAGACGTGGCCGTACGGATACAGCGTCACCGCCGCGCCGGTGGTGTTCTCGACGCGGTCGCGCACCGTGAACAGGTAGTTCTCGTCCACCTCGACGATGCGCGTGAAGCGCAGGCCGGCGCCGTTGTCGTAGGTCATGGTGAGCGGCGCGGTCGGGCTGAACTCAGTGCTGGTGGACATCCAGCGGCTGTCCGGCCCCGGGGTCGCCGCGGTGCTGCCCTGCGGCGCCACCCAGCCGAACTCGCCGTAGTACGCGCCGGGCGCGCCCGGCGGCGACAGCAGCAGAACCTGCGGGCTGCCCGGGTCGATGGTCTCGCGATAGTCCTTGAGACGCAGGTCGTCGATGCGCCCGCCCACCAGCGACAGCGAGCCCGACAGGCGCGGTGAGTTGATGGTGACGCGAGGCGCCGCGGCCAGCACCTCGGGGCGCGTCTGCACCAGCGCCGGCGTGGCGGGTGTCGCCCCGGGAGTCGCCGGCGCGGGCGGCGTCTCGGTCACCTCGACGCGCTGCTGCTCCGCCGGCGGCACCGGCCCCGGCACCGGGAACAGGATCTGGAAGCCGATCAGGATGCCCAGCGACAGGACGATGGCGAGGACGAGGTTCTTCTGTTCCATGAGTCGCTAGGGGCGGGGCCGCGCCGCAGGACCGTGCGCCTCGCCCGCGGAATGGGAATGCGAATGCGCCGGCGGCACCGGGTCGTAGCCGAAACCGCCCCAGGGATGGCAGCGGGCGATGCGTCGCAGGGCGAGCCAGCTCCCGCGCAGCGCGCCGTGCTTGTGCAGCGCCTCGATGGCGTAGACCGAGCAGGTCGGCTCGTAGCGGCACGCCGGTCCGATCACCGGCGACAGGGTGTAGCGATAGACCTGCACCAGCAGGGCAAGGAATTGGGCGAGCATCAGCGCGTCGCTCCGACCTTGCGCAGCGCGCCCTCGAGATCGGCGAGCAGCGCGGGGTAAGGGCGGGTCAGTGTCTCGGTGCGGCCGATCAGCACGTAGTCATGCGCCGGCGCGGCGTGGCGCGGCAGCACGGCGCGCGCCGCTTCGCGCAGGCGCCGC
>VGER01000020.1 GCA_016869235.1 Alphaproteobacteria bacterium | reverse complement strand
GACACGCGGCACTCCGCGCGGCTTGTTGGGAAGCAGCGGAGCGATCAACGCCCACTCCCCGTCGCTGAGATCGAAGCGCGCCATCGTCAAGCTCCCACAGTTTGGAAGCTTGAATCACAGCCGGCCCTTAAAGGGAATCCCTTTTATGGGTACAGGACCTAGCTCTGGCACGCACGCGGGAGCGCGAAGGCCAGCCGTTCGCCGAGATGGTGAAGTACATGGAGGGCTGCTGGCATTGCCTGCATCCCGGCTTCCTTGCTGACCAGCTGAGCCGCTCGCTCGAGCGTCTGCGCATGGCGCGCATCGACGTCTACCTCTTGCACAATCCGGAGTACTTCTTCTCGGATGCGGTGAAGCGCGGCGAGGCCGACGTGAGCGCATTGCGCGACGCGTTCTACGACCGCATCGGACGCGCCTTCGCCTTGCTGGAGAGCGAGGTCGCCAAAGGCCGCATCGCCTGGTATGGCGTCTCGTCAAACAGCTTCGGCGCGCCGCTCGACGATCCCGAGGCGACGTCGCTGGATCGCATGTGGGACATCGCCGAGCGCATCTCGCCGCGCCACCACTTCGCCGCCGTGCAGCCGCCCGCCAACCTCTATGAGAGCGGACCCATGCTCACGCGCAACAATGCCGGCGGCACCCTTATGGCGCTCGCGTACGCAACGGCGAAGAACCTCGCCGTGCTCGCCAACCCCCCGCTCAACGCCTACAAGGACGAGCGCCTGGTGCGCCTGGCGGACGCGACGGCACCGCCGGCGAAGACATCGGTCGCGGCGCAAGCGGCGGCCGCCGCCGAATGGGAGGCGAAGGCGCCGCGTAAGGGCATCGCCTGGAGCGCGCAGCTGGTGGCGGCGGCGCAGTCCGCACAGAAACTGCAGCAGTGGCGCCAGATCGAGACGCAGGTCGTGGCGCAGTTCGGCCCGCGCCTGCGCGAAGTGGCGGCAGGACTGCAGGGCGAGCAAGCAACCGCATTCCAGCATTAGGCGGCAGGATACACCGGAGCCATCAACGAGCTCATCGCCGCGTTGCGCGCGGATGCAGCCCGGCGGGGCGCCGGCGCCTCCGCCGCCATCCATGCCGCCGTCGACGCGCACCTGCCCGACCACACCCGCGGCTGGTCGCTGTCGCAGAAGGCCAACGCCGCCCTCGTCGACACAGCAGGCATCACCTGCGTGCTCAACGGCATGCGCCGGCCGGAATACGTAGAGGACGCACTCGGCGCCCTGGGCGGGCCGGATTTCCGCACCGAGCCGGCGCTCTATGAGGCGCTTTGAAGCCTGGAGCGGAGCGTTACTGCAATGTCCGCTCGGTGCCGGTTCGCTGAGAATCGGCTTTAGTTTCAGTGCCTTCCCGCGATTTTTTGCTACACGACCTCTTGAGTTTGGGCAGCGCCGCCGGCTTGGTAGATTGGCGGTCAGCCAACTTGCTGTGGGGAGATCGAACATCATGCTGCGGCGCACCATCCTCGCTTCCATCCTTGCCTTCGTCCTATCGCCGTTGGCGGCGATCGCGCTTGCGCCGGTCTTGTACGACGACGCCGCCTTCACTGCCGCACAGGCGGCGGGGAAGACCATCCTGGTGCAGGTGCACGCCGACTGGTGTCCGCAGTGCGCGGCGCAGCGGCCGATCCTCGCCAAGGCCGTGACGAGCGATAAGTACAAGGACGTCGTCACCTTCAACATCGATTGGGACACGCAGAAGGACCTGGTGCGCAAGTTCAACGCCCAGCGCCAGTCCACGCTGATCGTGTTCAAGGGCAACCGCGAGACCGGTCGTTCCGCCGGCGCGACCCAGGAGGGCCCGATCCTCGACCTGCTGGCCACCGGCCTGTAACCCAAAGCCTTCGCGCAGCGAATTCCTTATGCGCCCGTCGCGGCAAACGCCACGGACGGGCGCGTAGGGAGCACGAGGTGAGTTCATGACCACGTATGCCCTCGGCTTCCTCGCCGGGGTACTCACCATCATCAATCCGTGCGTGCTGCCGCTGCTGCCCATCGTGGTGGCGAGCGCCGCCGGCGCGCACCGCTTCGGCCCGCTGGCCCTGGCCGGCGGGCTGATCGTCTCGTTCGTCGGCGTCGGCCTATTTGTTGCGACGATTGGCTTCAGCATCGGGCTCGACGCCGAGCTGTTCTCTTCGATCGCCGGCGTGATCCTGATCGCGCTCGGCCTGGCGCTGGTGAGCTCCACCTTGCAGCAACGCCTGGCACTAGCGGGCTCGGGCCTCGGCTCCATGGCTGACGGCTGGATGCAGAAGATCACGCCCGAAGGCTGGCAGGGCCAGGCCGCCATCGGCCTGTTGCTGGGAGTCGTTTGGGTGCCGTGTGTCGGCCCCACCCTCGGCGCCGCCTCGATCATGGCGGCGCGCGGCGAGAACCTCGGTCAGGTCGCCATCACCATGGCGCTGTTCGGCCTCGGCGCGTCGCTGCCGCTGGTGCTGATCGGCTCGCTGTCCCGCGAGCTGCGGCTGCGCTGGCGCGGGCGCATCGCCGCCACCGGCCGCACCACCAAGGTGATCTTCGGGATGCTGGTGATCCTTGTCGGTCTCGGCATCCTCACCGGAGTCGAGCGCGACATCCAAACCTGGCTGATCGCCCATACGCCGCAGTGGCTCCTGGAGCTGGGAACGCGGTACTGATCCGCGGCGGGTCACGCGGCTGCCGCGTCGCACGCCCTGCGATAGGCGTCCTCGAAGATGATCGGCCAGCCCGAGACGTAGCCGCCACGCAGCATCTCGGCCATGTCGCCGAAGCCTTCCCAATTGCTTTGTGTCAGCTCCACGGCCGTGCGGTCCGGTGCCAGGGCGCGAAACCGCACCTCGAGCAGGCGGCGATACGCCGACCAGTCGCCCGCTTGTGCCGCCGCCATTAGGTGGGCGAGCTCGGAAACGGCGGCGGCCTCCTGCAGAGGCCGCGACAACGCGCCGTTCCGACGCATACGCAGCGACATGGCAAGCCCCCTCTAGCGAATCTCGACCAGTTGGCCCGGCGTGGCAACCAGGGACAACGGGGACCGGCCTGCGCCGGTCCCCGTTCCACGACTGAAAGGTGGCGCGCCGCTACATCAGCACTTCCTTCGCCTTGGCGACGAACGGCTGCGGAACGGTGATGCCGAGGTTGCGCGCATTGCGCTGACTGACGACGAGCTCGGGCTGCGCCTGCACGATGGCGATGTCGCCGGCTTTCTCGCCCTTGACGACGCGGGCGACGAGCTGGGCCGCGCTCTTGAACAGGTCGTTGTAGTTGGCGCCGTAGCTGGCGAGACCGCCGTTGACAACGAAGTCGCGGGTGTTGCCCACTGCCGGCATCTTGGTCGCCAGCGCATAGCTGCCGAGCATGGCGGTGTACTCGGACAGGTCGAGCATGTCCGCCACGACGAAGCCCTGGGCGCCGGCGCGCTGCGCCTCGAGCACGGCGCGCAGGTGCGCGGTGGCGTCGATGCCGGCGTCATCGAGCAGGTCGTCGATGAACGCCGGCGTCACGGTGACTCCCTGGCGCTGCGCCCGCGCGACGGCGAGTTGGGCCTGGCCATAGGGCGTCGGCGAGATCGCCTGGCTCTTCATCAGGAAAGCGATGCGCATCGCGGCCGGCACCGCCTCCTTGAGGAGGTCGATGCGCATGCCGTTGTTCGCGGCACCGTTCGCGGCAGAGACGCCCGTCATGTTGCCGCCGGGACGCTGCATGTTGGAAACCAGGCCGGTGCCGGCCGCGTCACCGACGAGGAAGACGGTCTGCGGTGCGGTGTCCGGATTCGTCGCGGCGCCGCGGGCGATGTAGCTGGAGGTGGTGAACAGCACGTCGGGCTTGGCATTGGCGACGGTGACGCCGAGGGCGTTCCAACGATTGCCCTGCAAGCGCCGCACCGTATTCCATTGCGAACCCGAATAGCGCTCGATCGCGACGTCCTGGCCGGGCACGAGACCCTGCGCCTTCAACTCGGCGAGGAAGGCATTCATGCCCGGATCGCCGTTGTTGCCCTCGATCATCGATTCGGTGGGCAGGATGGCGCTGGCGATGGCGATCTTCTTTGCGCCGGGACGCAGCACGAGCGGCGCGGCGGGCGCAGCCGGAGCAGCGGGCGCCGGCGCCTGCTGCGCACGGGCGACGGACGCAGCAAGAGCGGTGCCGGCAAGACCGGCCAAGAAACTGCGACGATGCATGGTGACCTCCCCTCGACTCCTGGGCGGAGGCTAGGCTTCGGCCGTTTTTCGGGCAAGCGGGCGCCGGCCCCTCACTTCTATTTGACTGCGTAACCCTTTTTTCGCGCCGCCCGGTGTCAGCCGCCCGGCGGCGGCTGCCCGAGGGTCGTCGCCCCCGCAGGACGGCCAAGCCGCCCAGCGCCGGCGCGCGGCATCGGCAGGAAAGCGCGCGTGAGCGCCTGGTAGGCCCGGTAGGCGTCGTCGCCCGTCCGCAGCATGTGCGCCTCGATGGGCGGAACGCCGGAGACGTACACCAGCACCACGTACATCAATGCGGGCGCTGCCAGCGCAAGCCAGGCCCACGACGACGCGCCGGTCGCGTCGAAGGCGAAGACCGGGAAGGCGCACCAGGCGAGCCACTCGAAGAAGTAGTTGGGATGGCGCGAGTAACGCCACAGCCTGACAGCGCAGATGGCACCACCCGAGTGCTCGCGGAACCTTTGGAGCTGCCGGTCCGCCAGTGCCGCTCCGCCGATGCCGAGCGCAGCAATCGCAGTGGCGATGGCGTCGCGCAGGCCGAGCGGATCGCCGGCGTTGTGGGCGGCGAGCCAGATCGCCAGCACCAGGGGCACCGAACATAACGCCTGCATGTACGCCATGAGGAGCATGCGCGTTGAAGCTTGCGCCCCCCAGTGACGCACGAGGGCGTGGTAGCGCGGGTCGTCCAGACGGATGCGGTTGCGCGCATAGAGGTGAGAGGCGAGCCGCGCCGTCCATGCCGCAACCACGGCTGCCACCAGTAGCGCCCGTCCCGGCACGGTCTGGCCGGGCAGCGGCATCAGCGCTGCGACGATGCCGGTAGCGCCCACGGCGATCGTCCACACGACATCGAGCCAACCGCAGTTGCGGGTGCGCAGCCAGATGCGCCAGGCGAACGTCATGGCCAACGCCAGGGCCAGCGTCATCATCGCGGCGGCGACGAGGACGGTGGCGGCGTTCATCGGCGGAGACTCAGGCCCGCGCGGGCTTGCGCGTGGACCTGCGGGGTACCCGAACTGAGCGCTGCAAGAACTGGAAGATGCTTTCGGCACGGCGCAGCTGGCGATCGACATGTGCCATTGTGGCGGACATGTCCTCGGAGGTGTCGCGCGCCCACACCCACAACGTCGACGCATAGAGCGCGCCGAGGCCTTGCATCTTCAGCTCGCCGTCGATGCCGGTGTGCGCGGTGCCGGCTGCCGCCAGCATCCACGACAGCGAACGCCGCGACGTGGTGGCGAGCGCACAGGCCGTCACCGGATCGCCCAGCGCACCCCGAAGCATCGCGACCACCGCGTCACGGTGCGGCCTGAGCGCGTCTAGCCGCGCCATGAGCACGGCGAACAGGCGGTCGCGCACCGCGTAGTGGGATTCGCCGCTGTCGAGACGGCCCAGCATGTCGTGGTCGACGTCGGCCATGAACCCCGCGACGATCGCGGCGCGGGAGGGGAACATCGCCTGTAGCTTGTCGAGACCGATCTCGGCTTCCGCGGCGATCGCATCGAGCGTCACCGCGCCCCAGCCCACGTCGTTGGCGAGCCGCACCATGGCGGCGATGACCTTGCCGCGCGGGTCGGCAGATAGCGATGCGGCCCTGGAGCGGCGGGGCTTGCGAGCGGCGGCCATACCGGAAGCGTAGCGCACCGGAGGCGCGGGAGCATCCCCGCCGAAGAGACAGGGATTCCCGGGTGTTAGCCGGCGAGCTCGCGGCTGCGCGCAGCCGCCGCGGCGACCGCCTCGGTCATTAGGCGCTGCAGGCCGTCGGAGGCCATCAGCACTTTGAGCGCCGCCTCGGTGGTGCCACCCGGACTCGTCACGTTCTGGCGGAGCACTTGTGCGGCCTCCGGTGAAACGCGGGCGAGTTCGCCGGCACCGACGATGGTCTGGCGCGCGAGGCGCTGGGCCAGCTGCGGTGCGAGCCCCGCTTTCACGCCTGCCTCGGCGAGACACTCGATGAGCAGGAACACATACGCGGGGCCGGAGCCTGACACGGCGGTGACCGCATCCATCAGCGCTTCGTCTTCGATCCACGCCACGTCGCCGACGGCATCGAGCAGCGCCGTGCACTCGCTGCGCGCGCCGGTGGAAACGCCGGGACCGGCAAACGCGGCCGTCATGCCGCGCTCGACCGCGGCGGCCGTGTTGGGCATGGCGCGCACCACTGCCGCTTTCGGGCCGAGCAGCGTGCGCAACGTGGAGACACGGGTGCCGGCAATGATGGAGACGAACGTCGCCGGCTGGGCGAAGCGCGCGTAGTCGGTGAGCACCGACGCGGCCACCTGCGGCTTCACCGCGAGCACGACCCAGTCGGGCTGGAAGGCGGCGTCAACCTGGGACAGCAGGCGCACGGTGGGAATGCCCGCGTCCCGGGCGGCGCGGGCCATGACGTCATTCGGCTCGATGGCGACGAGACCGGCCGGGTTCTGGCCGCGGGCCAACCAGCCGCGGCCGAGCGCCTGGCCCATCTTGCCGCATCCAACCAGGAGGATGCGGCGGCGGGCGACGGTCACGCTTCGCCGACGGTCTCGAGCATGGCGGCGGCGACGGCCTCCTCGGGCTTCTTGCCGCCCCACAGGAGCAGCATGAACGCGGGATAGCAGCGCTCGCACGCGGACAACGCGACTTCGACCAGCGATTCGAGGTTGGGCTGCGCTTCCTTCGGACCGGAGCCGATCAGCATGGTGTGACGGAACGTCACCTGCGCGTCGGTGGGCGCCGCCTCGAAGTGGCCGATCCACAGCTGCTCGTTCACGCGCGCCAGCACCTCGCAGATCTCGCCGTAGCGGCGTTCGGGCGTGGCGAGAGCGAAGGCACAACGGAACTCCAACGCGCGCGCGTCCTCATGCCAGCCGAACCACAGCTGGTATTGGGCGTGCGACCCTCCGACGCCGAAGGCAATCTCGTCCTCGCCAATGCGCTCGAACGGCCACTCATTGGCCGAGACGATCTGTTCCAGCGCGTCGACGGGGTTCTGGGCGGGGGTACGCGAGGATTCGGCAAGCCAAGCCATGGTGCCCTCCGAGAAGGCCGCACCCTAGGGCCATCAACAGCTTGTGGCCCTCGCGGCCGCAACTACAACCAAATGTACCGTGCCAAAAGCCGGCCGCAGGCGCAAGCATCCCGTGGGCTAAGGGCCCAGTTGTCCACAAGAATTCGGAGAGGCGCCGGCGCGGGGAGCGTCGCCAGCGGCGGGCCGCGTACCGCTAGCGGGTGCGCTTGGGGTCGCGGACCAAGGTGGCCTTGCCGCGCGACGCGTGGGTCTTGGTGCCACCCTTCGCGGATGGCCCCTTGGGGGCCTTGCCTTCGAGCGCCGCCACTCGCTTCTTCAGCGCGTCCGCCTCGGCGCGCGCAGCCGCGGCGAGCTCCTTCACCGCGTCCAGTTCCTCGCGCGTCGGCAGGTTCATGCGCGCGAGGATGCGTTCGAGCTGCGCCCGCACCCGCGCTTCCACCTCGCCCTTAACATCACCCAGCGCGCCGAAGGCACCGGTAGCGAGACGGGCGAGGTCATCGAGGAACGTCTTTTCGGTCTGCATGCCGCACTATGTGGGCGGCGGCGCTGCCAAGGCAAGGGTTCGCTCCCCTCCCCCTCCGGGAGAGGACGTGCAACAGTACCGCGCCCGCATGTCCCTTCTCGCGCTCTCCTATCCGATGATCGATCCGGTGGCGATCCAGATCGGTCCGATCGCCATCCGCTGGTACGCCCTCGCCTACATTGCCGGCCTCTTGATCGGCTGGCGCGTGGTGCTCGCCCTCATTCGCCAGCAGCCGAATCCGCCCATGCGTCGCAACGACGCCGACGACTTCCTGGTGTGGGCGATCATCGCCGTGCTGGTCGGCGGCCGCCTCGGGTACGTGGTGCTCTACAACTTTGCCTATTACCTGGAGCGCCCGTACGAGATCCTGTTCATTTGGCGCGGGGGCATGTCCTTCCACGGTGGACTTGTCGGCGTCATGGTGGTGCTGATCCTGTTCTGCCAGAAACGCAACCTCGCCCTGCTGCCCGTCGCCGACCTGATCTCCTCCGTCGCGCCGATCGGCTCGTTCTTCGGCCGCATCGCCAACTTCATCAATGCAGAGCTGTGGGGCCGACCGACGGACCTGCCGTGGGCCATGGTGTTTCCCGGCGCCGGCCCGCAGCCCCGCCATCCGAGTCAGCTCTACGAGGCGGTCTTCGAGGGCATCATCCTGTTTGTCCTAGTGCAGCTTCTGTATCGCAACCCCCGCGTGCGCGAGCGCCCGGGCATGGTGGCCGGAGCGTTCCTGGTCGGATACGCACTCAGCCGGATCCTGGTCGAGTTCGCTCGCGAACCGGACATCCACATCGGCTTCCTGATCGTCGGCACGACCATGGGGCAGCTGCTCAGCGTGCCGCAGGCGCTCCTCGGCCTGCTGCTGATCTGGCGCGCCCACAGTGCGGCATAGCAAGGCGCCGTCGATGCAGGATGCCGGCGAGGCGAAGTCGCTGGCGCAACATCTCGCGCGCCGCATCCGCGCCTTTGGACCGATCACGGTGGAAGCCTTCATGGCGGACGTGCTGACGCACTCTCAGCACGGCTACTACATGGCGCGCCAGCCGTTCGGCCGCGGAGGCGACTTCATCACCGCGCCCGAAGTGAGCCAGATGTTTGGCGAACTGATCGGGGTGTGGATGGCCGACGCTTGGCAGCGCATGGGACGGCCGTCGGCGGTACGCATCGTCGAGATGGGACCGGGACGCGGCGTGCTGATGTGCGACCTCTTGCGCGCGGCCGGGTCGGTGCCGGAGCTGCGTGCCGCGGCGAACGTGCACCTCGTCGAGATCAGCCCGGCGCTGCAACAGGTGCAGCGGCAGGCGCTGGCGCAGTCGGGATGGGAAGCGCAGTGGCATTCCACCCTGGCCAACGTGCCGGACGGCCCGCTGCTGCTGGTCGCCAACGAGCTGTTCGATGCGCTGCCAATCCGGCAGTTCGTCCGCACCCGCGCCGGCTGGTGCGAGCGCCTAGTGGACGCGACGAGCGATGAGACCTTCCGCCTCGTGCTGACGCCGGGTCCGTCACCGGCGGCGGCAATGCTGCCGGCTCGGGTACGCGAGACGGCTCCATTGGAAAGCGTCGCCGAGGTGTGTCCCGCCGGCATCGCGCTCGCCGCCGAGCTCGCCGCGCGCGTGAAGCGCGACGGCGGCGCGGCGCTGGTGATCGATTACGGCACGACAGAATTCGGGGCGCGCGACACCTTGCAGGCGGTGGCACGCCACCAGTCGCATCCCGTGCTGGACGCGCCCGGTACCGCCGACCTGTGCGCGCACGTGGACTTCGCCATGATCGGGCAGGCGGCGCGGGAATCGGGAGCGCGGCTGTGGGGCCCGACCACCCAGGGAGCGTTCCTGGAACGGCTTGGAATTCAGGTGCGTGCCGAGGCGCTGGCGCGGCGCGCGACACCCGCGCAGAAAGCGGACATCGAGTCCGCCCTGCGCCGCCTAACCGGCGCGGAGGGCATGGGCTCGCTGTTCCAGGTGCTCGTCATCGCGTCGCCGGCGTTGACTGAGCTGGCCGGCTTTTTATGATCGAGGCCGACACCCTCCGCGGCTACCGCGGCATGCGCCACGGATTCTTCACTCGCCAGGGCGGCGTCTCCATCGGCGGTTACGCCAGCCTCAACTGCGGGTTCGCCACCGGCGACAAGCCTCAGGCGGTGGCCGAGAACCGCATGCGTGTCGCGCAGCAGCTTGGCATCGGCGCCGACCGACTGGTGACGGCGAAACAGGTGCACGGGACGTCAGTGGCCGAGGTCGGAGCGCCGTGGCCGGGCGGCGACCCGCCCGAGCACGACGCGCTGGTCACGCGCGTACCGGGATTGGCGCTCGGGGTGCTCACCGCCGACTGCGCTCCCGTTCTGCTTGCCGACCTTCCGGCCGGAGTGATCGGCGCCGCCCATGCCGGATGGCGCGGCGCGCTCGCCGGAGTAATCGAGGCAACCGTCGCCGAAATGGAGCGACTGCGCGCCCGCCCCGATCACATGGTGGCGGTGGTGGGACCGACCATCGCCCAGCCGTCGTATGAAGTGGGCCCCGAGTTCCAGGCGGAGTTCGTCGATACCGACCCGGCCAGCGCTTCGTTCTTCACTGCCTCGCCCAAGGAGGGACGCTTCCAATTTGACCTCCCGGAGTATGTCGGGGCGCGACTGATCCGGGCTGGCCTGCGTCGCATCGAGGTCATGGAGGCCGACACCCGGAGCGATCCGGCCCGCTTCTTCAGCCACCGCCGCTCCACCCTGGCGGGGGAGACGGAGGTGGGCCGGCAGATGTCCGCGATCGTGCTGATGGAGGGCGCGACCTAGACCCGCAGCGCCTCTTAAGGGGCGCGGGAGGGGTTTGAAAATCGGGGGGCCCGGGGTATGGTCTTGCCGCTTTCGACCCCCTCCCAAAGCGACCCCACCTGAGAGTGGCTGGCTGATGAAGATCCTTGCCGGCAACAGCAATCCGCCATTGGCGCAGGCCATCTCGGAGTACCTGACCCTGCCCCTGACGCGGGCCTCGATCAGCCGCTTCGCGGACATGGAGGTGTGGGTCGAGATCCACGAGAACGTGCGCGGCGAGGACGTCTTCATCGTCCAGTCCACGTCTTTCCCGACCAACGACAACCTGATGGAGCTGCTGATCTGCTGCGACGCCCTGAAGCGGGCATCGGCGCGGCGCATCACGGCGGTGGTCCCCTATTACGGCTACGCCCGGCAGGACCGCAAACCGGGGCCACGCACCCCCATCTCGGCCAAGCTGGTCGCCAACCTGATCACCAAGGCGGGCGCCGACCGGGTACTCACCCTGGACCTCCACGCCGGGCAGATTCAGGGCTTTTTCGACATCCCGACCGACAACCTGTTCGCCGCCCCGGTGTTCGCCCGGGACATCGAAAAACGCTACGCCGGCCGCGATTTCATCTTCGTTTCCCCCGATATCGGCGGGGTTTACCGGGCCCGCGCCCTGGCCAAGCGCCTTGACGCCGACCTTGCGATCATCGATAAGCGGCGCGAACGCGCGGGCGTTTCCGAGGTCGTCAACATCATCGGCG
Source organism: Alphaproteobacteria bacterium (assembly GCA_016869235.1). GTDB lineage: Bacteria > Pseudomonadota > Alphaproteobacteria > UBA2966 > CAIVPW01 > CAIVPW01. Next base: position 21,178 of record VGER01000020.1, on the reverse strand, counting down.
AGGTAAAGGGGCGTAACTGCCTGATTGTCGACGATATCGTCGACTCGGCGGGTACCCTGGCCAATGCGGCCAATGCCTTGCGGGATGCCGGAGCCACGTCGGTGGTGGCCTATGCCAGCCACGGCGTGCTGTCGAACGGCGCCCTGGACCGCATCCGCAAGTCGGCGCTCGAGATGCTGGTGACGACCGACAGTATCGCGCCGCGCGTGAACGACGAGCAGGACCGCGTGCGCAGGATTTCGATCGCGCCGTTGCTGGCCGAGGCGATGACCCGTGTGAACACCGAATCGTCGGTGTCGAGCTTGTTCGATTAGGACGTTGACGCAGTAGATTTCGAGGACGAGGGCACGAACATGGTTGAGGCAGTCCAACTCAAGGCCGAGGCACGCGAGGGCGCGGGCCGTGGGTCTAGCCGCGCGCTGCGCCGCAAGGGTCTGATCCCGGGCGTCGTCTACGGCGGCAACAAGAATAATGAGTTCGTCGCCGTCGACGAGTTCAGCGTGCGCAAGGAGTACATGAAGGGCGGCTTCTCCAACCGCGTGGTCGAGCTGAAGATCAACGGCGGCACCCAGCGCGTGTTGCCGCGCGACGTGCAGCTCGACCCGGTGTCCGACAAACCCGTGCACGTGGACTTCCAGCGCCTGGTGGCCGGCTCGACCATGCGCCTCGCCGTGCCCGTGCAATTCATCGGCGAGGGCGACTCGCCTGGGCTGAAGCGCGGCGGCATCGTCAACGTCGTGCGCCACACCATCGAGGTGTACTGCAACGCGGACGCGATCCCCGAGCGCATTACCGTCAACCTCGCCGGCCTCGAGATCGGCGACTCGTTGCACATCAGCAAGGTCGATCTGCCGAAGGGCGTAAAGCCGACACTGCAGCGCGACTTCACTGTCGCTTCGATCACGGCGCCGACCGCGGTGCGCGAAGAGGCGCTGGAAGCCGCCGCGCGCGCTGCTGCTGCCGCCGCCGCTCCTGCCGTCGAGGAAGGCGCCGAGGGCGCCGAGGGCGCAGCCGCTCCGGCCGAAGGCGCCGCACCGGCGGGCGACGCCAAGGCCGCGGCCGGCACCGAGGCCAAGGGCGAGGCAAAACCCGCCGCCGGCGGCAAGGCCGCTGCGCCCGCCAAGGAGAAGAAGTAGCGCTTGCTGCTGCTGGTCGGGCTCGGCAACCCCGGGCCGGAGTACGCAGACACCCGGCACAACGTCGGCTTTCGCGTGATCGACGAGATCGTGGCGCGCCACGGCTTCGAGCCGTGGCGCAGCCGTTTTCACGGCCTGATCAGCAAGGGAAAGGTCGACGGCGTCGAGGCGCTGGCCCTGAAGCCGATGACGTTCATGAACAACTCGGGCGTCTCGGTGTCGGAAGCGGCACGCTTCCACAAGATCGACAAGGGCGACATCGTCGTGTTCCACGACGAGATCGACCTCGCGCCGGGCAAGCTGAAGGCAAAGCGCGGCGGCGGCAGCGCCGGCCATAACGGTCTGAAAAGCCTCGAAGGCCACCTGGGCGCGGACTTCCGCCGGGTCCGCATCGGTGTTGGTCATCCCGGCGAACGCGGTCGCGTGGTCGGCTATCTCACCAACGCGCGCTTCGACGACGAGGACGAGAAGTGGCTCGAGCCGCTGGTCGACGCCATGGTCGATTCGATCGCGCTGCTGCAGGGCGAGAATGGCGACGCACGCTTCACCAACAAGGTCGCGCTGCTCACCAAGCCACCGAAGGCCAAGAAGGACTCCGACGACGAGGACGATGCATAGATGGGCTTCACCTGCGGCATCGTCGGGCTGCCCAACGTCGGCAAGTCCACCCTCTTCAACGCACTGACCGCCACCCAAGCGGCGCAAGCGGCCAACTATCCCTTCACCACCATAGAGCCGAATGTTGGCAAGGTGTCGGTGCCGGACGAGCGCCTCGACAAGATCGCCGCGCTGGCGAGGTCGGCCAAGATCGTGCCGACGCAGCTGTCGTTCGTGGACATCGCCGGCCTGGTGAAAGGCGCCTCGCAGGGCGAGGGCCTCGGCAACCACTTCCTCGGCCACATCCGCGAGGTGGACGCCATCCTGCACCTCGTGCGCTGCTTCGAGGACGGCGGCGTGGTGCACGTGGCCGGACGGGTCGATCCCGCCGCCGACGCCGAGACCATCGAGACCGAGCTGTTGCTCGCCGACTTGGAGAGCCTAGAGCGCCGCAAGGGACCGCTGGAGAAGGCCGCGCGCGGCGGCGACAAGGAGGCGAAGGCCGCCTTGCCGCTCGTAACCAAGCTTCTGGATGCGCTCAAGGCGGGAACTGCGGCCGGCCGCGTACCCCTGACCGGCGAGGAAGCGCCGCTGGTGCGAGGGCTCGGATTGCTGACGTCGAAGCCTGTGCTGTACGTGTGCAACGTGTCCGAGAAGGACGCCGCCAACGGCAACGAGCACACCCGCAAGATGGAGGCGAGGGCCAAGTCCGAGGGCCGCGGCTGCGTCGTCATTTCCGCCGCGCTCGAAGCGGAAGTTGCGCAGCTCGGCGACCCCGCCGAGCAGCAGGAGTACCTGAGCTCGCTCGGACTGAAGGAGACGGGTCTTGCGCGCGTCATCCGCGCTGGTTACGCGCTGCTCGGGCTCATCACGTTCCTGACGGCAGGACCGAAGGAAGCCCGCGCCTGGACGATTGCCAAAGGCATGAAGGCGCCGGGCGCCGCCGGCCAGATCCACTCCGACCTCGAGCGCGGCTTCATCCGGGCCGAGGTGATCGCCTACGACGACTACATCAAGGCCGGCGGCGAGAGCCAGGCGCGATCCGCCGGCAAGATGCGGTCGGAAGGCAAAGAGTACGTCGTCCAGGACGGCGACGTGCTGCTGATCAAGTTCGCGGTGTAATCGCGCCCGCCGCGCTCAGGTCGTGGAGCGGATCCACTCGACGCCGCGCGGTGTCACCTTGTAGTCGGCGACGAGGGTTTGCTGCGCTTCACTGCGGCGCAACGACCCGTGCGTGCTCTCGATCGCCACGGCAAACTCCTCGTAGGGACGGCCGCGGCCGCCTTCCCACAAGTCCACGTAGGTGAACTGCAGGAGGTAGGCATTGAACATGCGCAACGTCTGCGGCCCGGATGGCGTCGCCCAGCGCAATCCGAACTCCGCCACCGTCTGGTTGCGCATGTCGGTCAGCAGCGAGCGAATCCGTTCGGCGTCGCGCTGCGTGGTTCGGAACGAGAGGTTGTGACGGGCCACGCCACCGCCGGCGTTGCGGCGCACGATCGGGTCGAAGCCGCCGACGTCGTCGACGTCCAGGTTAATGACGGAGGCGGGTCCGGCCGGCAAAACGGCCCGTGCTGCGGCGGGCGCCATGGCCAGCGCCGCAAGGATCCCGGTGACTGCTTGACGGCGACTAACGATCGCGGTAACCCCAGAACTGCTTCAACGCACATTGTGCCATGGGCCGGGCGGCATTGCGAGCCTGCCCTTGAAACAGCCCCCGTCACTAGTCCTTGAGCGCCCGAGCCTAGGCCGAGGCGAGGCGGCGCTCCCAGCGCAGTCCTTCCGGCGTGACCCAGTAGTCGGCGTTGGCGGGTCCTGTCGCGTCGGCGCGCCGCAGGTTGCCGTGGGTGCTTTCGACCACCAGGCCGAACTCGTCGTAGTTCCGGCCTTGGCCCTGCTGGGAAAGATAGGCGCATTTGTGCATGAGCACGTTGGCGTTGAACATCGTCAAGGACTGCGCAGCGCCGTTCACATTCCAATGGAGGCGTAGCTCTGGCACCGCTTGGGCGGCGATCTCATCCAGCAGCTTGAAGGCGCGGCCGGTCGAGCGGGGCTCGGTGCGGAACGCAAGATTGAGGTAGTTGTTGCCCTCGCGGTCCCGGCGCACGAGCGGATCGAAGGCGAGGAGGTCGCTCACCTCCAAGACGGCCACCGATCGCGGCACCTTGGCTAGGCCGGCAAAGGACACTGCCGGCGCGAGCGCGAGCCCGGCGGCCAGGCCCGCCAGCGCGTGCCGGCGACTGATGATGTTCGTCATTGCGTCACTCCGAACCACCCTGCCCCGTAGATGGCAACCAGCGTGCCAAGACGGAACGGCCGGGGACGGGCGCCAAGTCCGGCCTGCGCGAGCACCAAGGCGGCGCTTACGCTGCCGTGAATGTGGCGACAGTTGGAGCAGCCCTGCTCAGCGCAGAGGCAGTAGGGATGTCGGGCGGTCGCAGGAGACCTGGCGCACGAACGGACTAGCGCAAACTGGCGGCAATGTTGCCACCATCGACTGTGATGGTGGCGCCGGTGGTCCTGCGGGCCTTGGCTAGGCTTACGAACGCCTGGGCGACGTCGTCTGCCTTGACCTCGCGCTTCAGCAGGTTGCCGTCCCGCAGGTATTCCTCGACCGTTAGGCCTCGCGCGGCCGCGCGCTCCTCCATGAGAGCGGGCGACATCAGGTTCGTGCGCACGCGATCCGCGTTCACTGCATTCGAGCGGATACCGTGATCGCCGTACTCGAGGGCGTACTGCTTCATAAGGAGTAGGAGAGCAGCCTTAGGCAGGCCGTAGGGGCCAAAGTTCGGGCCCGGATTCAAGGCCTGCTTGGAGACATTGAACAGCAGCGAGCCGCCGGTGCCTTGCGCCAGCATCACACGCACCGCGTTCTGCGCCACCGTCTGGTGGGAGAAAAAGTTCAGCTCGAAACTCTCGCGCAGGATCCTGTCGGACAGCTCACCGATCTTGCCCTGCCAGGCCGCGCCGGCGTTGGAGACCACGATGTCCACGCCGCCGAACACGGTGCACACGCGATCGAAGGCGGCGCGGACGAGATCCGGCTCGGTGACGTCGCAGGCGAGCGCCAAGCCGCGCTCCTTGAAGGGCTTGGCGACGGCGGCGGCGGACGGGCCATCGCGGTCGAGGACGACGACCGCCGCCCCCTCGGCGTGGAAAGCGTGCGCGGTCGCCGCGCCGATGCCGCTGCCACCGCCCGTGATCACCGCCACTTGGCCGCCGAGCGGTGGTTCCTTCGCCTTGCCGAGCTTGGCCTGCTCGAGCGACCAGTACTCCATGTCGAACATGTCGGCCTCCGAGACGGGGCGGTAGCGCCCGATCGCCTCGGAGTCGGTGATCACGCGGACCGTGTTCTCAGCGATGTCGGCGGCGATGTGCGCCGCTGCGGGCGAGCGTCCGACGCCGAACAGCCCGAGACCGGGAACCAGCACGACCCGCGGATAGGGGTCGAGCTCGCGCTTCTCGGCCTCGCGCTTGCCGTTGTGACGAACGAAGTACGCGTGATAACGGGCGCGGAACTCGTCCACCGCCGACCACGCCGCCACGGAGAAGCCTGCGAGGCCGGGCTCGGGCATCGGCAGGATCAGCGGCCAGTTCTTGGTGCGGATGGTGTGGTCGGGCGTGACGACGCCGACCTGCGAGTAGCGCGACAGCTCGGCGCCATCCACATACTGGCGGATGGCCTGCGACGTTCGGAACGCCAGCGTGATGCGTTCGGGCTCGCCGTCCACGTCCCACGGCCGCAGCGCCAACAGTCCACGCACGACCGGCGCGACCTCGGCCGCCGACGCGACCGTAGCCGGCAGCGCCGCCGCGGCAAACACCGGCTTGCGGCCACTGGCGAGACGCTGCTCGGCGAGGGTCACCAGCCCCACCATACGCTCGTAGGACTCCTGCGCGGTGGCGCCGAAGCTGAAGATGCCGTGCTGGCGCAGGATCATCCCCTCGACCTTGGGATTCCACGCGTAGATGCGCGCAGCCGCCTGGGAGAGGTCGAAGCCCGGCTTCACGTACGGAACCAGAGCGACGCGGCCGCCGTACACCTCGTGCAGCAGCGGCTCGTCGTTCTCCTGGTCGGTGACGGAGAGCACCGCGGTTGAGTGCGTGTGGTCGATGTAGGCGTGCGGCAGGAACGCGTGCAGCAGCGTCTCGACCGACGGATTGGGCGCGGAGGGGTCGAGCAGGTTGGCGCGCTGGAACGCCACCATGTCCTCGTCGCTGAGGCGATCGAGGACGCGCAGGCGCAACAACGGATCGAGGCGAACGGCGGGCAGGCCCTGCGGCTCGATGGCGGCCATGTCCCAGCCCGAGCCCTTGACGCACAGGACTTTGACGGCGTCGCCGAGCAAATCGTTGACGCTCGTCTTCACCGAGGTATTGCCACCCCCGTGCAGCACCAGCAGCGGGTCGCGGCCCAACAGGCGCGTGGTGTAGACGCGCAGGGCGATATCGCGGTTGATGCCGTTGGCGGCGTAGCGGGCGACGTACTCGGAAGCGTCCTTGTCGGACCAGGCGGATTTCATGCGCCCACCATGCAACGTGCCTCACCCGCCGACAAGCTCGGGGTGAACCGCGTCGTCAGGCGGCCTTGCCGCGCCGTTCCGGGTAGAGCGAGAGCAGCCCGTCCTCTGACGCCTGGCAGAGGCCGCGCTCGGTGATGAGGCCGGTGACCAGGCGCGCGGGCGTCACGTCGAAGGCGAAATTCGCCGCCGGCGTGCCGTCTGGGACGATCTGCACCGTGGTGATGCCGCCGTCGTCGTCGCGCCCGGTGATGCGGGTGAGTTCGTGGCCGGCGCGCTCCTCGATCGGGATCTCGGCAACGCCGTCCTGCACCGTCCAGTCGATGGTCGAGTGCGGCAGCGCGACATAGAACGGCACGCGGTTGTCGTGGGCCGCCAGCGCCTTCAAGTACGTGCCGATCTTGTTGCAGACGTCGCCGCGCGCCGTCGTGCGGTCGGTGCCGACGATGCAGAGGTCGACGCGGCCGTGCTGCATCAGGTGGCCGCCGACGTTGTCGGCGATCACCGTGTGCGAGATGCCATGGCGACCGAGCTCCCAGGCGGTGAGCGAAGCGCCCTGGTTGCGCGGACGCGTCTCGTCCACCCATACGTGGACGCCGAGGCCGGCGTCGTGCCCCATGTAAATGGGCGCCAGCGCCGTGCCCCAGTCGACGCAGGCGAGCCAGCCGGCGTTGCAGTGGGTTAGCACCTCGACCGTGCCCTTCTTGCTGGCGATCTGCTGGAAGATCTTCAGGCCGTGCTCGCCGATGGCGCGGCAGGTGGCGACGTCATCGTCGCAGATGACGCCGGCTTCCACGAACGCGGCGGCGGCGCGCTCCTTGGGCGGCAAGGGGCGCACGCGGGCGCGCACCCGATCGAGCGCCCAGCGCAGGTTGATGGCGGTCGGCCGCGTCGCCAGCAGGATCTGGTAGGCGCGCGCCAGGGTGTCGTCACCCGGGTCGGCGCGCAGCGCCAGCCACAGGCCATAGGCGGCGGTGGCGCCGATGAGAGGCGCGCCGCGCACCTGCATGGTCTGGATGGCGCGCACGGCATCGTCCACCCTGCACAGGCGCAGGGTGACGAACTCGTGCGGTAGCCGGGTCTGGTCGATGATCTCGACCGAAGCGCCGTCGGCGCCGGGCCAGATGGTGCGGTAGTGCTTGCCTTGGACCTTCATTGGACCGCGATAAGTGGGTTACTCGCCGTCGAATTCAACCAGGGCCTGGACGTTCACGCCCATCTGCTCGATGCGCCTGCGGCCGCCGAGGTCGGGCAGGTCGATGACAAAGGAGCAGCCGACGATGTTGGCGCCGGCCTGGCGCAGCAGCTGGATGGCGGCGAGGGCGGTGCCGCCCGTGGCGATGAGGTCGTCGACCAGCAGCACCGACTGGCCCTTGGTGATGGCATCCTTGTGGATCTCGATGCGGTCGCGGCCGTACTCCAGCTCGTAGTCGACGCCGATCGTCTCCCAGGGCAGCTTGCCCTTCTTGCGCACCGGGATGAAGCCGACCGAGAGCTGGTGGGCGACGGCGCCGCCAATGATGAAGCCGCGCGCCTCGATGCCGGCGACCGCGTCGATGCGCCGCCCCGCGTGCGGCTGCACGAGGTCGTCGACCAGCTTGCGGAAGCCGAAGGCGTCCTGCAGCAAGGTGGTGATGTCGCGGAAGACGATGCCGGGCTTCGGATAGCCGGGGATCGATCGGATGCGCGCCTTGAGCGGCACCAGCGACGCAGGCACGCCCGCGTGCGCCACCGGCCGCTGGCGCGCCGGCGCTTTCGCCTTGGCCTTGCCGTGGGCCTTGGCTGGCTTGGCGGCGGGCGCTCTCTTCTTCGCCGCCGGCGCCTTCCTGGCGGACTTCTTCGCTGCAGCCATCCCCCTGCTCCCCTTACTTCGTTTGCGCCGCGAGGGCGCGGCGGGCCACCGCGTCGAGCATCTTGAGCATAGCCGGGTCGCGGGCCGCCGGCGCGGTGATCAGCGCCGTGTCGAGCACGCGGTCGCAGCCGTGCGGGCACGGCGTCAGCCGGTCCTTGAGCAACGGCACGAACTCGCGCACCAGGTCGCAGGCGTTCTTGGCGTTCTCCAAGAGGACACGGATGATGTCGGCGACCTGGACGTGGTCATGGTCCGGGTGCCAGCAGTCGTAGTCGGTGACCATGGCGACAGTGGCGTAGCAAAGCTCGGCTTCGCGGGCGAGCTTCGCCTCCGGCATGTTGGTCATGCCAATCACGTGGCAGCCCCACGTGCGGTAGACCTCGGACTCGGCAAGGGACGAGAATTGCGGCCCCTCCATGGCGAGATAGGTGCCGCCGCGCACGACCTTCAGGCCGACGGCCTGTGCCGCCTTGTAGGCGGCGTCGCCGACGCGCGCACAGACTGGATGCGCCATCGAGACGTGCGCCACCATGCCGGTGCCGAAGAAGCTCTTCTGGCGGTGGATGGTGCGGTCGATGAACTGGTCCACGACCACGAACGTCCCGGGCGACAGCTCCTCGCGGAACGAGCCCACAGCGGAGAGTGAGACGATGTCGGTGACGCCGACGCGCTTCATGGCGTCGATGTTGGCGCGGTAGTTGATGCCGCTGGGCGACAGCCTGTGGCCGCGCCCGTGTCGCGGCAGGAACACCACCGGCTGGCCGCCGAGCTCGGCGAACAGGAAGTCGTCGGAAGGATCCCCGAACGGCGTGGCGACCTTCTGCCAGCGCATGTTGGTCAGGCCGGGCACCTCGTAGAGGCCCGAGCCGCCGATCACTCCAATCAGCCGCTTAGACGCCCCTTGGGGAGGCTGTGCCTGCCGTGCCGATGCCATGCGTCCTCGCCCGAAAAACCGCACGGAGTATCGGGCATCGGGCGGCGCGGGGAAAGCCGCGCGGCGATTTCGCGGGGGCCCTGCGGCCTGGTTCGGCTGGCCCGGCTCAGGGCAGCTGCGCGCAGCGGGCCACCGTGGGACCCAGGAGCGAGGCGCAAAGGGCCTTGGTCGGGGCGCCCTTGCCGGCGAACTCGGAGAGGATGAATGCGGCCAGGCCGTCGGCGTGGCGCTTGGTTAGCTGGGCCGCCCCCGCTTCCGGCGCCTGGTTGCCAATCTGCGCGCGTGTCATGCCGTAGCAGCGCGCGTCGGTGTAGGCGCGCGGATCGAAGTACGGCATGCCGGTGCCGGGGCGGCCGCACAGGATCACCTCGGACAGCTGCTCGGCGGTGAGCGTCGTCTCGCGCAGGTTGTCGCCCTTGGGCGCGCGGGGGTCCTCCTGCACGCCGTCGCCCATCCAGCCGTGGCAGTCAGCGCATTTGGCGCCGGTGAGCCACACGCCCTTGCCGAAGGCGGCGTCTTGCGCCGACGCCATGCCGGGCATGCCGAGCGACGCGACGAGGGCGAAGCCACCCACGATGAACAGGTTCCGCAAGCCGGTCATGACGCATCCTCCCAGAGCGATGCCGAGGTCGCCGCGAGTCTACCGTTGCCGCGCCGGGCGGTTCAACGGCTGCCCCGGTGGGGTATTTGCCCGATGGCGGCGAGAAGGTCGTCGGGAAAGGCCCGGCGGCGGCGCGAAGGCGCGACTAGTGCTGGTCGCGCCAGACGGCACGCTTCACCGCGTACAAGAGGCCGGTGAGCAACAACAGGTAGACCAGCACACCGAGGCCCATGCGGTGGCGTACCGGCAGGTAGGGCTCGGCCGCCCAGGCGAGGAACTGCAAGACGTCGCGCGCCATCTGGTCGACCGTGGCGGGCGTGCCGTCGGCGTACTGCACCATGCCGTCGAGCAGCGGCTGCGGCATGGCGATCTGGCGACCGGGGAAGTACCGGTTGTAGTTCATGCCCGGGGCGAACTCGACGTCGGGCGACGGGTCGCCGTAGCCCGTCAGCAGCGAGTAGACGTAGTCGGCGCCACGCAGGCGGGCCTTGTACATGAGGGACAGATCGGGCGGGTACGCGCCGCCGTTGGCGAAGCGCGCCGCCTGCTCGTTGGCGAACGGCGGCACGAAGCGATCGGCGAGCCCAGCGGGGCGCATGAAATAGGCGCCGGTCTCATCCGGACCGTCGCGCACTTCGTGGCTCGCCGCGATCGCCTTGGCCTCGTCCCCGGTGAGGCCGATCTCGAGGAGATTGCGGTAGGCGACAAAGCGCAGCGAATGGCAGGTGCCGCATGAGTCGAGGTAGACCTGCAGGCCGCGGCGCGCGGCCGGCAGGTCGAACGTGCCGAACAGGCCATCGAACGACCACTGAACCCGCTTGGGCGGATCGGCCTCGTCGGCGGCATGGACGGCGGCCGGCGCGAGCGCCGCGAGCAACAGGGCGACCCCCACCAAGCGGCGCATCAGTGGCCCCCTCCGCTGCTGGCCCCATGGCTCGCGCTGGGCGCGACCCCGACCTGCGGCAGCTTGCGCGCCTTCTTGCGCTTGTTCTCCTCGAGTACCGCGGTGGCGATCGAATCGGGCAAAGGCGTCGGACTCTCGAGCTTGCCGACGATCGGCAGCAGCACCAGGAAGTGCACGAAGTAATAGACGGTCGCCAACTGGCCGATGGTGATGAACATGCCCTCGGGCGGGCTGCCGCCGACCCAGCCGAGGATCAGCACGTCGGCGAGGAAGATCCAAAACAGTTGCTTGTAGATCGGACGGAAGCGCGCCGAGCGCACCTTGGAGGTGTCGAGCCAAGGCACCGCGAACAGCACCAGCAACGCCAAAGCCAGCGCGATGACGCCGCCCAGCTTGTCGGGGACCGCGCGCAGGATGGCGTAGAACGGCAGGAGGTACCATTCCGGCACGATGTGCGCCGGTGTCTGCAGCGGGTCGGCCGGGATGTAGTTGTCCGGCTCGCCGAGCATGTTCGGCGCGTAGAACACCAGCAAGGCGAACACGATGAGGTATATGCCGAAGCCGAACAGGTCCTTGACCGTGAAGTACGGATGAAAGGGCAGGATGTCCTGGGGGCCCTTGATGTCGATGCCCAAGGGGTTGTTCGAGCGGTGCTGGTGCAGCGCCCAGATGTGGACGATGGCGAGGCCGGCGATCACGAACGCAAGCAGGTAGTGCAGGCTGTAGAAGCCGCGCAGCAGCACCTCGCCAACCGTGAAGCCGCCCCACAGCCACAGCAAGAGCTCGTCGCCGATGATCGGCATGGCGCCAAACAGGTTGGTGATGACGGTGGCGCCCCAATAGCTCATCTGACCCCAGGGCAGCACGTAGCCCATGAAGGCCGTGGTGATCATGAGGATGAGCATGATCAGCCCGAGCCACCACAACAGCTCGCGCGGATACTTGTAGGAGCCGTAGTAGAGGTTGCGGAACAGGTGGATGTAGACGACGGCGAAGAACAGCGACGCGCCGTTGGCGTGGGCGTAGCGGAACAGCCAGCCGTAGTTCACGTCGCGCATGATGCGCTCGACCGAGGCGAACGCGCCGTCCGCGGTCGGCACGTAGTGCGCGGCAAGCACGATGCCGGTGAGGATCTGGATCACCAGCGCGATGCCGGCGAGCGAGCCGAAGTTCCAGAAGTAGTTGACATTCTTCGGCGTCGGGTAGTTGGTGCCGACGGCGTTGTTGATCCAGTTGAAGATCGGCAGACGGTATTCGACCCAGCCCAGCACGCCGAGGAGCTTGATCTCGTTGTGCAGGAGATGTTCGTCGTCGTGGCCGGCCATGTCGCCCCCGCCTCTAGCCGATCTTGACCAGCGTGGGGCTCAGGAACTCGTAGCCCGGCACCTCGAGGTTGCGCGGCGCCGGACCCTTGCGCACGCGCGCCGACGAATCGTAGTGCGAACCGTGGCAGGGGCAGAAGTAGCCGCCGAAGTCACCCTTGGGATCGGAGTCCTTGACCCCGAGCGGGATGCAGCCGAGGTGCGTGCAGATGCCGACGACGATCAGCCACTCGGGTTTCTGCGCGCGATCCTCGTCGCGTTGCGGGTCCCGCAGGTCGCCGAGGTTGACGGCGCGCGCCGCCTGGATCTCGTCGGGCGTGCGACGGCGGATGAACACCGGCTTGCCGCGCCACTTCACCGTCAGGGCGTGCCCGGGCTGGATGTCGGAGATGTCCACCTCGAGGGACGCCACCGCGAGAACGTCGGCGGCCGGATTCATCTGATCGATGAAAGGCCACGTGGCGACAGCCGCGCCCACCGTGGAAAAAGCACCCGTCGCGATGTAAAGGAAGTCGCGCCTGGACCCGTCGTCGCCTTTCGGCTCCGCCGTCATCGGTACCCCTAATCCCGAGCCAACGAAGGCGCGGTTACGCCCCAACACCGCAACGGGCAGAGACATCTCATGTTTGCCCTGTCTGTGTCTAGACAAGTGCTGACGGAACTGGGCTTTTTCCGCCCCGTTTGGGCTAGAGTCCGAACGCCCGGGGACACTATGACGCACCCGCGTCGCCTTCCGGGCACTATCCCAGTGCGGAGCTAATGCAGGCGTGAGACTCGTCGAAACCCCGCGCGGCGGGAAGCCGCCGGCCGTGACCCCCGAAGAGCGCAAGACGCGCGCCGCGGCGTGGTTCCGCGAGCTGCGCGACCGCATCTGCGCCGAGTTCGAGCGCATCGAGGACGAGTTCGCCGGCCAGGGCAAGGATCTGCCGGCCGGCCGCTTCGCTCGCACCGCCTGGGATCGCCCCAACGAGACGGGTGGCGGTGGCGGCGGCGTCATGTCGATCCTGCGCGGGCGCGTGTTTGATAAGGTCGGCGTCAATTTCTCCGAGGTGATGGGCGAATTCAGCCCCGAGTTCGCGCGTCAGATGCGCGGGGCCAATGAGGACCGCCGCTTCTGGGCGTGCGGCATCTCGCTGGTGGCGCACATGCGCTCGCCGCTGGTGCCCGCCGTGCACATGAACACCCGCCACATCGTCACCACCGTGTCTTGGTTCGGCGGCGGCACCGACCTCACGCCGATCTATCCGAACGACGCCGACACCGCGACCTTCCACGCTGCGCTGCGCGAGGCGTGCGAGCGCTACGACCGCGAGGCGTACGAGCGCTTCAAGCGCTGGTGCGACGAGTATTTCTACCTGCCGCACCGCAAGGAGCCGCGCGGCGTCGGCGGCATCTTCTACGACAACCTCGACTCCGGCGACTGGTCGCGGGACTTCGCCTTCACCCAGGACGTGGGCCGGGCGTTCCTTTCGACCTATCCGAAGATCGTGCGGTCGCACATGCACGAGCCGTGGACCGCGGAGCAGCGCGAGTACCAGCTGGTGCGCCGCGGCCGCTATGTCGAGTTCAACCTCCTGTACGACCGCGGGACGCAGTTCGGACTGAAGACCGGCGGGAATACCGAGGCGATCCTCATGAGCTTGCCGCCCGAAGTGAAATGGCCCTAAGAGGCGGGCTCGCCGCCGCCATCGTGCTGCTGGCTGGTGCGGCGCTCGCCGATCCGCTCGCCGATTTCCTGGCCGACTGCATAGCCTCGCGCCAGCGCGCCTGCCTGGTGGAGACCGTCATCGGCGAGGCGATGGCGCGCACCGATGCCGCCGACCAGATTGGCGCATTGTCCGCGGTCGCCAAGCTGTTGGCGGCGTCCGGCGACGCGGCCGGAGCGTTGGCGCTCCTGCAGCGCAGCGAGATGGTCGCCGAGGCTATCCCGGAGCCCTTCCTGCGCGACGACGCGCGCGTCATACTTGTCCAGGGCTATGCCGACGCAGGCGCGTTCCAGGCGGGGCTTAAGGCCACCGAACGCATCGAGGACCCTGGGCAGCGCGAATTTGCGCGCAGCAACGTGGCCATCGCCGCGGCGGACGCGGGCGACATTGCCACCGTCGAGTTGCTTCTACCGGAAGCCAACCTCCAGCTCGGCGACGAGTTGCGCGAGAGCCTGCTGGACGCGTTCGGCGAGGCCGACGAGTGGCCGCGCGTGATCGAGGTGGCGCGCGAGCTGGTGTTCTGGAACCCCGACATCGCCCGCTGGCTGATGGGCGAGCTGGTGGCGCGCGGCTACCTCGAGGACGCCCTTGCGCTCCGCGACCGCATCGACGTCATCGGCCTGCGCGAGTTCGCCGTGCGCGGTGTCATCGACGGCTTCATCCGCCGCCACGAGTACCTGATCGCCCGCCACATCGCCGGCCAGTCCCAGAATCCGTACCACTCGGACAGCGCCCTGGTGGACATCGCCACCGCGATGGCGCGCGAAGGTGACATCGCCGGCGCCGAGGCGATCATCGCCGTCATCAAGGACGGCGAGACGCAGGGGGACGGCCTAGTGCGTCTGGCCACCGAGCTCGCTGCCCGCGGCGACTACGCAGCGGCGCTCGCGGTCGGCCGGCGCGCCGAAACCGACCCGCCTCCGGCGCGCGATGCCGCCACCACCCAACGCCTGCCGCGCCTCATCTATGACGCCATCGCCCGCGCCCAGGCCGCCGGCGGCGACGCATCCGGAGCGCTCGCCACGGCACGGCGCATCAGCGATCGCACCGAACGCAACGTCACCCTGCATGCGGTCGCCGCGCAGCGCATCGACGTCGGTGACTTTGGCACCGCGGCGGCCATCTTCGACGAGTTCCTAGCCGGAACGGCGCCGGTGGCGGCCCCGGTTTTGCGCGATGCCGCGCGCGACGCCGGCCGCATGCACGACGTCGGGCGGGCGACCCGCCTGACCCAGCTGCTGAGCGACCCCGCCGACCGGGCCAATACGCTGTTGCGGGCGGCGATGCAGGCGGCGGACGAGGCCGAGCCCTACGCGGCGCTGCTGAATGCCGCGGCTGAGACCATCGCAACCATCGCCAACCCGCGCCAGCGTCAGTCCGCCAACGGAAACCTGGCCGTGCTGCGGGCGCGCGCGCGTCAGGCGCCCGAGGCGGCGGGCCTGCTCGCCGGGCTCGGGGACGCCGACCGCAGCAGGGCGCTGCTCTCGCTCGCCTTCCCGCGCCTGCAGCCGCTTCCCTAGCGGCCCGTCATCCACAGGCAAGACTTGCCCCCCGGCATCGCGCGAGGGTCGCAATTGCACCCCTTCCCGCCCCGGAAAGCCGCGAAATCTTTGGATTTCCGAGGGATGCGAGTCGCCCCGCCATGGCTCGCCGCTTGAGTGCGTGAACAGCAAACAGGCCAGCGACTAACCCCCGGAGCAGGCGGCCCCCATGAGCAGAACCCCGACCGTTATGGCGAAGGACCAGTCGCGCGTGACCCATACGGCCACCGCCGCCCCCCGCCCCGACGATTCCCGCTCGCGGGCCATGAGCGTGGCGCAGGAGCGCCTCAATCACGAGGGGCTGGCCGAGGTGCGGCTGCCGGTTCCCGACCCGCGCCAGATCTACGACCTGCGCCGCATCGCGGCGCGCTATGACCTGCGCTCCATGTCCGGCACCGACGCGGTGCGTCTCGCCTCGGACCTCGTCGCCTGCGGATTCGAGGAGGCGGATGCGCTGGCGCTGACGCTGCCGATCTCGAGCCGTAACCTGATGAGCAAGATGGGCAAGGTCGCCCGCGCCCCGCGCATCGAGAGCTGGACCGACCTCATGCTGCATCACGTGCAGCAACTGCACGGCGCCCGCGGCGTGGACCGCAAGCGCCTCGACCAGCTCGCCCGCATGGTGGCGCTTTCGGAAGTGCTCGCCGAAGCAGAGCAGGAAGAGTAAGTCCCACTACGCTCCCGCGAGTGTCCGCAACTTCGCGAGGCACTCGCTGCGGGAGGCCACAAAGCCTCCCTCCATCCACCACCGCCGCACCGCTTCCAGCAGGTCACCGACCCGCGGCCCGCGCTCGATCCCGAGCGCCAGCACGTCCTCGCCACCCAGCGGGAAGGTAGGCTTGCGCCACCCGCGCGCCGTCTCGAGCAGGCCCCGGAAGGCCGGATCGCCAATCCTACCGCCCGCCTCCGCCCAGCGCAGGTAGATCTGATCGAGGAAGGCCTCGCTCCCATCGCGATAGAGCGCCCTGCGCACCGTTGCGGCATCGGGAGAGGGAGGAATCGCCGCGGTGGCCGCCGCAACCAGACGGACGCGGTCGCGATTCGACAGCTTGAGGCGGAACGCCACCTGCTCCGGCTTGGCGACATCCGGGCCGAGCACGGCGGACAGGCGGCGGATGGGATCGGGAGCGTCGGTGTCGACGCGGGTGAGCGCGCGCAGGCGCTCGAAGTCGCTCGCCTCGGACAGAACCTCGGCCAGCACAGCGTATTCCTGCATCAACGACAGCACCGTGGCCGGATCGGGCGCCGCCAGCAGGCGCAGCAGCTCGTGGGCAACGCGTTCCACCGAAAGGATCGCCATCCCCTTGGCATGCATGCGGCACGCCTGCAGCGCGCCGACGTCCGCCGGCGGCTTGCCGTAATGCGCGTAAATGCGGAAGAAGCGCAACACGCGCAGGTAGTCTTCCTCGATGCGGCGGGAGGGCTCGCCGACGAAGCGCACCTTGCCCGCGCGCAGGTCGGGAATGCCGTCGGTCGGGTCGTACAGCGTTCCGTCGCCGTCGCAATAGATGGCGTTGAGGGTGAAGTCGCGCCTGTTCGCGTCGGCGACCCAGTCGTCGGTGAACTCGACGCGCGCCTTGCGGCCCATGGTCTCGACGTCGCGCCGCAAGGTGGTGACCTCGAAGGGCCGCCCATCGGCCACCGCGGTGATGGTGCCGTGATCGATCCCGGTTGGGATCGCCTTGATGCCCGCCGCCTCGAGCAGCTGGATCACCGTTGGCGGCGCGTGCGGCGTGGCAATGTCGATGTCTTTCACCGCGCGGCCGAGCACGGCGTCGCGTACGCATCCGCCGACAAATCGCGCGGCGGCGTGCTGCCCCGTCAACGCCGCCAGCACCGCGAGTGTCGCGGGCGCGCTCATCCACGGCTGCAGCGGCAGCTTGCCGGCGGGCACCACCGGCGAGCTAGGCGTCGTCGCAGCGCAGCTCGGCAGGCACGAGCTGGCCGTCGACCATGCGGCTGGGGATGTACGTGCAGTCGGCGTCGAAGCCGTCGAAGATTGCGGCGACGATGAAGCCGAGCAAGACCAGCCCGAGGCCGGCGGCGGTCAGCCAAACCAGGGGCGCGTCGCGCCAGCCGGGCTCGTTCTCGTGCCCGCGCAGCCGGCGCCGCGCGACCGCGAGCCATCCTGCGTACACCGCAAACGGCAACAGGAACAGGATGGCGTAGCGGAGGAGCTTGCCGATCACGCCCGCGTCTCCGCCGGTTCGTGCAGCGTCCGTTTGGCACCTTCCGCACCGGACAGGCTGAGCAGGATGGCAGCCGTAGCGCCCCAGATGCGGCGCCCCTGATAGGGAAGCAGGTAATGCTTGCGGCTGCGGCCGCGCAGCACTGCCTCCTCCTGCACGTAGTTGGCCGGGTCGAGCACGTGCCCGAGCGGCACCTCGAATGCTTGGGAGACCTCCGCCGCCGCGAGCCGCAAGGCAGCGGGCGGCCGCACCAGCGCAACCACCGGCGTGACGTGGAAACCGGTGCCGGTCAGGACAGCGGGCAGACAGCCAAGGACCTCGATGCGCCCGGATTCGATGCCGACCTCCTCCCAGGTCTCACGCAGAGCGGCGCCAACGGGGTCGCGGTCGCTGACGTCGATGCGGCCGCCGGGCAGGCTGATGTGCCCCGCGTGGTCGGCCAATGTCGCTGCCCGCACGGTCAACAGCACGCTCAGCTGTTCGCCGCGTTGCAGCAGCGGGACGAGCACTGCCGCCGGTATGGCGGCGGCATCCCGGAGTGCGCCGGGTGTCCCGAGCGGCGGCGGCAGCAGCCGCCTGCGGACACGATGCAGGAGGGCTTCGCTCATGGCCTGGCCTAGACATAGCACCCTTTGCCGTGGCCGCGGGTCAGCCAAGCACCACGCATATTTGTGACGTTAGAACGTGCCCAGCGGGTCGCCGCACCCAGCTAGGCAAGGATACCTCGTGTCGCCTTGAGTCTGGCCAGCCTGCGCTAAGAACTGCACATGGCCGAGCGTGAGAGAGATGCGACCGTGACAGACCGCCTGCTGATTGTCGACGACCAGCCGCAGTTCGGCGACATCATCGCCAAGGTCGGCCGGTCGGTCGGCTTCGACGTGAAGGCGACCGAGCGGGCCAACGAGTTCCGCCGCCTGCTGGACTCCTTCCAGCCGACCGTCGTCACCATCGACCTGGTCATGCCGGAAACGGACGGCATTGCCCTGTTGCGCGAGCTCGCCGCGCATCGCTGCAAGGCCAGCATTCTTGTGACCAGCGGGCTCGACGTGCGGACCTTGAGCTGGGCCGAGACGCTCGGGCGCGAGCTCGGCCTCAAGCTGGCGGGGGTGATCCCGAAGCCGGTGCGGGTCGCCGAGCGGCGCACGCTGCTCGAGGGACTGAAAAGCCCGCAGTCCAGCACAACCGGAACCGCAAACTAGCGGCGGGTTGGGCGTCCGCCCGGCCTACCTCGGCTGCAGCGCTGGCGGAACTTTTCCGCAGGCGCCATCTTCCATGCTCGGTAAATCGATTCTTGGAGGCGCCGCCATGAGGCTGCAGGCTTCGCTTCGCACTGCTTTGTTTGCCGCTGCGCTGTGCGCGCCGCTGGCGTTCACCAACGCACCCGCCATCGCCCAGTCGCCCACGATGGACGACGCTTGGACCGAGATCCTGCGCGAGAAGGGCGTATCGCGGAATGCAACCCTCAATCGCCGCGTGGAGCGCGTCGCGGCGCGTGTGCTCGACGCGGCGGACCAAAACCCGCGCGAATGGGAGTTCGCGGTCATCCAGGACGACACCCCGAACGCATTCGAACTGCCCAACGGCAAGATCGGCGTGCACACCGGCCTTTTCAACGTCGCCAGGACGGACGACGAGCTCGCCGCCATCGTCGCCCACGAAGTCGTCCACGTAACGCAGGAGCACGGACGCCAGCGCATGACGCGCTCGGCGCTCGTCGAACTGGGCTTGGGTATCCTCGGGGCAGCTTTCGACATTGACCCGAACATGGCGCGGCTTGCCGCGGGCGCGGCAACCCTCAGCCTAGTGCTGCCGTTCAGCCGCAACCAGGAAACGCAGGCCGACGAGGTCGGGCTGCGCTACATGGCGCGGGCCGGCTATGACCCGCGCGCGGCGGTGCAGATCTGGCGCAAGTTCGAGGAGCAGGGCGAGGGACCGCCGGAATTCCTGGCGACGCATCCCTCGCACGGTAACCGTGCCGCGACGCTTGAGGCCATGCTGCCCGAAATCATGCCGATCTATCGCGAGCACGCGCCCGCCCGTGAGCGGCAGCAGGACCCAGACGAGCGGGAATGGCGGCTGCGCATCAACTGAAGCGCTAGCGTTGCCGCGGTGCCCGCCCAAAAAAGGCGGGCTCCACCGCGTCGCGCGGCGCTCCAACTGCAACATTTCTTTACCAAGGCCCGAGTCGCGACTGCCGCGTGCGGCGTGGTACAAAGCCCCTCCCCCGGCAGCCACGGCGGCCGGGATCGCGGTGGACGGACCATTCGTCCTGCGCGTGCACTGGCCGGCACCCCGGTAGGGCCCGGGTCGCCGGCGCCGATCCCGACAACCCGCGCGGAGCACCTATCCCGTGAGCGTTCGCAAAGACGGCCTGTCTACCGGACGCATGGCGTCCGGCCCCGAAGCAACCGTGGCAGAGGTCGATCAGGTCGGCGAGCGCCTTGCCGAGGTGAAGAAGCGCATCGGCGAAGTCATCTTCGGCCAGCGCGAGGTGGTCGAGGAGACCCTCATCACCCTGCTCGCCGGCGGCCATGCCCTACTCATCGGCGTGCCCGGTCTCGCCAAGACGCGGCTGGTCGAGACGCTCGGCACCGTGCTAGGCCTTTCCGCCAAGCGCGTGCAGTTCACCCCCGACCTGATGCCCGCCGACATCATCGGCTCGGAGGTGCTGGAGGAGACCGACACGGGCAGGCGCTCCTTCCGCTTCATCCAGGGACCGGTGTTCTGCCAGCTGCTGATGGCGGACGAGATCAACCGCGCCAGCCCGCGCACGCAGTCGGCGCTGCTGCAGTCGATGCAGGAGCGCGAGGTTTCGGTGGGCGGACACCGCCACGCGCTGCCGCATCCGTTCCACGTGCTGGCGACGCAGAACCCGCTCGAGCAGGAAGGCACCTACCCGCTGCCGGAGGCGCAGCTCGATCGCTTCCTGCTGCAGGTGGACGTCAGCTACCCCGATCTCGACGCCGAGCGGCAGATGCTGCACGCAACGACCGGCACGGCAGATGTGAAGCCGACCCTCGCCATGACCGCGGACCAATTCGAGGCGACGCAGCGACTGGTGCGCCGCATCCCCGTCGGCGACAAGGTGGTGGAGGCGATCCTAACGCTGGTGCGCAACGGCCGCCCCGAAAGCTCTTCCTTCGAGCAGGTGCGCAAGCACGTGGCGTGGGGCCCCGGGCCGCGCGCCAGCCAGGCGCTCACGCTGGCCGCGCGCGCCCGTGCCCTCATGGACGGGCGCCTGTCGCCGTCCACGGAGGACGTGCTGGCGCTGGCGCCGCCGGTGCTGCGCCACCGCATGGCGCTCAACTTCTCGGCCCGCGCCGACGGCGTCACCTTGGAGAGCGTGATCGCGCTCCTCTGCCAACCGCTGACCTGAGCCGGCAAGCACCGTGGCCGACGTTTTGGTTGGTCAAGAACGCGCCCAGGACGCGACGCGCGGAGCGGTCCGCCAACGCGCCGAAGAGCTGGCGTCCACGCTGCCGCCGCTGCTGGTGGCCGCGGAACGCGTGGCTATGACGGTCGCCCAAGGCGTGCATGGCCGCCGTCGCGTCGGTCCCGGCGAAAGCTTCTGGCAGTTCCGCCGCTACGAGCAGGGCGACGCAGCCACCGTCATCGACTGGCGCCAATCGGCCAAGTCCGACCGCCTCTTCGTGCGCCAGCAGGAATGGGAAGCGGCGCAGAGCGTGTGGCTGTGGCGGGACAACTCGCCGTCGATGCACTTCCGCTCCAACTTCGCGCCGACGCAGAAGGTCGATCGCGCGACGCTGCTGCTCGTCGCGCTCGCCGCGCTCCTTGTGCGCGGCGGCGAGCGCATCGCGCTGTTGGGCGAAGGCCGCCTGCCCGGCAGCGGCCGCGGCGCCCTGACGCGCGTCGCCG
>VGER01000019.1 GCA_016869235.1 Alphaproteobacteria bacterium | reverse complement strand
AGGCCCGGGGAGGCGCCGCTGGCGCCAGCGAGGCCGCCCGTGACGCCGCCCGAGACGCCGCCCGTGACGCCGCCCGGCGTGGAGCCTGCCGTAGCGTTGCCGCGCGCCGGCCTCGGCGAGGAAGTCATCGCCGACTATCGCGCCGTGCGCCTGTCGCTGAAGGAGCATCCCATGACGCTGCTACGCCCTGCGCTGCCGGGCACGCTGCCGGCCGCCGAGCTCGCCGGCGCGGCGCAGGACTCCTTGGTCACCGTCGCCGGCGTGGTGGTGTGCCGCCAGCGCCCGGGCACGGCGAGCGGCGTGATCTTCATGACGCTCGAGGACGAGACCGGCATCTCCAACCTCATCGTCTGGCCGAAGACGTTCGAGCGCTACCGCAAGGCGGTGCTGGGCGGCCGGGTGGTGGCGGCGACGGGACGCCTGCAGCGCGAAGGCATCGTCATCCACATCATCGCCAATCGGCTCGTCGACCTCTCGTCACGGCTGACCGCACTCAAGGATCCGCTGCCGCCGTTGGCGCGCGGCTTCACGCCGCTGCCGGCCCAGGTCGCCGCCGGCTTCGCCTCGCGCGACTTCCATTGACGCGCTCAACCGCGAGCGGGCGCGTCACGTCGGCGGGAACGGCCCGGCCACGGCGGCGACCGCGCGATCGGCGTCCTGCGCCGTGTTGATCATCGGCACGATAATGCCGTGCGCGCCGGCGTCCATGATGCGCTTGATCAGGTTGGCGTCGTTGGAGGTGAGACGCACCAGCGGCGTCGTGCCCGCCAGCTCGATGACGCGGATCAGCTCCTCGGCCTCGCCGATGGTGATGACGCTGTGCTCGAGGTCGACCGCGAGCCAGTCGAAGCCCGCCGCGCACAGGATCTCGGCAATGGCCGGGTGCGCCAGCGTCACCCACGAGCCGAGCACGAGCTCCTTCTTGCGCAGGCGCTCCCGCAGGGTCGGCTTCGTCACAGGTTGGTTCCCCTCCGCTCGTGTTCGCGCCCGCGGCTCCGCCTGCGCCGATGGACGCCGCTATGCCCCGGAGCCGGTAGCCCGGCGCTGCGAGGGGTGGCGCACATCTGCCGGGAAAGCGATGGTGGGGCTGCCTGGGATCGAACCAGGGACTTCTCGCATGTGAAACGAGCGCTCTACCGCTGAGCTACAACCCCGTACCGCGGTGGCGAGAGCCCTTAGAGTCGTGTCCGCGCCGCGCAAAGTCAAGGAAGCACACCGGTTGCGGCCGCTGTTGGGCCGGCGGCGCGTGGCGGCACAAGGTCGCATTCTTATTCTTTACGAAGTGCCGCGCCAACGCGGCGGGGGCGGGGGCGGGGCACGTAATCCACCCGTTATTTCGGTGCGACGGCGGGGCCGGCAAGTCGACGGGCGCGCGTATTCTTTACGCAGGGGTGGGCGTTCCCTGCGGCGGCCCCAGGGCACTTCCGATACCGAAACCGTTGTGAAGACGTGCGACCGGGTTCAACCAGGCAGTCGAACGTCGGTCTTCTGACCCCCGGCCTCGTCAACGACGGTCAGTCGGCCGCCGTCGGCGGCATGCAGCAAGGCCGACGCGTTCAACAGCTCGATCCCGTAGACGGAGCCATCGGGAGCGAGGTCGATATTGATTTCGTCGCTGACATGAATCGTCTCGACCTCGGCCGTCTTCTGGCGAAGCCGCAGGTACGCAATGTTATGGCGCGGGTCGAATGTCAGCCGCATAGCGGGGCGCCTCTAGCACTAGAAATACTTGACGATGACGGTGATTGCCAGCCAGTCTCCCGCCCTCTTCGACGGCATAGACCTCGAGATGCTTGGTCGTGAACGGTCGGCCTCGCCAGGTACCCGAGGTAGGGCAAGTGCGCCTGTAACCAACGCGGCCAAATCGCACCGGGAACCGCTCGCCGTGCTCAATGGCTGCCGCGACCTCCGACTCCGTCGCGCCCCCCTCCACCGTGCGGGCCAAGGCGTGGGGATGGAAGCGGATCGTCATCGTTCGATGCGCGGCACCTGGGTTCCGGGCGTCGCCCGTCTTGCGGTTACGTCTGCAGGTACTGCGGCAGCTGGGCCATGGTGCGCAGCACCAGGTCGGCGCCGAGTTGTTTGACAGGAGTGGTCGAGTAGCCGCCCTCCACCAGGATGATGGGCAGGTTCACCGAGCGCGCGAGCTTCACGTCGGTCTCGCTGTCACCCACCACCACGGCGGAATCGGCGGTCGTGTTGAGGCGCTTCAGCACCTCCTGGGCCACCTTGGGGTGCGGCTTCCTCATGGGCAGGCTGTCGCCGCCCACCAGCACCGGCATGTACTTGTCCAACCCGACCGCGGCCAGGAGCTTCTTCGACGCCGCCGCCGGCTTGTTGGTGCACACGCCCATGAGGACGCCGCGCATGTGCAGGGCGCGCATCGCCTCCATCACGCCGGGCAGGACCGTGCTGGTATCGGCCACGTGGGCTTCGTAGTCGGTGCGCGCCTTGTCGACGAACGGGCCGAGCTGGTCGGCGGGGAGCGGCCCGCCGCTGTGCTCGAGCGCCTTGTTGACCAGGTTGGGAAAGCCGCCGCCGATCATCGACTTGACGACCTCCACCGGCACCGCCGGCCGGCCGATGGCCTTCAGGGCGCGGTTGACGGCGCCGGACAGGTCCGCCGCCGTGTCCACCAGCGTGCCGTCCAGGTCGAAGATGACTGCGTGTCCGGGAAATCGCACGTTCGCCCCCTCGTGGTAACACTGACTTGGGCTGGTCTGGAAAGGTAGAGAAGGGCCCGTAACGCCCCGGTCCCCCGGCCCCGAGCGACCGTGGTATAGACAAGCAACGCCACGATGACCAATCGAAAAACTGCTTCCGGGCCGCGTTCGCATGGGAATGAGGGCGCGCGTCCGCTCGCGGCCATCGTTCTGGCCGCCGGCCGCAGCACGCGCATGCAGTCCGACCTGCCCAAGGTCCTGCATCGCCTTGCCGGCCGCACCATCCTCGGCCACCTCATCGACAATCTTGCGTTGTTGAAGCCGGACCGTACGTACGTAGTGATTGCACCCGACGGCGAGGCGGTGGCGCACGCGGCGCCCGGCGCCGTCCCCATCGCCCAGGCCGACGCGCGCGGCACCGGCGACGCCGTCCAGCGGGTGCGCGAGGCGCTCGCCGACTTCGACGGCGACGTGCTGGTGCTCTACGGCGACTCGCCCTTCCTGAAGACGGACACCATGCGCGCCATGATCGAGGCGCTGCACGCGCCGTCCCGCCCCGCGGTCGTCGTGCTCGGCTTCGAGGCGGCGCTGCCGCATGAATACGGACGCCTGGTGCTCGATGCACGCGGCAACCTCACGCGCATCGTCTCGGCGCGCGATGCGACGGCCGAGGAGCGCACCATCACCCTGTGCAACTCCGGCATGATGGCCGGCGATCGCGCGCGGCTGTTCGACCTGTTGTCCCAGGTCGGCAGCGACAACGCCCAGGGCGAGGTCTACCTCACCGACGTGGTCGAGATCGCCCACGGGCGCGGCCAGCCGAGCGCCGTCATCCGCGGCGACATCAGCGAGATGCTCGGCGTCAACACACGCGCCGAGCTCGCTGCCGCCGAGGCGATCGTGCAGGAGCGCCTGCGCGCCCAGGCCATGGCATCGGGAGCGACGCTCTTGGATCCGGGCACCGTCTACTTCTCCCACGACACGCGCGTCGGCCGTGACGTGGTGATCGAGCCGAACGTGCTGTTCGGCCCGGGCGTCACGCTTGCCGACGGCGCCATCGTGTGCGCGTTCTCGCACATCGAGGGCGCGTCCATTGGCCCCGGCGCCTCGGTCGGTCCGTTCGCGCGCCTGCGCCCCGGCACGCGCCTCGAGGCCGGCGCCCGCATCGGCAATTTCGTCGAAGCCAAGAACGTGCAGATGGGCGAGGGCGCCAAGGCCAACCACCTGACCTACCTCGGCGACACGGTGGTGGGCGAGCGCGCCAACATCGGCGCCGGCACCATCACCTGCAACTACGACGGCTACACCAAGTCGCAGACCGCGATCGGCGCGCACGCCTTCGTCGGCTCCAACACCGCGCTGGTGGCGCCCGTGAAGGTCGGTGAGGGCGCCGTGGTCGGCGCCGGCAGCGTCATCACCCGCGACGTGAAGCCGGGGGCGCTGGCGCTCACCCGCCCGCCGCAGCACCAGATCGAGGGCTGGGCCGAGGAGCGCCGCCAGTCGCGCACCAAGGCGCCGGCGCACGGTGCCCACGCGGGCGCCAAGGACAAGGTCAAGGAAGAGCCGTAAGGGTACGAACGATGTGTGGAATTGTCGGTGTAGTCGGACGGGCGGAAGCGGCCATCGTCCTGTCCGAAGGTCTCAAGCGCCTCGAATACCGCGGCTACGACTCGGCCGGCGTGGCGACGCTGATCGACGGGCGCATCGAGCGCCGCCGCGCCAAGGGCAAGCTCACCAACCTCGAGCAGCTCCTGCGCACCATGCCGCTCGACGGCAGCACCGGCATCGGCCACACGCGCTGGGCCACCCACGGCGTCGCCAACGAGACCAACGCCCACCCGCACGCCACCCAGTCGGTGGCGCTGGTGCACAACGGCATCATCGAGAACTACCGCGAGCTGCGCGAGGAGCTGACCGCCGCCGGCCACGTCTTCGAGAGCCAGACCGACACCGAGGCGGCCGTCCAGCTCATCACCCATTACCTCGACCAGGGCTACTCGCCCGAGGACGCGACCCGCGCCGCGCTCGACCGCCTGGAGGGCGCCTTCGCCCTCGGCATCCTGTTCGCCGGCCACGAGGACCTGCTCATCGCTGCCCGCCGCGGCAGCCCGCTGGTCATCGGCTGGGGCGAGGACTCCATGTACCTCGGCTCCGACGCCATGGCGCTGGCGCCCTTCACCGACCGCGTCACCTACTTGCGCGACGGCGACTGGGCGGTGCTGCGCCACGACGGCGCCGAGGTGCGCGACGCGGAGGGTGCCAAGGTCACGCCCGAGGTTCGCCTGACGGCAGTGTCCGGCGCGCAGGTGGGGAAGGGCAACTTCCGCCACTTCATGCAGAAGGAGATCTACGAACAACCGAGCGTCATCGGCGAGACGTTGAACACCTACTTCAACCCGTTGACGCGCAACGTGCTGCTGCCGGCGCTGCCCTTCGACCTCGCCGCGGTGCCCAAGATCACCATCGTCGCGTGCGGCACGGCGTACCTCGCCGGCGCCGTCGCCAAGTACTGGTTCGAGCAGATCGCCAAGGTGCCGGTCGAGATCGACATGGCGTCCGAGTTCCGCTACCGCGGCGCGCCGCTGCCTAAGGGCGGGCTGGCCGTCTTCGTCTCGCAGTCGGGCGAGACCGCGGACACCCTGGCGGCGCTGTGCTACGCCCGCGAGCAGGGCCAGCACATCGTCACGGTCGTCAACGTCGCCGAGAGCACCATGGCGCGCGAGGCGGACGTCGTCTTGCGCACCCAGGCCGGACCCGAGATCGGCGTGTGCTCGACCAAGGCGTTCACCTGCCAGCTCGTCGTGCTGGCGTGTCTCGCCCTTGCCGCGGGCGTGGCGCGCGGCGCGCTCAGCCGCGAGGACGAGGAGCGCCTGTGCGGCGCCATCGCCGAGGTGCCGACGCGCGCCTCCGAGATCCTCAACCACGACGACACGCTGCGCGAGCTGGCAGCCGAGATCGCCGAGGCGACCGACGTCCTCTATATCGGGCGCGGCACCGCCGCCGCGATCGCCCTCGAGGGCGCGCTGAAGCTCAAAGAGATTTCCTACATCCACGCCGAGGGCTTCCCGGCCGGTGAGCTGAAGCACGGTCCCATCGCCCTCATCGACGAGACGGTGCCGGTCATCGTGCTGGCGCCCAGCGACGCGGTGTTCGCCAAGACCGCCTCCAACATGGAGGAGGTCATCGCCCGCGGCGGCAAGGTGGTGCTGGTCTCGGACGAGCGCGGCATCGCCGCCACCGGCAAGCTCGCCTGGCGGCGGCTCACCCTGCCGGCGGTGGACCCGTTCGTCGCGCCGATCCTGTACGCGATCCCGGTGCAGCTGCTCGCCTACCACGTCGCGGTGCACAAGGGCACCGATGTGGATCAGCCGCGCAACCTCGCCAAGTCGGTCACCGTCGAGTAGTGGCTAGAACCGCGTCCCGACGCCGACACCGAAGCTGAACCGCGGCGGGCCGCCCTTGCGTTGCTGGTCCAGCACCAGCAGGCAGTTGGCGAAGGCGTCGGTACCGCGATTGAAGCCGTAGCTCGCGCAAGTCGCCTGATCGGCGGCGAGCTGCTGCTCAGGGGTGGTGCAGGCGGCCAGGCCGGCCGCGGCGCACAAAGCAATGACCATGGTTCGCATCGCCCAAACATAGGGTGAGCACCGCCGCCGCGGCATCGGCCGAAATATCTACATCGGTGGTAGGTTCCCGCCGTGGACTTCGACCTGTTCGTCATCGGCGCCGGCTCGGGCGGCGTTGCCGCCAGCCGGCGCGCCTCGCTGCACGGCGCCCGCGTTGGCATCTGCGAGCAGGGCAGGGTGGGCGGCACCTGCGTGAACCGCGGCTGCACTCCGAAGAAGCTGTTCGCCTACGCCGCGCACTACAGCGAGGACTTCCGCGACGCCCACGGCTTCGGCTGGGAAGAAGTGCGGCCCGGCTTCCGCTGGGCGGACCTGATCGCCGCCAAGGATCGCGAGATCCAGCGGCTCAACCAGGTCTACGAAGGCCTCCTGGAGCAGGGCAAGGTGACGCTCCTGCGCGGCCGCGCCCGCCTGGCCGATGCGCACACCGTCGAGGTGGGCGGCAAGCCCGTCAGCGCGGCGAACATCCTACTCGCCACCGGCGCAGGCCCGTTCGTCCCGGACATTGCGGGGGGCGATCTCGGCTTCACGTCGGACGAAGCGTTTCATCTGCGCGCTCTGCCCACCCGGATCGTGATCGCCGGCAGCGGCTACATCGCCGTCGAGTTCGCCAGCATCTTCGCCGGCCTCGGCGCGGCGGTGACGGTGGTGCATCGCGCCGACAAGGTGCTGCGCGGCTTCGACGAGGACGTGCGCACATTCCTCATCGAGGAGCTGCGCAAGAAGCAGATCGCCTTCCGGCCCGGCCGCACCATCAAGCGGCTTGGTCACAAGGGCGACGCGGTGCAGGCCATCCTGGATGACGGCGAGGTGCTCGCCGCCGATGGCGTGATGTTCGCCATGGGGCGCGAGGCGAACACATCGGACCTCGGTCTGAAGGAGGTCGGGATCGAGGTCGACTCGCGCGGAGCGGTGGCGGTGGACGCCGACTCGCGCACCAGCGTCGCCAACATCTTTGCCATCGGCGACGTCACCCAGCGGCGCAACCTGACCCCGGTGGCGATCGCCGAGGGGCGCGCCGTCGCGGACTTGCTGTACGGCGGCGGGGGCCGCCACCTGGACTACGCGCAGGTGCCGACGGCGGTGTTCAGCTCCCCCGCCGTCAGTTCGGTCGGACTGTCCGAGGAGCAGGCGCGGGCCGGGGGCCGCGCGGTGGACACATATAAGTCGAGCTTCCGGCCGCTGCGGCACACGCTCTCGGGCAGCGACGAGCGCGCCCTGGTGAAGCTCGTGGTGGACGCCGGCACGGACCGGGTGCTGGGCGCCCACATGGTCGGCGCCGACGCCGCCGAGATCATCCAGAGCTTGGCCGTGGCGCTGACCGCGGGCGCCACCAAGGCGCAGTTCGACGCCACCGTCGCCCTGCACCCGACCGCCGCCGAGGAGTTCGTGCTGCTGCGCACCAAGGCCCCACCCGCCGCCAAGCCGGCTTGACCGGGGCCGCGGCCGGTCCAACTCAGGCGTGCGGCCTGATATCCTGGCAATTCACGGGGTTCGGGCGTAAGAAGAGCGCCCTCGCACCGGCCGTGAGACCGGCCAGGGGACCGGGTTTGAAGCGATGAAGCGCAATTGGAGCCCCGACAGCTGGCGCACCCGCGCCGCCGCCCAGGCGCCGGAGTATCCGGACGCTGCGGCGCTGGCGCGCGTCGAGGGCGAGCTGCGCCGCTATCCGCCGCTGGTCTTCGCCGGCGAAGCGCGCAAGCTCACGGCGCACCTCGCCAACGTCGCCGACGGCAAGAGTTTCCTGCTCCAGGGTGGCGACTGCGCGGAAAGCTTCGCCGAGTTCACCGCCGACAACATCCGCGACACCTTCCGCGTCATCCTGCAGATGGCCGTGGTGCTGACGTTCGGCGCCGCCATGCCGGTGGTGAAGGTCGGCCGCCTCGCCGGCCAGTTCGCCAAGCCGCGCACCCAGCCCACCGAGCGCCGCGGCGACGTTGATCTGCCGGCCTACCGCGGCGACATCGTCAACGGCATCGAGTTCACTCCGGAAGCGCGCGTGCCCGACCCCGCGCGCCAGATCCGCGCCTACAGCCAGTCGGCGGCGACGCTGAACCTATTGCGCGCGTTCGCGACCGGCGGATACGCCGACCTGCACCGCGTGCACCGCTGGACGCTCGGCTTCGTCGAGAACTCGCCGGTCGGCGAGAAGTTCCGCGACCTCGCCAACCGCACCACCGAGGCGCTCGCCTTCATGGAGGCGTGCGGCATCGACTCGCAGAGCTTCGCCGGCCTGCGCGAAACCGAGTTCTACACGTCGCACGAGGCGCTGCTGCTCGGCTACGAGGAGGCATTGACCCGCGTCGACTCGACGTCCGGCGAGTGGATCGACACGTCCGCGCACATGCTGTGGGTCGGCGACCGCACGCGCGACCTCAGCGGCGCGCACGTCGAGTTCCTGCGCGGCATCTCCAACCCGATCGGCGTCAAGGTCGGGCCCTCCACCAAGGCCGACGCGCTCTTGAAGCTCGTGGACATCCTCAATCCGCGCAACGAGCCGGGCCGCCTCACGCTCATCACCCGCTTCGGCACCGGCAAGGCGCAGGAGCATCTGCCGCCGCTCATCCGCGCCGTCGAGCGCGAGGGCAAGAAGGTCGCGTGGGTCTGCGACCCCATGCATGGCAACACGATTACCTCGGAGAAAGGCTACAAGACGCGCATCTTCGACCGCATCCTAAGCGAGGTCCGTGACGTGTTCGGCGTGCATCGCGCCGAGGGTACGCACCTCGGCGGCCTGCACTTCGAGCTTACCGGCCAGGACGTGACTGAGTGCCTGGGCGGCGCCCAGGAGATCACCGAGCGCTCGCTCTCCGATCGCTATCACACCCATTGCGACCCGCGCCTGAACGCGTCGCAGAGTCTCGAGCTCGCCTTCCTGGTCGCGGAGATGCTGAAGACGCAGCGCACGGCCGCCCCCGCCAAGGTGGCCGAGGCTTCCTGACGGAAGCGCGCGCCGGCCTGCGCGGCGCGCGGCGCCGCGGCTACCCACGCTAACCGGAATGCCCGCGATGGCCGACGCACTCTCCATCGTCATCGCCCAGCTCAATCCCACCGTCGGTGACCTCGACCGCAACGTGGACGCATTGCTGGCGCTGTGGCGGGAAGCCGCCACCGCCCATGCCGATCTGGTCGTCGCGCCCGAGCTCTACGTCGCAGGCTATCCGCCCGAGGACCTGGTCATGCGGCCGGCGTTCCAGGCGGAGGTGCGCGACCGGGTGGAGCGGCTTGCGCGCCTGACCAGCGCCGGCGGTCCGGCCATCCTGGTCGGCGCCCCCTGGAAGGCCGAGGACGGCCGCCTCTACAACGCCGCCTTGCTGGTGCACGACGGCAAGATCGCCGCGCTTCAGTTCAAGCACGATCTGCCCAACTACACGGTGTTCGATGAGAAGCGCGTGTTCGCGGCCGGGCCGCTGCCGCCGCCGATCGGCTTCAAGGGCGCAAAGCTCGGCGTGCTCATCTGCGAGGATCTGTGGTCGCCACCAGTGGCCGCGGCGCTGAAGAAGGCGGGGGCCGAGCTACTGATCGCCATCAACGCCTCGCCCTTCGACGCGCGTCAGCAGAAGGACCGTCTTGCCGCGGTGACCGCGCGCGTGAAGGAGACGCGACTTCCGTTCCTGTACGTGAACCAGGTCGGCGCCCAGGACGAGCTGGTGTTCGATGGGGACTCGTTCGTACTCAATGCCGACGGCGCGGTCGCCCTGCGCGCCCTTGCCTTCCGCACCGACAAGGTCTTGACGCGGTGGCACAAGGCGGCGGGCAAGTGGAGCTGCGCCGCGGGCGCCGTCGCGGCGCACGCCCCCGACCCACAGCCGCTTTATCAGGCGCTGGTGCTCGGCTTGCGCGACTACCTCAACAAGAATGGCTTTCGCGGCGTGGTGCTCGGCTTCTCCGGCGGCATCGACTCGGGGTTGTCGGCAGCCATAGCCGTCGATGCAATCGGTCCAGACAACGTGCATTGCGTGCTGTTGCCGTCGGAGTTCACCTCGAACGAGAGCTTCGCCGACGCGGAGGCGTGTGCCTCCAACCTCGGCGCGCCATTGGTGACCATCCCGATCCACCCGGCAGTGGACGCGTTTCAGCGCATGTTGAAGGGCGTATTCGCCAACCGCCAGGCCGACGTCACCGAGGAGAACGTCCAGGCGCGGGCGCGTGCCGTCACGCTCATGGCGTTGTCGAACAAGTTCGGCTACCTGCTGCTGACGACGGGCAACAAGTCGGAGCTCGCGGTCGGCTACGCCACCATCTACGGCGATATGGCGGGCGGCTTCTCGGTGCTGAAGGATGTCTACAAGACGGACGTCTATCGCCTGGCACGCTGGCGCAACGCCCACCTTCCCGAGGGGGGCCTGGGGCCGGCCGGGCAGGTCATCCCGGACAACATGCTGACCAAGGCGCCGACCGCGGAGCTCAAGCACGGCCAGAAGGACAGCGACTCGCTGCCGCCCTACGACGTCCTCGATGACATCCTGCGCGGACTCGTCGAGGAGGAGTTGCCGGTGGCGACGGTGGTAGAGCACGGCCACGTGCTTGCGACGGTTCTCAAGGTCGAGGCGCTGCTGTACGCCGGCGAGCACAAGCGCCGGCAGGGTGCGCCGGGCGTGCGGGTGACGCGACGCGCCTTCGGTCGCGACCGCCGCTATCCCATCACCAACCGCTTCCGCGAAGGGCCGGACCTGGTCCGCAGGTAGCATGGCCGCCCGTCCCATCGCTGTCCGCTTCGCGCCGTCGCCGACCGGCCGCCTGCACATGGGCAACGCGCGTCCCGCGGTGCTCAACTGGCTGTTCGCGCGCCGGCACGGCGGCACGCTCCTGTTGCGCCACGACGACACCGACGCGGAGCGTTCACGCGACGAGTACATCGACGCGATCGAGGCCGATTTGCGCTGGCTCGGCCTGGCATGGGACCGCCGCGAGAGGCAGTCCGGGCGCCTGGCGCGGTATGCCGAAGTGCTGGAGACTCTGAAGGCGTCCGGCCATGCCTATTCCGCCTACGAGACCGCCGAGGAGCTCTCGCTCAAGCGCAAGGCGCAGCTCAACGCCGGCCGGCCGCCCCTCTATGACCGCGCCGCGCTTCGCTTGACGCCGGCCGAGCGGGCGGCGCTCGAGGCAAAAGGGCGCACGCCGCATTGGCGCCTCCGGCTCGACCATACGGACGTCGCGTGGGCCGACGTCATCCACGGCGACATGACCATCCAGTCGTCCACGCTCAGCGATCCGGTGCTGGTGCGCGAGGATGGCACGCCGCTCTACGTCTTCACCTCGGTGGTGGATGACATCGACTTCGCCATCAGCCACGTCATTCGCGGCGACGAGCACCTCATGAACACGGTGCCGCAGATCCAGCTCTTCCGGGTTCTCGGTGCGCCGCCGCCGACATTCGCCCACTTCGCGCTCTTGGTCGGCAAGGAGGGCGAGAAGCTCTCCAAGCGCCTCGGCGCTCTCAGCCTGGCGGACCTGCATGCCGACGGCATCGAAGCGATGGCGATAGCCAGCTACCTCGCTCGCCTCGGTAGTTCCGATCCGATCGAGCCGCGCTCCGATCTGCAGGAAGTCGCTGCCAAATTCGACCTTACGCACTTCGGCCGGGCGCCGGCCCATTTCGATCCCGACGACCTGCGCGCGCACAACGCCAAGGTCGTGCATCAGTTGCCGTACGCCGCCGCGCGCGACCGGATCGAGACGCTCGCCGTGCCCAACCCGGAAGCGTTCTGGCTGGCGGTCCGTGGCAACCTTTCCCGCGTGGCGGACGCGGCCGAGTGGGCGCGGGTGGTTACCGCCCCGGCCCTGTCGGCGCCGGTGGAAGACGCGACCCTGGTCGCCAAGGCCGCCGCGCTGTTGCCGCTCGAGCCTTGGAACGACGCGACGTGGTCCGCCTGGACCGGCGCGGTGGCCGGTGCTACCGGAACCAGGGGACGTGCGCTATTCCATCCCCTGCGCGTGGCGCTCACGGGGCGCGACACGGGGCCCGAGATGAAGGCGCTGCTGCCCTTGATCGGCCGCGAGCGCGTGCTGGCCCGGCTGAGCCGAGGTACGTGACGTGGGGCTGGTCCTCTACAACACCTTGACGCATCACAAGGAGCCGTTCCGGCCGATGCGGCCGGACTCCGTCGGCATGTATGCGTGCGGGCCGACGGTTTACGACTTCGTCCATGTCGGCAACGCGCGCGCGGCGGTCGTCTTCGACCTCCTGTACCGCGTCCTGCGCCGCTCGTATGCCCGCGTCACCTACGTGCGCAACATTACCGATGTCGACGACAAGATCATCGACGCAGCCAAGCGCAATGGCGAGGCGATCGAGAGTTTGACGGGGCGCACCGAGAAAGCGTACCAGGACCACATGGCGGCGCTCGGCGTTCTGCCACCGACGGTGCAGCCGCGGGCGACGCAGCATATCGCCGAGATGATCGCCATGATCGAGGCGCTCATCGCCAAGGGTCACGCCTACGTCGCGCACGGCACGGTGCTGTTCCACGTGCCATCCGATCCGACCTACGGCGAGCTGTCGCGCCAGGATCGCGAAGGCATGATCGCCGGCGCGCGCGTCGACGTCGCGCCCTACAAGCGCGACCCCGCCGACTTCGTTCTGTGGAAGTCCTTGACCGCCGACCAGCCGGGCTGGGACAGCCCGTGGGGTCGCGGCCGCCCGGGCTGGCACATCGAGTGCTCAGCCATGGCGGACAAGTACCTCGGCACCACCTTCGACATCCACGGTGGCGGCCAGGATCTGATCTTCCCGCACCACGAGAACGAGATCGCGCAGAGCCGTTGCGCGCACGAAGGTGCACCGCTGGCCCGCTACTGGGTGCACAACGGCTTCATCACGATGCGCGGCGAGAAGATGGCCAAGTCGGTGGGCAACGTCGTCACCGCCCATAGCCTGCTGCAGCGCCACGACGGGGAGACCATCCGTCTCACTCTTCTTTCGGGGCACTACCGGCAGGGCCTGGATTGGACCGACGAGGTCGTCGAGCAGTCCAAGAAAGCGCTCGACCGTTGGTACCGCGCCGCCGGGGACGCCAAGGCCGGCGAACCGGACGACGAATTCCTTGCCGCCCTGGAGGACGACCTCAACACGCCGCTGGCGATCGCGCGCCTGCATGGGCTGGCGGACCGCGCGTTGGCCGGCGACACCGCAGCCCAGCCCGCCTTGAAGGCGTCCGCCGGCGTGATGGGAGTCCTCGCCAAAGACGCCAAGGCGTGGTTTCGTGGCGGCGCGACGGGGACCGACGAGGCCGAGATCGAAGCGCTCATTGCGCAGCGCGCCGCGGCCAAGAAGGCCAAGAACTACGGCGAGGCGGATCGCATCCGCGCCGCTCTGGAAGCCAAGAACATCGTGCTCGAGGACACGCCCAAGGGAACGAGCTGGAGGCGCGCATGAAGCGCGAACGGCTCTACATGTTCGATACGACCCTGCGCGACGGCAACCAGAGCCAGGGCGTCGCCTTCACGGTCGAGGACAAGCGCGCCATCGCCCAGGCGCTCGACGGCATCGGCATCGACTACATCGAGGGCGGCTGGCCCGGCGCCAATCCGACCGACACCGATTTCTTCGCCAAACCGCCCAAGCTCAAGCGCGCCAAGCTGACCGCGTTCGGCATGACGCGGCGGCCCGGTCGCAGCGTCTCCAACGACCCCGGTCTCAAGGCCGTGCTCGACGCCGAGGTGCCGGCCGCCTGCCTGGTGGGCAAGACCTGGGACTGGCACGTCGAGCTCGCCCTTGGCACGACCCAGAAGGAGGCCGTCAAGGTCATCGCCGACAGCATCGCCGCCGCGGTGACGCGCGGGCGCGAAGCGATGCTCGACTGCGAGCATTTCTTCGACGGCTACAAGGCTAACTCTGGATTTGCCCTCGAGTGCGCGATCGCCGCCCTGGAGGCTGGCGCGCGCTGGATTGTCCTGTGCGACACCAACGGCGGGACGCTGCCGCACGAGGTCGAGCGCATCGTCACCGCGGTCGCCAAGGTAATCCCCGGCGATCGACTCGGCATCCACGCCCAGAACGACACCGACAATGCCGTGGCCAACAGCCTGGCGGCGGTGCGTGCCGGCGTACGCCATGTCCAGGGAACGCTGAACGGCATCGGCGAGCGCTGCGGAAACGCCAACCTGGTCTCGATCATCCCGACCTTGCTGCTCAAGCCGGACTTCGCCGAGCACTACGAGACCGGGGTCGGCTCAGAGGGATTGCGTCAGCTCACCCACGTCTCGCGTCTGCTGGACGAGCGCCTCAACCGCGCGCCCAACACGCACGCGCCGTACGTCGGCGACGCGGCGTTCGCGCACAAGGGCGGCTTGCACGGCTCGGCCGTCGCCAAGGACCCGCGCACCTACGAGCACGTCTCGCCCGAGCTGGTCGGCAACCGGCGCCATGTCCTGGTGTCCGACCAGGCGGGCAAGGCCAACGTGCTGCTGCGCCTGAAGGAGGTCGGCATCGAGGTCGCGGCGGACGATCCGCGCCTTGGCGGCCTGATCGCCGACATGAAGGAGCGCGAGCACCAGGGCTACGCCTACGACGATGCGGCGGCGAGCTTCGAGCTGATGGCGTTGCGCGCCCTCGGCCGCATTCCGGAGTACTTCCACGTCGCCAGCTTCCGGGTCATCGTCGAGCGCCGCTACAACGCCCGCGGCGGCCTGGTGACCACCTCCGACGCCATGGTCAAGAGCGTCGTCGACGGCGACACGCTGCTGTCGGTGGGCGAGGGCAACGGCCCGGTCAACGCGCTCGACTACGCCCTGCGCCAGGAGCTCGGCAAGTACTCGGCGTACCTCGCCGACCTCGAGCTCGTGGACTACAAGGTGCGCATCCTGACGCAGGGCACCGGCG
Source organism: Alphaproteobacteria bacterium (assembly GCA_016869235.1). Taxonomy (GTDB): domain Bacteria; phylum Pseudomonadota; class Alphaproteobacteria; order UBA2966; family CAIVPW01; genus CAIVPW01. Next base: position 17,349 of record VGER01000019.1, on the reverse strand, counting down.
CGGTGACGCGCGTGATGATCGAAAGTCGCGACGGACAGGGCAATCGCTGGGGCACGGTCGGCGTTTCCGCCAACATCATCGACGCCTCGTTCCAGGCGCTCTATGACGCGATCGTCTACAAGCTGTACCGGGACGGCGCGCCGGCCGGAATCGTCAAGGCAGCCGAATAGGCGGTCCGGTGCTGTCCGACAGCTTTGCGCGCATCTCCGCCGTCGCCCAGGACTGGCAGGAAGGCATCGCCATCCTGGCGGGGTTCCTGCTGCTGGTGGGCGCGTACCTTCTGAACGCGCGCGGCGTGCGGCGGCGCGAAGCCGAGCGGCGCCGCAACGAGAGCCGCGCCATCCTGGCGGCCCTTTACGGCGAGATCGTCGTCCTGCGCGAGAAGGTATCGGTGGTGGCGCGTCTCGTCGCCGACAAGGCGCTGCGCCACACCGACCTCGGCGAGCAGTTCATCGCCGAGAACATGCCGCCGACACCGGTGCTGTTCGAGCGCCTCGTCGACAAGATCGGCGTGCTGCCGTCCAACTACGTGCTGCGCATCATCAGCTTCTATGCGAGCTACGAGGAGGCGCGCGGCGGACTTCGCATGCTGGCGCCCCACAACGGCTTGTCGTACGCGGCAACCACCTTCCTCAATCCCGCCATCACGGCCGTGCAGGAAAGCGAGCCGATGCTGCGCCGCATGGAGGCGGAGGTGGGCGCCGAGCGTGCGCCGGACTGCGATCTCGGCGAGGCCGAGAACGTGGTCGACATGCTCGAAAAGCAGTTCCGCCGCTAGGCATGGGCATGAGCACATCGGCGCGCACGCAGGCGCGCGTGGGCGCGGGCTATGCCCTCGCCGCCGTCGCCGTCTGGGGCTTCATTCCGCTCCTCTACGAGGTTCTGCGCGAGGTGCCGCCGGCGCAGGTGCTCGCCCATCGCGTCCTGTGGTCCCTGACGATCGTGATGGTCCTGTGCATGGCGCAGGATCGCGCCCGCATGCTGCTGCTGCACCTCGCCGACCGGCGCGCGCTGCTGCTACTGGCGGTGACGGCGCTGCTGATCGCCTCCAATTGGCTCGGATTCATCTTTGCCGTGAACCGCGGGCAGGTGCTGCAGTCGAGCCTCGGCTACTTCATAAGCCCGCTGTTCAGCGTCCTGCTCGGCATCGTGCTGCTGCGCGAGCGGCTCAACTGGCCGCAGACCGCCGCCGTCGCGCTGGCAATTGCCGGCGTCGTCAATCATACCATCGCGTTCGGCGACTGGCCGTGGATCGCCTTGTGGCTTGCCAGCTCCTTCGCGCTGTATTCGTATCTGCGCAAGATCGCCCATCCGGCATCGCTCGAGGGCCTCGCCATCGAACTGCTATGGCTGGCGCCGTTCGCCGGCGGCTATTTGCTCCTGATCGGCGCGGAGGGCGCCTTTGGCATGGCGGAACCGGTGCTGAGCGGCGCCCTCATCCTGGCCGGAGTGACGACTGCCTTGCCGCTGGTTTGGTTCACCGCCGGCGCGCGGCGCATGCGCCTGGCGACCATCGGCATCCTGCAGTTCATCTCCCCGTCGATCCAGTTCGTGCTTGCCGTGACGTACTTCGGCGAGGCGTTCGCAGCCGCAGACTTCATCACGTTCGGCTGCATCTGGGCGGCGGTGGCGCTGTATGTGTGGCCGCGAACCGCGGCGTTGCGGGCGGCATAGATGGCAGGCACCGATCGCACCCAGGCGCTCATCCTCGGCGGCCCCGCGGTGGTGCTGGCGCGACCGCAGCTCGGCGAGAACATTGGCAGCGCCGCGCGGGCGATGCTCAACTTCGGCCTGTCCGACCTGCGCCTCGTGCAGCCGCGCCAGGGCTGGCCGAACGAGCGTGCGGTCGCAGCAAGCTCCGGCGCCGAGGAGGTCATCTCGCGTGCACGGGTATTCGATTCGACGCCCGAGGCGCTCGCCGATCTTCAGCACGTATATGCCGCCACCGCGCGGCCGCGCGACATGGAGAAGATGGTGCTGTCGGCCGAGGAGGGCGCCCAGCGTTTGCACGAGCACATCGCGCGCGGCGACACCGCCGGCGTACTGTTCGGTCCGGAGCGTACCGGCCTGCACAACGACGAGCTCGCCATGGCCGATGCGGTCATTGCCATCCCGGCCAACCCCGGCTTTGCGTCCCTCAACCTTGCGCACTCGGTCCTGCTCATCGGCTACGAGTGGTTCCTCGGCGCGAAGCACGACGAGACAGCCCGCGGTCCGGTGCGCCGGCGCGGCCGCCGGTCGGGCAAGGCACCCAACAAGGAAGTGCTCGAGATGTTCGCGCACCTCGAGCGCGAGCTGGACGCCGCCCGCTTCTTCTGGCCGAACGAGAAGGCCAAGCGCATGGCGCGCAATATCCGCAACATGTACCTGCGCGCCGGCCTGACCGAGCAGGACGTGCGCACCATGCGCGGCATCATCAAGGCGCTGGTGGAGGGGAACCCGCGCGCGCGGCGTGACTACAAGGACTAGCGCGGGTGTGGCCGCCGCCTGGTGCGCTGCGGCGAGCTTGCGGCGTATTCGAGGTCGGCGGCCGGCCTCGGTGGGCGCGTTGTGGCCTGTTTCTCAGGCGGCTTTCGGGGCCATTCCGGTTTGACAACCGCAAGGCCCCTGGGCTAAGTACCCCGGCCCCGAGGGCCATGGTCCTTGGGGTGTTAAGCACCTTTGTGGCTAAGGCCACGGCTCCAGTGGGGCCGAGCCGTTGGCCGCCAGCCAAGGACCACATGACCAAACGCGCTTCGTCCAAGTACAAGGTCAACCGCTCGCTCGGCGTCAATCTGTGGGGGCGGCCGAAGAGCGCCCTCAACCGCCGCGACTATCGCCCCGGCCAGCATGGCCAGGCCCGCCGGCGCCGCCTGTCGGACTACGGCAACCAGCTCGCCGCCAAGCAGAAGCTGAAGGCCTATTACGGCGAGATCTCCGAGCGGCAGTTCCGCAACCTGTACCGCGAAGCCATCCGCCTGCCGGGCGACACCTCCGAGCACCTGATCGGGCTCCTAGAGCGCCGCCTGTCCACCGTCGTCTACCGCATGAAGTTCGCGCCGACGGTCTTTGCGACGCGCCAGCTCATCAACCACGGCCACGTGCGCGTCAACGGCAAGCGCGTGAACGTCGGCGGCTACATGCTGAAGGCGGGCGACACCATCGAGGTGGGCTCGAAGATGAGGGAAAACGCCACTGTGCTCGAGGCCAGCCAGTCGGCCGAGCGCGAGGTGCCGGACTACCTCCAGGTCGACCACAAGGCGATGAAGGGCACCTTCCTGCGCGTGCCGTCCTTCGCCGAGGTCCCCTACCCGGTGCAGATGCAGCCGCACCTCGTCGTCGAGCTTTACTCGCGCTAGGCGCGCTGACCTGACGAAATACGAAGAGCCGCGGGCAAACCCGCGGCTCTTTCGTTTTCGGGCCCGGCTAGGCCGCCTTGGTGGCGACGCCCTTGTCGGTGAAGAGCGTCTCCAGCTCGCCCGACGCCTGCATCTCGCGCACGATGTCGCAGCCGCCGACGAACTCGCCCTTCACGTAGAGCTGCGGAATGGTCGGCCAATCCGAGAAGTTCTTGATGCCCTGGCGCAGGCTGGGATCGGTCAGCACGTCGATGCCCTTGTACTGCACGCCCATGTTGTTGAGCACCTGCACGACGGCGGCGGAGAAGCCGCACATCGGGAAGGCCGGCGTGCCCTTCATGAACAGCACGACGGAATTGTCCTTGATCTCCTGGCGGATGCGGTCGAAGACCGGATTGGCAGCCTGATCGCTCATAAGGGTTCCTCTCTATCGCGGCGGCGCTTCGGTCTGCAGCGCAAGCGCATGCAGCTCGCCGCCCATGCGGCCCTTCAAGGCCGAGTATACCATCTGGTGCTGCCGCACCCGCGGCACGCCCACGAACGCCTTGGAGATGACCTTGGCGGCGTAATGGTCGCCGTCGCCGCGCAGGTCGTCGATCTTGACGATGGCGTCGGGGAACGCCTCCTTGATCAGGCGTTCGATTTCCTCGGCTTTCATCGCCATGGACCGCCCCCACAACCTTAAGCGCTTCCAGACATATAGGCTGGCAGCCACGCCTCGTTGGCGGCCTTCAACTCGCTGACGGATATGGCCCACCCCCCAATGCCTGTCAACGACGCGCCGCCGGTAGTTCCGATACGGCGGGCAATCACGCCTTCGTTCTCGGCATGGGTCAGCAGGGTGGCGAGGTCGGACTCGGCCACTTCCAGCACGTACCGCGCCTGATCTTCGCCGAACAGGAAGGCGTGCGGGGGCAGGGCCGCAGTCGGGATTTCCAGCTTCGCGCCAATCCCACCTGCCATTGCCATCTCGGCGACGGCGACAAGCAAGCCTCCGTCCGAGACGTCGTGACAGGCCAACGATTTGCCGGTCTGGATGAAGGTGCGCACGAAGTCGCCGTTGCGGCGCTCCTCCTGCAGATCCACCGGCGGCGGGGCTCCGTCTTCGCGGCCGGCGATCTCGCGCAGGTAGAGGGATGCGCCCAAGTGCCCCCGCGTGTGCCCGATCCGCACCAGCGCATGGCCGGCGCCCTTGAGGGCGATGGTCTGCATGACACGCAGGTTGTCGAGAATCCCGACGCCGCCGATCGATGGAGTCGGCTGCACCCCCGTGCTGCCTGTGTCGTTGTAGAGCGACACATTGCCGGACACGACGGGGAAATCGAGCGCCTTGCACGCCCCGGCCATGCCTTCGATGCAGCCGGCAAACTGGCCCATGATCTCGGGCCGCTCGGGGTTGCCGCAGTTCATGCAGTCGGTGATGGCGAGCGGCTTGGCGCCGACCGCCGTGATGTTACGCCACGCCTCGGCAACGGCCTGGGCGCCGCCCACCTTCGGGTCGGCATCGCAATAGCGCGGCGTGCAGTCGGTGGTGATTGCGAGCGCGCGGTCGCTGCCGTGGATGCGCACGACGGCCGCGTCGCCGCCCGGGCGTTGCAGGGTGTCGGCCATCACCATGTGGTCGTACTGGTCCCAAATCCAGCGCTTGGACGCGACGTCGGGGCAGGAGATCAGCTTCTTCAGCACGCCGGCAATGTCGTCCGGGATCGGCACGCTGTTGGCGTCGACGGATGAGCGCGGGGCGGACGGAACCCAGGGGCGCGCGTACTCCGGCATCTGCTCGGACAAGGGCGCCACCGGCATGTCGGCCGCGACCTGGCCGTGCTGGCGCAGGACGAGCCGGCCCGTGTCTGTCAGCCGGCCGATCACCGCGAAGTCCAATTCCCACTTGCGGAAGATGCGCTCGGCCTCGGCTTCCCTACCTTGCTTCAGCACCATGAGCATGCGCTCCTGGCTCTCCGACAACATGATCTCGTAGGCGCTCATGCCCGGCTCGCGCTGCGGCACCTTGTCGAGGTCGAGCTCGATACCGAGGCCGCCCTTGCCCGCCATCTCGAACGACGACGAGGTCAGGCCCGCCGCGCCCATGTCCTGGATCGAGACGATGGCGTCGGTGGCCATCAGCTCGAGGCACGCCTCGATGAGCAGCTTCTCGGTGAACGGGTCGCCGACCTGCACGGTGGGCCGCTTGGCCTCGACCTCGTCGCCGAACACCGCGGACGCCATGGTGGCGCCGTGGATGCCGTCGCGCCCGGTCTTGGAGCCGACGTAAACGACCGGATTGCCGACGCCCGCGGCGCGCGCGTAGAACACGCGGTCCTTGCGCGCGAGGCCTACGGTCATGGCGTTGACCAGGATGTTGCCGTTGTAGCGTGGGTGGAACGTGCATTCGCCGCCGACCGTGGGCACGCCGACGCAATTGCCGTAGCCGCCGATGCCGCCGACGACGCCGGCGATGAGGTGGCGCGTCTTGGGGTGCTTGGGGTCGCCAAAGCGCAGCGAGTTGAGGTTGGCGATGGGCCGCGCGCCCATGGTGAACACGTCACGCAGGATGCCGCCGACGCCCGTTGCGGCGCCCTGGTAAGGCTCGATGAACGACGGATGGTTGTGCGACTCCATCTTGAAGATGGCAACCATGCCGTCGCCGATGTCGATGACGCCGGCGTTCTCGCCGGGACCGCACACCACCCACGGCGCCGTGGTGGGCAGCTTGCGCAGCCACTTCTTCGAGCTCTTGTAGGAGCAGTGCTCGCTCCACATCACCGAGAAGACGCCAAGCTCGGTGACGTTGGGCGTGCGCCCCAGGATCGACTGGGTGAGCTTGTGCTCGTCCGCCGAAAGGCCAAACTCGCGCGCGAGGGCCTCCATGTTCTGGGGCTGGCCCGCGGCCTTGGTATTGGCCGCGGTCATGCGGCGAGAGCCTCGGCGATGCCCTCGAAGAAGGGCCGTCCGTCCGAGCCGCCCAGCATCGGCTCGATCATGCGTTCGGGGTGCGGCATGAGGCCGAGCACCGTGCGCTTCTCGTTGAAGATGCCGGCAATATTGCGCGCCGAGCCATTCGGCGAGTGCGCTTCGCCGACGGTCCCCTCCGCGCTGCAATAGCGGAACGCCACCAGGCCTTCGCCCTCGAGCCGATCCAGCGTCATGGGGTCGGCACGGTAGTTGCCGTCGGCATGGGCGATGGGAATGCGCACCACTTGGCCGGTCTTGTAGCCGCGCGTGAACATCGAGCCGGTGTTCTCGACCTTGAGGTGAACGTCGCGGCAGATGAAGTGCAGTCCGGCGTTGCGGATCAGGGCCCCCGGCAACAGCCCGGCCTCGGTGAGGATCTGGAATCCGTTGCAGATGCCGAGCACGGGCACGCCTTGCTTGGCGCGCGATGCCACCTCGGTCATCACCGGCGAGTGCGCCGCCATGGCGCCCGAGCGCAGGTAGTCGCCGTACGAGAAGCCGCCGGGCAGGACGATCAGGTCCACCTTCGGGATGGCACGATCGCCATGCCACACCATGGTCGGCGCCGAACCGGTGACGCGGGCGAGAGCCACCGCGACGTCGCGGTCGCAGTTGGACCCCGGGAAGACAATGACGGCTGACTTCACTTCAGGACTTCGCCAACGCTTACTTCCACACTTCGAATGCGTAATCCTCGATGACCGTGTTGGCTAGCAGGCGCTCGCACATGCTGCGCATGCTCTTCTCTGCGCTCGCCGTGTCGGCGTCCTTCAGGTCGAGCTCGAGGAACTTGCCTTGGCGGACGCCAATGACGCTGTCAAAGCCAAGCGCGTGCAGCGCGTTGGCAATCGCCTTGCCCTGCGGATCGAGAACCCCCTGCTTGAGGGTCACGTGAACGCGCGCTTTCACTGCATCACCTTGGGGCCGGGCATGTCGCGCGGACCGCTCTCCGGCAGGATGCCCAGGCGCTGCGCGACCTCCTGGTACGCTTCGGCGACGCCACCGAGATCCTTGCGGAAGCGATCCTTGTCCAACTTGTCGTTGGTGCGCACGTCCCACAGGCGGCAGGAGTCGGGACTGATCTCATCGGCGAGGATGATGCTCATCTCGTCGTTCTGGTTGTAGTAGCGGCCGAACTCGACCTTGAAGTCGATCAGGCGGATGCCGACGCCGAGGAACAGGCCGCACAGGAAGTCGTTGACGCGCAGCGACAGCGACATGATCTCGTCGATCTCTTGCGGGGTCGCCCAGCCTAACGCGGTGATGTGCTCTTCGGACACATGCGGGTTGCCGAGCTCGTGGGCCTTATAGCAGAACTCGACGATCGAGCGCGGCAGCGTCGTGCCTTCCGGAATGCCGAGACGCTTCGAGATCGAGCCGGCGGCGACGTTGCGCACGATCACCTCGAGCGGAATGATCTCCACCTCGCGGATCAGCTGCTCGCGCATGTTGAGGCGGCGCACGAAGTGCGTCGGCACGCCGATCTCGCCGAGCTTGGTCATCAAGTACTCGGAGATGCGGTTGTTGAGCACGCCCTTGCCGGTGATCGTGCCCTTCTTCTGGTTGTTGTTCGCCGACGCGTCGTCCTTGAAGTACTGCACGAGCGTGCCCGGTTCCGGGCCCTCGAACAGCACCTTGGCTTCGCCCTCGTAGATTTGTTTGCGTCGCGACATCTAGGTCCTGGAGGAACGGCAGCGCCCCGCTTTTGCAGCGAGTTGTCGGGGTAGGCCTGGCGGTTGGGAGAGGGGACCATATCGCAATCATCCGAGGCCCACAACGCGGCGAAAGAGGCGGAAATCCTAGGGTTTTGCCCTATGGAGGCAGGGCTGTCCGCGACGCCTTGGCGATTGATTCGGGCGCGTCCGGGGGCTATCCCTTCGCCTCCTGCCCGCCGCCTACCAAGGAGCCCCGCCCATGGCGATGGACGATCGCAAGAAGGCCTTCGAAGAGAAGTACGCCCACGACAAAGAGCTCCAGTTCAAGGTCAATGCGCGCCGCAACAAGCTCCTTGGCTTGTGGGCCGCCGAGCAGATGGGCATGAAGGGCGACGCGGCGACGGCCTACGCCAGGACCGTGGTCGAGTCCGACTTCGAAGAGGCGGGAGACGAGGACGTCTTCAAGAAGGTCATGGGGGACCTCAAGGGCAAGAAGGTCGACGTCTCCGACCACCGGCTGCGCAAGCGCATGGAAGAGCTGCTCACCGAGGCTCGCAACCAGTTGATGGCGGAGTAGCGGAGCTACGCGCCGCGGAACACGCGCTTGAAGATCGTGTCGACGTGACGCGTGTGGCGCATCGGATCGAATGCCGCATCGAGCGCTTTCTTCGACAATAGCTTCTTCACCTGCGCGTCCTGCTCGATCCGGGCGCGGAAGCTGCCACCCTGGTCCCAAACCTTGAGAGCGTTGCGCTGCACGACGCGGTAGGCGTCCTCGCGCGACATGCCCGCCTCGGTGAGCGCGAGCAGCACAGCCCCCGAGAATACGATGCCGCCGTTCTGCTCGAGATTGGCGCGCATGCGCTCGGGGTAGACGACCAGCTTGTCCATCATCTGCGTCAGCCGGACCAGCGCGAAGTCCAGCGCGATGGTCGCATCGGGGCCAATCACGCGCTCGACCGAGGAATGCGAGATGTCGCGCTCGTGCCACAGCGCCACGTTCTCGAGCGCCGGCACCACCGCGCTGCGCACGATGCGAGCGAGGCCGGCGAGGTTCTCTGACAGGATCGGGTTGCGCTTGTGCGGCATGGCAGAGGAGCCCTTTTGTCCGGCCGAGAAGAACTCCTCGGCCTCGCGCACTTCCGAGCGCTGCAGATGGCGTACCTCGGTGGCGAGGCGCTCGAGCGAGCTCGCGATCACCGCGAGGGTCGAGAAGTACATCGCATGCCGGTCGCGCGGGATGACCTGAGTCGAGACGGGCTCGACCGCCAGGCCGAGCTTCTTGGCGACGTACGCCTCCACCCGCGGATCGACGTTGGCGAACGTGCCGACGGCGCCGGAAATCGCGCAGGTGGCGATGTCGGCGCGCGCGGCCTCCAGCCGCTGTTTGGCGCGAGCAAACTCGGCATACGCGTAGGCCAGCTTGAGTCCGAACGTGGTCGGCTCGGCATGAATGCCATGGGTGCGACCGATGGTGATGTCGTCCTTGTGCTCCTTCGCCCGCCGCTTAAGCACCTTCAGCAAAGCGTCGAGGTCGGCGAGGAGGAGGTCGCTCGCCCGCGTCAGCTGCACCGCCAGGCACGTGTCGAGCACGTCGGAGGACGTCATTCCCTGGTGGACGAAGCGCGCCTCCGGTCCGACGTATTCCGCGACCGACGTGAGGAACGCGATGACGTCGTGCTGCACCTCGCGCTCGATGGCGTCGATGCGGGCGATGTCGAAGTTGCCCTTGGCGCGCAGGGCCTTGGGAACCGATTTCGGCACCTGGCCCAGGCTGGCCATTGCCTCGGCCGCCAGGGTCTCGATCTCGAGCCAGATGCGGAAGCGCGCGTCGGGCTCCCAAATGGCGGACATTTCCGGGCGGCTGTAGCGCGGGATCATCGGCGGTCCTGGCGGTGGCGGTAGTGGTAGAGTTGCCAGCCGCCTGGGGCACCTAGGGGGAGGAGCATCCGCATGCGCGCCGGCATTCCGTGGCGTCTCGCCACTGTGTTTCTCATGGTCCAGCCAGAGGTCGCAAGTGCCGCCGACCTGTTCTTTTGCGAGGAGCGCGATTCGGTCGGCTTCCACCTCGAGGCGGCCCAGCCGGAGCGCGTTCGCTTCCCCGGCGCCCGCTTCACCCTGTTCGTCGAATACCCCGGCATGGCGGTGACCATCGAGGGCGGACCCTCGTTCAACTTCCGGTGCGGCGGTGACGACCAGGTGTGGACTTGTAGCGACGGCCTGCGCCTGTTCGTCCTGCAGCGCGCCTCCGGGCAATTCGCCATGGGCCGGCTGGCCGGCCTGGTGCTCGCCGGGACTCCGGCGCAAGGCCTGACGCGCGAGCCGCTGGCGGTGAGCTGGGGCGTCTGCGAGCGCTAGCGGCTCAGAAGTCCATGTGGCGGACACCGTCGGGCGTCCCCAGCAGGCAGAGCCTCGCCCGATGGCGGGCGAAAATCCCCACTTCGACCACTCCCGGCCACAGGCTCACCTCGATCTCCATGGCCGCGGGGTCGGTGATCGACAGGCCGCGCACATCGAGCAGCAGGTTGCCGTTGTCGGTGGTGACGCCGGCGCGAGGCTGAGCGTCGCCGCCAATCACCTTGAAACGTCGGATCACCTGGTTGGTGGCCATGGGGATGACCTCGACCGGCAGGGGGTACTTACCCAACACCTTCACCAGCTTCGAGGCGTCGGCGATGCAGATGAAGGCGCCGGCGAGGTCGGCGACGATCTTCTCGCGCGTGAGGGCTGCGCCGCCGCCCTTGATCATGTTGCCCCGGTGGTCGATCTCGTCGGCGCCGTCGATGTAGACCGGCAGGTGCTCGACCTGGTTGGCGTCGAACACATGAATGCCATGTCCGCGCATGCGCTCGGTGCTCTTCACGGAGCTCGAGACGGCGCCCTTGATGCGATCCCGGATCGAGGCGAGGGCATCGATGAACAGGTTCACGGTCGAGCCGGTGCCTACGCCGACAATGGACCCGGCCGGCACATGGTTGAGCGCCGCCCTGGCCACCATGGCCTTCATCTCGTCCTGATTCACGTCGCTGCTCCTACAAGAGGCCGAGGGTGCGGAAGCTTGCGTGCTTGCCCCGGCCGATCACGACGTGGTCGTGCAGCACGAGTCCAAGCTTCTGGCAAGCCTCCTTCACCTGGCGGGTCATGTCGATGTCTGCCGCCGACGGCGTGGGATCGCCGCTCGGATGATTGTGGACGATGATCAGCGCCGACGCCGACAGCTCCAGCGCTCGCTTCACCACGTTGCGCGGGTACACCGGCGTGTGGTCAACGGTCCCCTGCTGCTTCTCGTCCTTGATCAGCACGTTCTTGCGGTCGAGGTAAAGGACGCGGAACTGCTCGATCGTCTCGTGTGCCATGGCAGTGGTGCAATAGGCGATCACCGCATCCATGGACGAGAGGGCGCTGCCCCGGCGCGCTTCCGCGCGCGCCAGGCGCGCCGCGGCGACGTAGGTGGTCTTGAATAGCGTCACAGCATTCGGCGGCAGGCCCGCAGCCTCCAGTCGCGCGCGGTCGGCCCCAAGCACGTCGCCGAAGCTGCCGAACTCGCCCATCAGGTCCTTGGCGAGCTTCTTGGTGTCCTTGCGGGGAATTGCGAAGGTCAGGAGGAGCTCGAGCAGCTCATACTCCTGGAAGGCGTCGGGCGCCTCGTAGAAGCGCTCCTTCAGCCGCTGCCGATGCCCGAGGTAGTGCGGTGCGTCCTCGGCGGCCTCGGCCTTCTTACCCGCCATAGGGCGGCCGATCGCGGCCGATCGCCGAGCGCGTGAAGATCTCACGGCCGTCCGCCGTCACGCCGATGGTGTGCTCGAACTGCGCCGAGAGCGACTTGTCGCGCGTCACTGCGGTCCATCCGTCGGGGAGCATGCGCACCTCGGGTCGGCCGGCATTGAGCATCGGCTCGACGGTGAAGCACATGCCCTCCACGAGCGGGATGCCGTCGCCAGGCTCGCCATAGTGGAGGATTTCCGCGCCCTGAAAGATGCGGCCGATGCCGTGGCCGCAGAAGTCGCGCACCACCGACGTGCGCTGGTGCTCGGCAAACGACCGGATGGCGTGGCCGATGTCCCCTGTCGTGGCGCCGGGGCGCACCGCGGCGATGCCGCACATCATCGCTTCGTAGGTCGCGTCGCACAGGCGGGCGGCTTTCCGGCCGACATGGCCAGCGAAGTACATGCGGCTTGAGTCGCCGTGCCATCCATCGACGATCACCGTCACGTCGATATTCACGATGCCGCCGTCGTGCAGGACCTTGTCGCCGGGAATGCCGTGGCAGACGACGTGGTTTACCGAGGTGCAGATGGACTTCGGGAAGCCCTTGTAATGGAGCGGCGCCGGAGTGCCGCCATGTCCGACGATGAACTCGTGACAGGCGGCGTCGAGGAAGCCGGTCGACACACCCGGCCGCACCAGTCCGGCCGCATGGTCCAGCGTGTCGGCGGCAAGGCGTCCCGCCTTGCGCATCCCGGCGAACTCTTCGCGCGACAGCCGGGGAATGCCCGGCTCCTGCCGGGCAAGCCGTGCCGTGGAAGGCTCGGACATGCCGAGGCGCCGCCTCAGGCGGCGGGGTAGGGCGGACGATCGAGACCTTTTGGCGAGCGCGTGAAGATCTCGTAGCCGGTCGCGGTCACGCCCACGCAGTGCTCGAACTGTGCCGACAGCGAGCGGTCGCGCGTGACGGCTGTCCAGCCGTCCGGCTGCATGCCCACCTCCCACTTGCCGAGGTTGATCATCGGCTCGACGGTGAAGATCATTCCCTCCACGAGCTTCACGCCGGTCCCGGGCTCGCCGTAATGAACGATGTTGGGCGGCTCGTGGAAGACGCGGCCGATCCCGTGGCCGCAGAAGTCGCGCACCACGGAGTAGCGGTGGTGCTCCGCGAACTGCTGGATTGCATGGCCGATGTCGCCCGTCGTTGCGCCCGGGCGCACAACGTCGATGCCCAGCATCATCGCCTCATAGGTGATTTCGCACAGACGCTCCGCCTTGCGGCCGACGTCGCCAACGAAATACATGCGGCTCGAGTCGCCATGCCAACCGTCGAGGATGACGGTGACGTCGATATTGAGGATGTCGCCGACCTTCAGAATCTTGTCGCCGGGGATGCCATGGCAGACGACGTGGTTCACCGAGGCGCAGATCGACTTCGGGAAGCCCCGGTAGTGCAGGGGCGCCGGCAACGCACCGTGATCCATGATGAACGCGTGGCACAGCGCATCGAGCGCATCCGTGGTGACGCCCGGCTTCACGAACGGCGTGATGTGGTCGAGCGTCTCGGCCGCGAGGCGCCCGGCCTTGCGCATGCCGGCGAAAGCGTCCGCTCCGTGCACGCGGACCGGCGACGGGTAACGGGGCGTCTGGAAGGTCGGCGCGTCGCTGACCGCGGCAGCTGTCCGGTTCATAGGAAACTCCTCGGTGCGGCCTAGACCGCCACCGGCAAGGACCTGTCTAGCACAATTTCCTCGGGCGAGAGAGCGCAGGCGTAACAAAGCATCTCTACCCCTGCTTCCCGGGCCCGGTGGACCGCCGCCTGGAAGGCCGGGTCGATATCCCCGGCGATGGCGAACTCTCTTGCGTCGGAGCGCTGCGCGACGAACAGTACGACGGTCCGCACGCCCTGCGCGGCGAGCGCCGCCAACTCACGCAAGTGGCGCGTGCCACGGGCCGTGACCGAATCGGGGAACTCGGCCCGGCCGCGCTGACGCATCAGGTGGACGTTCTTGATCTCGACGAAGCAGCGCTGATCGCCCTTTTCCAATACCAAGTCGACGCGGCTCCGTTCGCCGTACCGGACTTCGCGCCGGATGACGTCGTAGCCCGCGAGCTCGCGGACCAGCGATCCCCCAATCGCTTCCTCGGCGATACGGTTGGGGCGCGCCGCGTTGATGCCGACGAGACAAGCCGTGTCCGCCGGTTCCGCGGCGGGCTGCACCAATTCCCAAGTCCAAGGCAGGACACGCTTCGGATCCTCAGAACGGGACAGCCACACCGGCACATTCGCCTCGGTGAGGCCCAGCATGGCGCCTGGATTGGGACAGTGCGCCGTCACCGCCTGTCCGCGCCAAGGGCCCGATTCCAGCACGACGTCCGCCAAGAACCGCTTGTACCGGCGGACCAGCCGGCCACGCACCAAGGGCCCCGGAAACAACATGCGCTAGCGAAGGTAGCCCCTTTGGCGGTCCTTTCAAGCGCCCAACCCGTCGCGGCCGCCTGTTTCCAACGAAGTATCGGGCGGCCCAGAAGAAAGGGGCGCGACCCCGCCGGATGGAAAGTCGCTGGCCGCCCGGGCTAGACTGCGAATGCCCTGTGTGGGGCCGCTGGCAGCCTTTGGTGGACGGTTAGTAGCCGCAGCGCCATGGCATTGAGCATCGATTTCCGCGTGCGGAAGGCCTCGCCCGTTGATGCGAGCGCGATTGCGCGCGTCTACGTTTCCAGCTGGCGCTCCACCTACCGGGGTCTTCTGCCCGACACCATCCTGCGCGCGATGAGCGAGGTGCGCGAGACGCTGTTCTGGTGGACCGCGCTTTGCTCCCAACGCAATCAGGCGGTGACGCTGGTCGTCGAGGACCAGGACAGCCAAGTCATCGGCTTCATCAGTGCCGGCCCTGAGCGCGCGGGCGGCTCGCCCCGGCGCGCCGAGGTTTACACGCTCTACCTGCTCGACGCGTTCCAGCGCCGCGGTTTCGGCGCCCGCCTGATGTCCGCCGCCGCCGACCGCCTCCAGGGTCTCGGCTTCGCGTCCCTCATGGTCTGGGTCCTGGCCGGCAATCCCGCCCGTGCGTTCTACGAACGCTTGGGAGCGCAGAAGGTGGCAACGCGCACCATCCGCATGGGCGGACGCGCGGTCCAAGAGATTGCCTTCGCCTGGCCGGATCTCGCCTTCGCGCGCGCCGCGGCGGCGCGCGACTCGCACCAGTAATTCCCGGCGTTCGCCGGCTCCCGCGACGGACGCGGCCGGAGCCCTAGTGGTATGGTCCGCCGGCGCCCGCTTGGCGGAACGGTAGACGCAGAGGACTTAAAAGCCGGCGCCACCGGTCCGAAAAGGCAGCAAACGCAACGCGTTGAACAAAGCGGACTTTGATTCGGCCCGGCCGAGGCCCGACGTATATATACGGTCGAGCCGGGGCTTGGCGGAACGGTAGACGCAAGGGGCTTAAAACCCCTCGGGCTTCGGCCCATGCTGGTTCGAGTCCAGCAGCCCCGACCATCGGTGGGTCCACTCGTCGAACTTCCGTCGCAAAGCTAGGTCGCGGTCATCCTTCGAGAAAGACCTCTAGCTGGTGCGCAAGAGCCCGCTCGCTTCGCGTCTCGCATTCCCAGACGATGAGCACGCGCCAGCCCAGCCTCATGAGTTCGCCGCGCACGCGACGGTCGCGACTAGCGTTCCGCTCAAGCTTCGGCACCCAATATTCTTGGCGCGAGCGCGGGACGGGCCCAAGCCCGCAGCCGTGTTGGTGCCAAAAACACCCGTGGACAAAGATGAGCTTGCGAAGACGCGGAAACACTAAGTCCGGCGTCCCGGGCAAGTGCCGGTAGTGCAGGCGAAATCGGTAGCCGAGTCTATGGCAGAGCGATCGCACCGCGAGTTCAGGCTTCGTATCGGCCTTTCGGACGCGCGCCATTCGGCGTCTGACGACCTCGGGAACATCGGGAAAACTCGCAACTCGCCTGATTCTTCCGATTCGGCGGTGGCGAGCGGACGGGGATCACCCTCGCAACGGCGCCGCGTCCGGCTACCCGGTCGTCGCCGGGGACCGGAGCAATTGGACTAGGACGCTCCGCTCTTCCGCGGGTGTGAGTTCGTTCGCGCGCATCTCAAGCATGTACATAACTTCGTTCACCATGCTGGGAGGCTGATCACCCTTGAACGAAGTCAGGCGCACGCGGTCGAGCTCGCGTTCACGAAACAGCCTTGGAGGCAGATGGATGTTCAGGAAGCCAGGGCCGGCATCGTACAGCTTCGCTTTGTCGGGGTCGTAGCCGTAGGCCCTAAGCCCCGCATCAAAGGAGCGGATGGCATCGACATCCGGGCTTCCGTCAGCACGAACAATCATTCCGCTAGCATCTGCAATGAATGAAGTGAGCTTGCGCGGCGCCGTGGGGTCGCGGCGGATGCCAAGGGACCAAACAAAGACTTCCTCTCCATCTTGGGCATCCAGTTGGCTGATGCTCCTAACGTAGTGCTCTCTGACGGCCTTAGACGTTGTCTTGACCTCAATTGCCAAACCTTTGGCGGCGTAGTCACGCTTGGCCTTGTCATGCCCCCACCACCTTGCCAAAGCTTCGAACGGTGGAAGCCCGAGTTCGCGTGCCAGCGAAAGAAGGCGCCTAAGTAGGACAAGCTCGCCCAGCAGTCCCAGTTGGTGTTCTTCGCCAAGGATCGTGTCCTGGTCAGTTAGGAGCTCCAGTATCCAACTTATTTCGCCGATCAAGGCAGCGTTGGAGACCGTCGCACCGGATGACAGGCGTCTCTCAAACTCATAGGCAATATGCGCCATGATCCGATTTCCGTGCGCGGCGTTCGAACTCATGAGGCGTAGCGCCGGAAAGGGTGTTCCGCCAGGAACCGGAACAATCGCGGCTGCGTGTTGGATGCTCAGTATCTTGGGGTATGTCCCAAAGGACTCTTCGTCGCCCGCGACAAATATTGCGAATCGCCCCGCGTCATCACGGCTAAGAAACGCACGATTTCCGACCAATGGAACGACGTTCCAGCGGCCGCCCTGCGCGGCAGGCAGGCCTGTGAACTTGGTCACAAGTTCTTCGATGGTCGACACGTGACTAGCCCCGCGCCTTGGTGACGACTCGGCGCTCATCAGGGCCTCCGCCGGGGATCGAGATGCCAAAAAACGGCGTGTGATACCGCCTCTTCTTGCCTTTCCTACTGCGGCCTAGCGCGTCGCGGTGGACGACATAGAGCAGCAGAAGTCCCGACGCTCCGCGCGCGCGCTCTGTGCTGCCCATCTTGAAGCGATCCGGCGGCCTATCAAAATAGTAATCCCCGGGCCAATTCGAACCTCTGCCGGTCCAGCTCCCCTCAACTCGGTCGTGCTGACTGATTTGCCGGTTCAACAAAGGAAAGTCGAACGGCTCGACGCCGCTCTCGGATTCTCCGAACGACACGCCGACACTGAATGTTGGTGGTGGCTGGCCGGGAGGCGAAGACGCTGCCCACATGCGTAGATACGCCGCGACGTGGTACGGGTCGACTTCGGGATCAATACTTGTTGCGGCTGCCCGGGCTTCATCTCGGGGACGAAATGCGGTCCCGAGGAGGTTGCCCTCCTCGCCGGGATGTCAACGCCGGAGTAAAAATGCATCGTCTGGCCGGAGTAAAAATGCATCACGGCTGACGGCAGGAAGGCCCCCCGCGGGGGGCCTTCCTGGGCCCTCGTTTATTCCTCGGATGG
>VGER01000018.1 GCA_016869235.1 Alphaproteobacteria bacterium | reverse complement strand
GCCCACATCGAGGGCCTCGGGGCTCACGCCCACATCCCCACGCACAGGACCCGCAAGGTCCAGCGCACCGTCGACAAGGCCATCTACCGTCAACGCAACCTCGTCGAGCGCTTCTTCAACAAGCTCAAGCACTTCCGTGGCATCGCCACCCGCTACCACAAGCTCGCCCGCAACTTCCTGGCAGCCGTGGCTCTGGCCGCCACCCGCCTCTGGCTCAGGCATTATGAGTCCACGACCTAGCGGCGATCCGCTTCTCAGCGATGTGCCCGGGCGGCAGCGCGGCCAGCATCTCCTTGACGAAGGCGACGTCGGCATCGGTCTGGCCCAGCCCCAGCGCCTGGAACATCTCGCGCAGCATGCGGAAACCAATGCGCGCGTAGAGGCCGTATAGCATGACGGCGATGGTGCCCCCGGCCGCAGCACGGAGCCGAGCGCGCGCAGACCGGCGACCGGATCGGGCAGGTGGTGCAGCACGCCCGTGCAGTCGACGAAGTCGAAGCTCTGGCCGAGGGCAGCGACCTCCTCGATACGGCCCTGGTGCCGGGTGAGGTTAGCGAGCCCGTGCTTGTCCTTCAGGTGCCTCTCGTGGGCGAGGCTCGCCGCGCTGAGGTCGCGCCCCACCACGCGGGCGCGCGGGTGGTGGAACGCGTAGACGGCCGCGGCGTTGGCGCCGCAGCCGGCGACCAGCACGTCGAGGTCCTCCCGCGGCGGCTCGGACGGCCAGAAGGTGTGCCAGTGGCGCTCGAAGTCGCCGCCCATGCGCACGCCCTTGCGTTCGGGCGCAGCGAGGTCGGCGACGGGGTTCGGGTAGACCCAGCGCTCGTACTGGGCGGCGACCGCGTCGGCGTCCGCCTGCCGGACCTTTGCGCCGGTCATTGAAGGTGTTGCCGCCGCGCCCGCATCAGAATTCGTGCACTGTGGTGCTTGACCAGCCGACGTCCTGGCCGCGCACCGTCGCGTTGCGGAAGTAGCTGAGCAACGTCACGACCTTGGTGCCCACCGGCACCAGGAAGTCGAACGCCATCGTCTCGGTCTCGCCCGGCTCCATGAAGTGGTCGCCGCCCGGCCAGGCGACTTCCTTGCGCGCCAGCATCGGCCACAGCGCCTGGGTGTTCGTGGCGGTGGCGATGGGCAGGCCGTCGGCGATGCGGCGCTGCGGGCACTCGAGGTCGCCGGCGGCGGGGCAGGCCAGCGGCAGCACCTGCTGCACGCGCACCTCGCCAGTGGAGAGCGCGAGCTTGGTGTTGCCGACGTTCTTGATCTCGACGTCGAGGCGCAGCCAGATGCCTTCCGGCGTCAGCTGCAGGTGGCGCGCCTCGTGGGTGATCTCGGCGCGCGGCTAGCGCTCGCGGTTGAGATCGAACTGCGAGTAGGCCCACAGGCCGGCCACCGCCACCGCGACGGTGGTGGTGACCGAGCGGACGATTTCGACCCACTCCTTGGCGCCATAGCGTTCGGTCATCGGGGCGCCGTCTCCTCGACCTTACGTGTCGCCCATCTTGAGCGCGGCGATGAAGGCTTCCTGCGGGATGTCGACCTTGCCGAACTGGCGCATCCGCTTCTTGCCCTTATTCTGCTTCTCGAGAAGCTTGCGTTTGCGCGTGACGTCGCCGCCGTAGCACTTGGCGAGCACATCCTTGCGTATGGCGCTGATGGTCTCGCGCGCGACGATGCGGCCGCCGATCGCCGCCTGGATGGCGATGATGAACATCTGGCGCGGGATCAGCTCCTTCAGGCGCTCGCACAGGGCGCGGCCGCGCTGCTCGGCGTTCTTGCGGTAGACGATGGTGGAGAGCGCATCCACCGGCTCGGAGTTGATGAGGATGTTCATCTTCACCAGGTCGTTCTCGCGGTAGCCGGTCAGCTCGTAGTCGAAACTGGCGTAGCCGGACGAGATCGACTTCAGGCGGTCGTAGAAGTCGAACACGACTTCGTTCAGCGGCAGCGCGTACTCAACGACGGCGCGTGCGCCGGTGTGCGAGAGGTTGGTCTGCTCGCCGCGGCGTTCCTCGCACAGCTTGAGCACGGAGCCGAGGTACTGGTCCGGCACCATGATGGTGGCGCGAATCCACGGCTCCTCCATGTGCTCGATGTAGTTCTCCTCCGGCATGTCGGCCGGATTGTGCAGCTCCTTCTTCTCGCCGTTGGTCATGGTCAGGCGGTAGACGACCGACGGCGCCGTGGCGATGAGGTCGAGGTCGAACTCGCGCGATAGGCGCTCCTGGATGATCTCGAGGTGCAACAGGCCGAGGAAGCCGCAGCGGAAGCCGAAGCCGAGGGCGGCCGACGTTTCCGGCTCGTAGTGGAACGAGGAGTCGTTCAGCCGCAGCTTGGCAAGGCTTTCGCGCAACCTGGGGAAGTCGGCGGCGTCGACCGGGAACAGTCCGCAGAATACGACGGGAATGCTGGGCTTGAAGCCCGGCAGCGACTGGGCGATGGGGCGGCGATCCTCGGTGATGGTGTCGCCGACGTGGGTGTCGGCCACTTCCTTGATGCCGGCGGTGAGGAAGCCGACCTCGCCCGGGCCGAGCTGGTCGGAGTGCTTCAGCTTGGGCGTGAACACACCGACCTGCTCGACGACGTGCGAGGTCTTCGCCGCCATCATGCGGATCTTCATGCCCTTCTTGACGATGCCGTCCTTGACTCGCACCAGGACGACGACGCCGAGGTAGGGGTCGTACCAGGAGTCCACCAGCAGCATGGCGAGCGGCGCATCGGCGGCGCCGGACGGCGGCGGCAGGCGCTGCACCAGCGCCTCGAGCACGTCGGGAATGCCCTGGCCGGTCTTGGCGGAGATCATCACCGCGTTGGACGCGTCGAGGCCGATGACCTCCTCGATCTGTGCCTTGGCGCGATCGGGATCGGCGGCGGGCAGGTCGATCTTGTTGAGGACCGGGATGATCTCGTGGCCCGCCTCGATGGCGAGGTAGGCGTTGGCCAGCGTCTGCGCCTCGACGCCCTGGCTCGCGTCCACCAGCAGGATTGAGCCTTCGCACGCGGCCAGCGAGCGCGAGACCTCGTAGGAGAAGTCCACGTGGCCGGGCGTATCCATGAGGTTGAGGACGTACTTCCTGCCGTCCCGGCTCTCGTAGTTGAGGCGCACGGTCTGCGCCTTGATGGTGATGCCGCGCTCCTTCTCGATGTCCATCGAGTCGAGGACCTGCGCGGTCATCTCGCGCGCCTCCAGGCCATGGCACGCCTCGATCAGCCGGTCCGCCAATGTCGACTTGCCGTGGTCGATGTGCGCGATGATGGAGAAGTTACGGATGTGCGGGATCGCCGCCATGGCGGGGGCTTGTACCAGCTAGGCTGGGGGCTCACAACTCGGGTGCCAAGTTGGCCAAGAGAGCGACGGCCCCGGGTCCGGAGCGCGCCCGTCTCACCGAAATGGCGGCGGAAATACGTGGGAGGGCCCGGTCCGTCGGGGCTGCCCCGCCCAGGGGCAAGAGCCGCACCGTATCCGTGACGCAACGCTGCCGCATCCGGTACGTATTTTCACCGCATTTCCGCAGCGCTGTCTCAGCGGAGTCCGGCCGCCACAGCCGCGTTCGCGGGGCGCGTCTCACCCGCCGGCGCGCGAGCGTCCCATGATTCTCTGCCCATGCCCGCAGCATCGGACGGACATCGTGAGGCTCACGGCTTGGGTCAAGCGATGGGACAATCACGAGTGCTTGGTCTCAGCCTACTTCGGGCACCAAGCGCCCGGCGTCAACGGACCAAAGCGCGGGAACTGACGTGAGTTGGAACGATCCGCACCTGGACCGTCGACCCGGTCGCGGCGGCAGGCGACACCATCGAAGGGCTGAGAAAGGACTTGGCGCAAATGTCTCGCGCGCTGCGCGAACCAATTCTCGATTCGCACGCGCAACCGCCACCTCTGGATTGCTGCGCTGTGCACGCAATGAGGGCGCGCCGGGGTGAACGCCCGACCCCACAAGCATTTGCAGCGCCCCATACGGAGGCAGCGCCGCCGATGCAAGGCGAGGGATACCTCCAAGGACATGTGTCCGAACCGTGGCGGCCTAGCTCGGCCTAAGCCATCGCCCATGGCGAACTACGGGAGCGCCGAGTCGTCTTTACAAGGTCGGCCGAATGCCGGGGGGCACGGCCACGGCGTAGCCTCCCCTCATCGGTTGGTTGAACTGATCGTCCGCCGGCCACCCCGACCCCCCGCGTTGGCCGCGGGCCAAGAGCAAGAAGAAGAGCATTCCCCCGATGCTCTCCTAAGCAAGCAGCAAAGGGCGCGCCATTCCTCCCCGGCGCGCCCTTTGATTTTTTGGCCGCCCGCGGCGCGGCGGGGACCCCGGGGTCCGTATTTGCCCCTACGCAGCCGACCGAATAGTGCGCGGGACGGGATGGGCCTAGATTTCCTGCATCGGTTCTGACCGACGCGCTTGCAGGCAGTCCCACCCCGCGCTGCCCAGGCAACCGAGACGGACGCTGCGCCTCCCCGCGGCCTCCGCACAAACCGAAAGGGCGCATCCCCTCCCTGGTGCGGCCTTTTCGCGTCTCTAGTCGCAGCGCCGTCGATCAAGAGCGCAACGTGCCGCCGGTCGCCTTGGTGACGGCGGCGACGATCTTCTGCGCGACCGCCTCGATCTCGGGATCGGTAAGGGTCTTCTCCGCCGGCTGGATGCGCACGGCGACGGCGAGCGACTTCTTGCCGGCCTCCATGCCCTTGCCTGCGAAAGAATCGAACAACGACACCGCCGCGATGAGGGGATCGGCCTTCTCGGCGGCGCGCACCAGGGTGGCGGCCGGCACCGCCGCGTCCACCAGGAAGGCGAAGTCGCGCGTCACCGGCAACAGGTCGGGCGCGTTGAGCTTCGGCCGGGTCGTGCCCTTGTCCTTGGACGGCGGCACCGATTCGAGGAACACCTCGAACATCGCCAGCGGGCCCTTGATGTCGAGCTCGGCCAGGATGCGCGGGTGGATCTCGCCGAAGTGAGCGAGCACCGTCTTCGGTCCTGTCCTGGTCCCTAGGCAGACGGTGCCGGAGCGGCCCGGGTGGTACCAGGACGGCGCGCCGGGCTCGACGGCGGCGGCGGACGCCGCCACTCCGCACGCGTCGAGGACGGCGAGCGCATCGGCCTTGGCGTCGAAGGCGTCGACGGGGCGCGCGCCGCCCGCCCACTGGCGTGGGGTGGCCTGGCCCTGGCGCACGCCGACGGCGTTGCGCATCTGTCCTTCCGGCGTCGCGCTCCGGTAGGCGGGACCGACCTCGAACAGCGCGACGTCCTCGGCGGCGCGATCGAGATTGCGGCCGACGGCGGCGACCAGGTTGGGCAGCGCGCTCGGGCGCAGGGCGTCGAGATCGGCGGAGATGGGATTCTGCAGCACGAGCCGCGCATCGGCGTGGCCGAACAGCGCCGCGAGCCGCGCCGACGTGAAGGAGAACGTCACCGCCTCGAGGAGCCCGCGCGCGGCGAGCGTGCGCCGTGCGACGGCGGCGCGCTTCTGCAGGGGCGACAGGGCGGGACGCGGCACTCCCGCGACTCGGGGAAGGGACACCGCCGGCACGCGGTCGATGCCGACGATGCGCACGACCTCCTCGACGAGATCGGCCTCGCCGTGGATGTCGGGCCGCCACGAGGGCGGCGTCACCAGCGCATGGTCGGGCTTGTGCTCGGCGGTGCAGCCCAGCGCCTGCAGGACGCGGCTCGCCTCGGACACCGGGATGTCGAGGCCGCCGAGCTCCTTGACGCGTGACGGCCGCACCTTGACTTGGCGCCGCCAGGCGGGCTTCTCGCCGGCAACCACCAGCTCCGACGGCTCGCCGCCGCACATCTCCAGCACCAGGCGCGTCGCCTCCTCGATGCCGGGAGCGACGAACTCGGGATCGACGACGCGCTCGAAGCGGAAGCGCGCGTCCGAGACGATGTCGTACTTGCGGCCCGTGGCGGCGGTGCGCAGCGGATCGAACACCGCGGACTCGATGAAGACGGTCTTGGTCGTCTCGGTGCAGCCGGACGGCTCGCCGCCGAGCACGCCGCCCATGGCGAGCACGCCGCTATCGTCGCAGATGGCGGTGACCTGATCGTCGAGCACGTACTCCTTGCCGTTGAGGCCCAGGAGCTTCTCGCCGGCGCGCGAGAGGCGCACGTGCAAGTTGCCCTTGACCTTGTCGGCGTCGAAGACGTGCAGCGGCCGCGCGAACGCGAACGACATGTAGTTGGTCATGTCCACCAACGCCGAGATGGGGCGCAGGCCGACGGCACGCAGCCGCTTCTGCAGCCAGTCGGGGCTGGGGCCGTTCCTGACGTTGCGCACGGTGCGGCCGACGAAGTAGCTGCAGGCGTTCGCCGTCGCGGGCGTGAGCTTGAGCGACACGCCGATGGGCGAGCGGAACGTGCCGGGGACCGGCCGGATGGCGAGCGGCTTGAGCGTGCCCAGGCCGGCGGCGGCGAGGTCGCGGGCGATGCCAAAGACGCCGAGGCAGTCGCCGCGGTTCGGCGTCACCGAGATGTCGATGACGGGATCGTCGAGGCCGCGCACGGCGGCGAACGCGGCGCCGACGGTGGCGCTCGGAGGCAATTCGATGATGCCTTCGTGCTCGTCGGACAGGCCCAGCTCGCGCTCGGAGACGAGCATGCCGTTCGACTCGACGCCGCGGATCTTGGCCTTCTTGAGCACGTCGCCCGACGAAGGAATCGTGGCGCCGATGGGCGCGTACACCGCCTTCATGCCGGTGCGCGCGTTGGGCGCGCCGCACACGACCTCGACCGTGCCCGACGCGGTCTGCACGGTGCACAGGCGCAAGCGGTCGGCCTGCGGGTGCGGCTTGGCCTCCAGCACGTGGGCAACGGTGAACGCGGCGAGCGCCGCCGCCGGGTCGGAGACGCTTGCGACCTCGAGGCCGACGGCGGTGAGCTTGGCGGCGACCTGCTGAGCGTTCGCGCTGGTGTCGAGGTGCTGCTTGAGCCAGCCCAGAGTGAATTTCATCGATGCGCCCTACCGGTTCAGGCCGGCGCTGAGCGTCGGCACGTCGAGGGGCGCGAAGCCGTAGTGGCGCAGCCAGCGCACGTCGGCCTCGAAGAAGGCGCGCAGGTCGGGGATGCCGTACTTGAGCATGGCGATGCGATCGATGCCGAGGCCGAAGGCGAATCCCTGCCACTGGTTTGAATCGACGCCGGCGTACTCGAGCACCCTGGGGTGCACCATGCCGCAGCCGAGAATCTCCAGCCAGTCGTCGCCCTCGCCGAGCTTCAGCACGCCGCCCTTGCGCGAGCATCCGATGTCCATCTCGGCGGACGGCTCGGTGAACGGGAAGTGCGACGGGCGCAGCCGGTACCTCAGGTCGGGGATGCCGAAGATGGCGCGTAGGAATTCCTCCAGGCAGCCTTTCAAGTGGCCCATGTGGATGTCGCGGTCGATCACCAGGCCCTCGACCTGGTGGAACATGGGCGTGTGCGTCATGTCCGAGTCGGAGCGGTAGACGCGCCCCGGCGCGATGATGCGGTACGGCGGGCGATTGGCCTGCATGTGGCGGATCTGCACCGGCGAGGTGTGCGTGCGCAGCAGCAGCGCCGGCCGGTTGCCGCCGGCGCCAGCGCCGGCAGGGGCGGCGGCGGCCTTGTCGTCCTGAAGGTAGAAGGTGTCGTGCATCTGCCGCGCCGGATGATCGGGCGGGATGTTGAGCGCGGTGAAGTTGTGCCAGTCGTCCTCGACGTCGGGCCCCTCCGCCAGCGTGAAGCCCATGTGGGCGAAGATGGCGATCACTTCCTCGGTAACCTGGCTGACCGGATGGATGCGTCCCTGTGCCTCGGCGCGCACCGGCAGCGTCACGTCGACGCGCTCGAAGGCGAGGCGCGCATCGAGCTCGCGCGCGGCGATCTCCGCCCTGCGCGCATCGAGGGCGGCGGCGATACGATCCTTGGCGGCGTTGAACGCGGCGCCCTTCACCTTGCGCTCCTCGGCGTCCATCGCGCCGAGCGTCTTCACCAGGCCGGTGATGGTCCCTTTCTTGCCGAGCGCGGCGATGCGCAGCTCTTCGAGCGCGGCGGCGGAATCGGCGCGGCCGATCTCGGCGAGGAGCGAGTTGGTCAGGCTGTCGAGGTCATCCATGGTTTCGTCGCCAATGAAAAAGGGGCCACGCGGAACGGGCCCCTTCTTCAGTTCAACTCAGGACAGCCGTCGCGCTCAGGACGCTCCGGCCGACGCCCTGCTACGCGCGCTCAACGCGCGACGCTTGCTCGGCCAGAACCTTGAAGGCCCCAGGATCGCGAACGGCGATGTCGGCAAGAACCTTGCGGTCGAGCTCGATGCCCGCGGCCTTGAGGCCGCTGATAAATCGCCCGTAGGTGAGGCCGTGCTCGCGCGCGGCGGCGTTGATGCGCTGGATCCACAAGGCGCGGAAGTCGCGCTTCTTGGCGCGTCGGTCGCGGTAGGCGTACTTGAGCCCGTGCGTAACGCGGCGGAACGCGATGCGGTAGTTGTTCTTCGCCCGGTTGCGCTGACCCTTGGAGTGCTTGAGGATCTTGGCGTGGCGGGCCTTGCGCGGTACGGCGCGGGTGACGCGAGACATGGGTTTGCTCTCTTGGTCCTGGGTTAGCCGTACGGCATCCAGCGCTTGGCGCGCGTCGCTTCCGGCTTGGACAGCGTGTCGGCGCCGCGCAGGTTGCGGGTGCGCTTGGGCGAATTGTTGATCAGGCGGTGGCGCTTGCCGACCTGCTGGGCCTTCACCTTGCCCTTGGCAGTGATCTTGAAGCGCTTCTTGGCGCCGCTCTTGGTCTTCAGCTTGGACATGATAGGAATCCTGCTTTCCGGGGCCCACGACCTGTGCCGCGGTGCCGGGCCGGAAAGCAGGGCTTTATAGCGACGGACCCATGGGCACGCAAGCGCGGCTAGGCGCACCGCGCAGATTTCCGCTCGCGCCCGGCGCGCGCTGGGCGGCAAGCCGCAGTTCGCGAGCGGCAAGGGCGGTCGCCATTCTCTCGAGCCCGGTCGCCAGCGCGCGGATGCCGGGGTCGGCGGACTGGGCGATGGCAAGCTCAAAGTGGTGGACAGCGGTCGTGAAGGCCACGCGGTACTCTCCCCTGAACAGCCGAGCATTCTCGCGAGGCCGGCGCGCGGCGCAATGCGGGTCACTACGTAGTGACTCCGGGTCGGCGTTCGGTATTGGCCGAAGGCGGACCTTGCCCGCGCGCGCCGCCCTGATATATGAACATCTGTTCCAATGTTCAGAGCGGAGCCTGAGCGCCTTTCCCCCGACCAGACCGTGGAACTCGCCGACATGCTGCGCATCATGGGCGATCCCAATCGCCTGGGCATCCTGCTGGCGTGCCTGAGCGCGGAGGCGGCCGTCGGCAGGATCGCCGCGAGCCTGGGCCTGACCGATTCGCTGGTCAGCCATCACCTGCGCCTGCTGCGCGCGGCGCGCCTCGTGCGCGCGCGCCGCCAGGGCAAGCAGGTGTTCTACACGGTGGCAGACGCCCACGTGCGCTCGGTGCTCAGCGACTTGATCGCGCACGTGCGCGAGCCCGGCCAGCGCGGAGCCGAATGATGGACGCGTGCTGCCAGCCGGTGGCGAGCGGCGTCTCCAACCCGGCGGTGCGCCGCATGCTGTGGACAGTGCTCGCCGTCAACGCGGCGATGTTCGTCGCGGAAGGGAGCGCCGGCATCGCCACCGGCTCGCTGGCGCTGACCGCCGACTCGCTCGATTTCTTCGCCGAAGCGGCGACGTATGCGGTGAGCCTGTTCGTGCTGTCGCGCTCGCTGACCTGGCGCGCCGGCGCGGCGCTGGCAAAGGGCAGCGGCATGCTCGCGTTCGGGGTCGCCATCCTGGTCGCGGCCGCGGCGAGCTTCGCGAGCGGCGCGCCGCCCGCGCACACGACTATGGGCGCGGTGGGAGCGCTGGCGCTCGCCGTCAACGTCGCCTGCGCCGCGCTGCTCTATCGCTTCCGCGGCGCCGAAGCGAACCTGCGCTCGGCGTGGCTGTGCAGCCGTAACGACGCCATCGGCAACCTGGCGGTGCTGGCGGCGGCAGTCGGCGTGTGGGGTACCGCGACGCATTGGCCCGACGTGATCGTCGGCGTGGGCATGGCGACGCTGGCGATCGTCGCCGCGGTGCAGGTGATCCGCCAGGCGATCGGCGAGATCGCTGACGCGAGACGCGCGATTCCCGTCGTCACCGTCCGCTAGAGACAAAAGCGCGGCAGCCGTAAGGACTGCCGCGCTTGTTTGCTTACGCAGATGGCCGGATCAAGTCAGATCAAGTCCGGCCATGACGCCCGACGCGCGCTACTTGGGCGACATCACCATGGTCATCTGGCGGCCTTCCATGGTGGGGAACTGCTCGACCTTGGCGAGCGCCTGGAGATCGCCCTGGACGCGGTGCAGGACCTCGAGGCCGCGGTTCTGGTGGGCGAGCTCGCGGCCGCGGAAGCGGAGCGTGACCTTCACCTTGTCGCCTTCTTCCAAGAAGCTCTTCATGGCCCGCATCTTCACGTCGTAGTCGTGCGTGTCGATGTTGGGACGCAGCTTGATCTCCTTGATCTCGATGACCTTCTGCTTCTTGCGGGTGACATTGGCCTTCTTCTGTTCCTCGTACTTGAACTTGCCGAAGTCGAGGATCTTGCAGACTGGCGGGTCGGAATTGGGGGAGATCTCGACGAGATCGAGACCGACATCGGCGGCCATGCGCAAGGCCTCCGTGATGGTCTTCAAGCCTACGTTCTCGCCTGTATGGTCGATGAGTCGCACTTGGGCGACGTTGATCATGTCGTTGATGCGCGGCCCCTTACGAGTGGGCGTCGTCGTTTGTGGTCTCCGAATCTATGCGCTCCCTTGTCTGTTTCGGTGCGCGGATCTGGGCGCCGCGGGTACCGGAAAAATCCTGCTCAGCGGCGGCGGCAAGCCTTTGGCCGCCGACCTGAGCTTCTGCCCCAAGTCTAGCCAGGGCCTCTTCCAGCGCAAGGACTTCCTGGCGCTCCGACCCGAGTCTTCGGAGAGAGACCGTGCGCTCGGCCGCCTCGCGCTTGCCGATGGCCAGGATGGCGGGAACCTTGGCGAGCGAGTGCTCGCGCACCTTGTACGTGATCTTCTCGGCGCCCGTATCGAGCACGGCGCGCAGGCCGGCGGCCTTGAGCCGCTCCGCGACCTCGGCGGCGTAGGCGGCGCCCTCTGACGTGATCGTGACCACCGCCGCCTGCACCGGTGCGAGCCACAGCGGCATGCGCCCGGCGTAGTGCTCGATGAGCACGCCTGTGAAGCGCTCGAGCGATCCCAAGATGGCGCGGTGCAGCATGACCGGACGCTGGCGCGTGCCGTCTTCCGCCGTGTACTGCGCGCCGAGGCGCTCGGGCAGCACGAAGTCCACCTGCAGCGTGCCGCACTGCCAGTCGCGGCCGATGGCGTCGCGCAGCACGAACTCGAGCTTCGGCCCGTAGAAGGCGCCTTCGCCCGGGTTGAGCATGAGCTTCAGGCTGGCGGCCTCGGCGGCGGCCTTGAGCGCGCCCTCGGCGCGGTCCCACACGTCATCCGTGCCGGCGCGCACCTTGGGACGGTCGGAGAACTTCACATGCACGTCCGTGAAGCCGAAGTCCTTGTAGACGTCGAGCAACAGCTCGCAGAACGCCTTCGTCTCAGGCGTGATCTGCTCTTCCGTGCAGAAGATGTGCGCGTCGTCCTGCGTGAAGGCGCGCACGCGCATCAGCCCGTGCAGCGCGCCCGACGGCTCGTAGCGGTGGCAGCAGCCGAACTCGGCCATGCGCAGCGGCAGGTCGCGGTAGCTCTTGATGCCCTGCTTGTAGATCTGGATGTGCGCCGGGCAGTTCATCGGCTTGAGCGCGAACACGCGCTCCTCCGATTCGGTCGTGTACATGTTCTGACCGAACTTCTCCCAGTGCCCCGACTGCTCCCACAGCGAGCGGTCGATGAGCTGTGGCGTGTGCACCTCGACGTAGCCCGAGTGCTTCAGCCGTGCGCGGATGAAGTCCTCGAGGATGCGATAGAGCGTCCAGCCTTTGGGATGCCAGAACGGCATGCCGGCCGCCTCTTCCTGGAAGTGGAAGAGGTCCATCTCACGGCCCAAGCGGCGGTGATCGCGCTTCTCGGCTTCTTCCAGACGCGTGAGGTACGCGGCGAGCTCCTTCTCGTCGCGCCACGCCGTGCCGTAGACGCGCTGCAGCATCTCGTTCTTCGAATCGCCGCGCCAATAGGCGCCGGCGATCTTCATCAGCTTGAAGCCCTGGCCGACGTGACCCGTGGCGGGACCGTGCGGCCCGCGGCACAGGTCGACGAACTTGCCCTGGCGGTAGACGCTGATGTCCTCGCCGGCGGGCAGGCCGGCGATGATCTCGGCCTTGTACTTCTCGCCCTGGGCCTCGAAGAACGCCACCGCCTTGTTGCGCTCCCACACCTCGCGCACCAGCGGCTCGTTGCGCTTGACGATCTCGCGCATGCGCTCCTCGATACGCACGAGGTCTTCCGGCGTGAACGGCTCCTTGCGCGCGAAGTCGTAATAGAAGCCGTCCTCGACGTTGGGACCGATCGTCACCTGCGTCTCGGGGTACAACTCCTTCACCGCCTCGGCGAGGATGTGCGCCGTGTCGTGGCGGATGATGTCGTAGACCGTCGCGTCGTCGTCCTTCTTGGTGACGATCGCGACCGTGGCGTCCTCGGCGATTGGGCGCGACAGGTCCCACACCTTGCCGTTGACGCGGATGGCTAGGGCGGCCTTGGCCAGCCCGGGACCGATGTCGCGGGCCAGATCGGCGCCCGTCACCGGGCCGGGATAATTGCGGACCTTGCCGTCCGGAAGCGTCAGGGCGACCACGAGAAGCCTGCTTTTCCGTTGAAATCGAGCGCGGACTCGGCAGCCCGCGGCCCGCGGGAAAGTAGGCTAGGTCCCCATCCCCTTCAAGGCGGCTTCCGCCACCTGCGTCACGGGTAGCTCGGCGAGGTTCGCCTTGCGCAGGATGCGCACGATCGGCCCGCGCGGCGCGCACAGGGCCGGGTCGGACGCCTTGGAGAACAGCACGACCGAGCGGCAGCCGGCGGTGGCGGCGAGGTGCATCGGCCCGGTGTCGTTGCCGATGGCGACCTTGGCGCGGCGGGCGATCTCGACCACCTCGGCGAGCGTGGTGCTGCCGGCGAGATCGAGGCCGCCCGCCTCGGCGACGGCGCGCGCCGCGGCGGCGTCCTCGCGGCCGCCCACGACCACCGGCGTGAGCCCCTTGTCCTTGAGGTGGCGGGCCAGCTCGCCGTACCGGACCGCCGGCCAGCGCTTCTCCGGCCGATGGGCGGAGCCGCCGGGCGCGAGCAGCGCGAACGGGCGCGGCAGGGTGAGGTGGCTGATGTCGGCCTTGGCCCAGCTCAAGTCCGGGTGCGGAACGTGGGCGATGCCGGCGACGCGCAACTGCTCGGCCTGGCGATCGACGGCGTGCATGCGCGCGCGCTCCGGATTGTCGTGGCGGTGCGAGGCGCCCTTGGCGATGCCCGACCACTGCGGCTTGGGCCGCGCCAGCAGGCGGAAGTAGAAGGACGAGCGCGTCGAGGTCTGCAGGTCGTAGACGCGCGCGAACGGCTCCTCGCGGAGGCGGTGCAGCAGCGACCACCACTTGCCTACCTGCAGTACGCCGGGGCGCGGATCCACCCACACGCGGTCGAACAGGCGGCTCTGGCGCGCGAAGTCGACGAACGGCGGCGTGGTCAGCAGCGTGACGTTGTCGCCGAGATGATGGGCGCGGATGGCGGTGAACGGCCCGGTCGCCAAGACGAAGTCGCCCAACGCACCGTGCTTGATGACGAGGATGCGGTCCACGCGCGCCCTACGCTTGCGGCTCCCGTGGCATCAGCAGGCTTCGGTACACGTCGAGCGTCGCCGCGCACATGCCTTGCAGGCTGAAGTTGCGCAGGATGTGCGTGCGGGCGCGGCGCGCCAGCAGTTCGCGCGCCACCGTGTCCAAGCTCAGCGCCTGGTCGAGATACATGGCGAGGAGGTCGGGATCGCGCGGTGGCACCAGCCAACCGGTCTCGCCCGGCACCACGGTCTCCATGGTGCCGCCATGGCTGGTGGCGACGACCGGACGGCCCATCGCCTGGGCCTCCGCCGTGACGCGGCCGAAGGCCTCGGGATCGGTTGAGGCGGAGACGACGACATCGGCGCACATGTAGGCGGCCGGCATGTCGCTTTCGTGGTCGACGAAGCGCACCACCGATTCGAGGTTGCGCGTGCGCACGATCGCCTCGAGCTCGGAGCGATAGCGGTCGTGGCCCTTGCGGCCGCCGACGATGACGCACACGAACTCGCGCCGCTTCATGCGCGGCAGCGCCTCCAGGAGGACCGACTGGCCTTTCCAGCGCGCCAGGCGGCCGGGAAGCATGATGACGGGCAAGCCATCGGGCAGCCGCCACGCCTTGGACAGGCGGGCGATGCGGTGTGCGCTGACCGCGGCGGGATCGAACACTACGGGATCGATGCCGCGCGGGATGGTGACCAGGCGATCGTCGCTGACGCGGTAGACGGTGCGGATGTGCTTGGCGATGAATTGCGAGATGGCGATGACGCGGTCGCCCCTCACCATGATCGAGTTGTAGAAGCGCTTCGCCGGGTTCGAATGGCTGTAGTAGCCGTGGAACGTCGTCACGAACGGAATGCCGAGGCGACGCGCCGCCGCGCGGGCCGCCCAGGCCGGGGCCCGGCTGCGCGCATGGATCAAGGACACGTTGTGCTCGCGCGCCGCGACGCCGATCAGGCGCACGTTGCGGGCAAGCAGGAGCGGGTTGCGCGCCTCGATGGGCAGCTGCACGTGCACCGCGCCGGCGCGCAGCAGCTCGCGTACCAGCGGCCCGCCCGAGGAGGCGACGATGGCGCGCCAGCCGTTCTGCGTCAGTGCCGCAGCGACGTCGATGACGCCGCGCTCGACGCCGCCGCCGTTCATCGCCGGCAGCACCTGCAGCACGGCGGGAGCATCGGCGCCAGGAGAATCCCCATTGCCGCCACGTGCGGCCACGGAAGGCGCGGTGCTAGTCTGCGAGGCGAACGTCAATAGAAACGGTCCCAGGGATGCCTGTACCACTGCGGAAGCCGGCGGCAGTGCCGAGCCGTTTGCGCCGCCGCATCGAGCCCCACGAGCAGCCCGCGATCAGCGGCGGGCCAAGGGGCGACGTCACTATTGCGTATCGCGCCGTGCCCGGCAAATCCCCGGGCCTGGTTTTTCTCACCGGTTACCGCTCGTCCATGGAGGGCGCCAAGGCGCTGGCGCTGGAGGCGTATTGCCGCGGCTCCGGCCGCGCCTGCGTTCGCTTCGACTATCAGGGCCACGGCGAGACCGGCGGCGACTTCGAGTCGTGCACGCTGTCCACCTGGATCGGCGACGCGCTGGCGATCGTCGACGAGGTGACCAAGGGCCCGCAGATCCTGGTCGGCTCGAGCATGGGCAGCTGGATCATGCTGCGCGTCGCCCTGGCGCGGCCGGAGCGGGTCGCCGCGCTGGTCGGCATCGCCTCGGCGCCCGACTTCACCGAGCTGTTGATGTGGGACGCGTTCGACACTGAATGGCGCATGAAGATCCTGGCCGGCACGCCGTGGCGCGGGCCGTCGTCGGAAGGGGATTCCAAGACGGTGGTGACGCGTGAGCTGATCGAGGACGGCCGCCGCCACCTGGTGATGAAAGACCGCATCGCGATCCACAAGCCGGTGCGGCTGTTGCACGGCACCGCCGACAACGCCGTGCCGTGGAAGCTGTCGCAGCGGCTTTTGGAGCAGATCGACAGCGACGACGCGACCCTCACCCTCATCAAGCACGGCGGACACCGGCTGTCCAAGCCGAACGAGCTCGGCCAGATCGTGCGCACGGCCGATGAGCTTGTGCATCGGGTGGAGGGCGCCGCCCGCACGACCGGTCCTGCGGGTAGCTGAGGGGCGATGGGGCGCCGCGCGCGGCTGGCGACGCTTTTGGCCGGCTCAGCCGTCGTTCTCGGCGGGGCAGTTGCCGTACTCCAGCTGACCAGCGCCATCGCCCTCGGTGATGGCATCGCCGCGCGCGCCGTCGAGGCGCTGGGGGTGCGTCCGCGCGACCGCCTGTTGTTCCGGGCGCCGGCGGACGCCGAGGCGGGCTTTGCCAATGCCGGCAATCGGGCGCCCGTGATGTGTCCGGCACCGGGGCCGCGCACGGCGGTGCTCGTGACCTTCGGCCAGTCGAATGCCGCCAACCCTTCGGAGCGACCGCAGGCGGGCCTGCCCGGGGTGTTCAACCTGAACGCGGGCAACGGCAACTGCTACTTCGCCGAGGATCCTTTGCTTGGCGCCGACGGCAGCGGCGGATCGATCTGGACGGCGCTCGGCAATCAACTGGTCCGCGAAGGGCGCTTCGATGCCGTCGTACTAGTGCCACTCGCTGTCGGCGGCAGCTCCGTCAACCGCTGGTCGGATGCGCGCGACCTTGGCCCGCGCCTGCGGATTGCCGGCGCGGCGTTGCGAGCGGCGGGCCTGCGCGCGACACACGTGCTGTTCCAGCAAGGCGCGACGGACGCAGAGGCGGCGCCCGCATATGCGCGCCTCCGGCCGTCAGAATTCGTCGCGCTGGACGCCCAGCGACGTGCCTTCACCATGCGTACGGCGAGCTACGCGTCGCACTTCCTGAAAGCCGTGGCGCAACTGCGCGCGGCCGGGGTGGATGCGCCCGTGTACGTCGCCGTCAGCACGCGCTGCGGCCAAGTCGGGCTGGTCGACGGACCCGTCGCGCGACGCCGGCGGCGAGCCTCGCGCGGAAACCGCCGATCCGGCGCTCTACCCTGCGGAACTCACGGCCGTGGCCGCGGCGACGCGGCGCGCGCTGGCCGCCGCGGCGGAAAGGTGCGGCTCCGCGTTGTTGATGATGGTTGTCCTGCCCGCAGACTGGGAGCTGCGCCACGGAGTGCGCGAGCCGGCCACCGACCGACTCCTGACGGCGGTGCAGGGGGATGGCCTCGACATCCTCGACCTGCGCACGCCGGTGCAGCCCGACCGCGTCCTGCGCCTGCCCAATGACAACCACTACAACCCGGCCGCGGCGGACTGGGCGGCAGCGCAGATCGCCGCCCGTCTGAGGGAAATGCGCTAGCTGGGTCCCGCCGAAGGTTCTTCGGCCAGCACCGCCGCCAAGCCCTCGCGGTAGGTCGGATAGCGCAGGCGCACACCGAGCTCCGCCTTGATGCGCTCGTTCCGCACGCGCTTGTTCTCGGCGTAGAACGAGCGCGCCATGTCGGAGAGCTGCGCCTCGGCGTACGGCACCAGCGGCGGCGGCACGACGCCGAGGAGACGCGCGGCGTATTCGGTGACCGCCGCGGGTGGGGCCGCCTCGTCGTCGCACACGTTGTAGACGCGGCCGGGGTTGGGGCGCGCCATCGACGCGCGCAGGACGGCGGCGAGGTCGTCGACGTGGATGCGCGAGAACACCTGGCCGGGCTTGTCGACGCGATGGGCGGCACCCGTGCGCAGCTGGTCGAAGGTGCTGCGGCCGGGCCCGTAGATGCCGGCGAGACGGAAGATGTGCAGCGGCAGGCTCGACTCGGTATGCAGGGTGAACCACGCGGCCTCGGCGCGCACCCGGCGGGTGCTGCGCAGGCCGGCGGGACCCAGCTCCGACGCCTCGTCCACCCAGTCGCCGCCGCGGTCTCCGTAGACGCCGGTGGTGGACAGGTAGCCCGCCCAGGCAAGCTGCGGCACCAGCGCGGCGATGTCGGCGGCGTGCATGTCGACGACTGGATCGCCGAAGTCGTCGGGCGGAATGCTGGCGAGCAGGTGCGTCGTCCCGCCCAATGCGCCGGCGGGCAACGGGCGCTCGCGGCGGAAGATGTGCGCCTCGATGCCGGCCTCGGCGAGAGCGGCGCGTTTTTCCTCGGACGTGCAGGTGCCCCCGACCTGCCAGCCTTCCTCAAGGAGCTCGGCGCCCAACGCCAGCGCGCTGTAGCCGAGGCCGAAGCAGAAGAGTCTCACGCGGCGCGGCTCCACTCGTCGCGGACGGCGGAGTCCGTCTCCGCCGCGGCGCGCTGCGAGCGCTCGGCCGCGTAGGCAGCGGGATCGAGACGCCACAGCGCCCACGCCGCCATGGCGCGCACCAACGGCGAGGCGTCGTCGAGGCGCGCCCGTACGACGTGCAGGAGCGACGGGTCGCGCGCGTTGCCCACGGCGATCATCACGTTGCGCACGAAGCGGTCGCGGCCGGTGCGCTTGATGGCGGTGCTGGCGAAGCGCGCCCGGAAGGCGGCGTCGTCGAGCGCCGCCAGCTCGGCGAGGCGGGTCGAGGCGGTCTCGGGCCGCGGGTGCAGCTTGGTCTCGTGCGCCGCCTGCGCGTATTTGTTCCATGGACAGACGGCGAGACAGTCGTCGCAGCCGAAGATGCGGTTGCCGATGGCAGCGCGGAACTCCTCGGCGATGTGTCCGGCGTGCTCGATGGTCAGGTACGAGACGCAGCGCCGCGCATCGAGCTGGTAGGGCGCCGGAAACGCCGCCGTCGGACATACTTCTAGACAGCGGGAGCAGGTGCCGCAGGCATCGGCCCCGGCGGCGTCGGTGGCGAGGTCGAGGGTGGTGAAGATCTCGCCGAGCAGCAGCCACGAGCCGAAGGTGCGAGAGACCAAATTCGTGTGCTTGCCCTGCCAGCCGAGACCGGAGGCGGCGGCGAGCGGCTTTTCCAGCACCGGCGCGGTGTCGGTGAAGACCTTGCAGTCGGACTTGAGCGGGCCGCTGATATAGTTGGCGACGTCCTTGAGCTTGCCCTTGAGCAGGTCGTGGTAGTCGCGGCCGCGCGCGTACGACGCGATGACGCCGCGCGACGCGTCGCTCGTTTCCTCCGGCGCGGCGTAGTTGAGCCCGCACACGACGACGCTTTTGGCTTCCGGCCACAGCGCGGCGGGATCGGCGCGCCATTCGGCGCGCTCGGCCATCCACGCCATATCGCCGTGGCGCCCTTCGGCGAGGAACTGGCGCAGGCGCTTGCCGGCCGCTGCGGCGCTCGCCGGACGCGCGAAGCCGACCGCGTCGAAACCCACGGCAAGCGCACGCGCACGAATGGCGTCTCGTGCGGCGACCGCCATCTCAGAAATCCAGGTTGGCGTAGTGCTTGGGCGGCGGCAGGCCGGGAATGTAGTCGGCGAGCAGCGGACGGAAGCTCGGCCGCGACTTCACCCGCGCATACCAATCCTTGGCACCGGCATGGTCGTTCCAGGGGATGTCGCCGAGGTAATCCACGCAGCTGATCTGGGCCGCGGCGGCGACGTCGGCCAGTCCGAAGCTTTGGCCGGCGAGCCAGGTGCGGCGGTCGCACAGCCAGGCGACGTACTCAAGGTGCGGGCCGACGTTGGCGTGGCCGGCGCGGATGGCGTCGGAATCCGGCGTGCCCATGCCCATGAAGCGCTTGTAGAGCTTCTCGCCCACCAGGTTGCTGGTCACCTCGCGGAAGAACTTCTGGTCGAACCAGGCGACCAGACGGCGCGTCTCGGCGCGCTCGCGCGGCTCGGACCCGATGAGGGCGCCCACCAGCGCCTGGGTCTCGTCGAGGTACTCGCAGATGGCGTTGGCGTCGGCGAACACTGCGCCGTCGGACTCCACCAGCACGGGCACCGTGCCGGCCGGATTGAGCATGAGGAACTCGCGGCGGCGCTCCCAGTCCTTCTCGACCACCAGGTCGAACTCAAGGCCCTTCTCGCCGAGGACAATGCGGACCTTGCGCGAGAACGGAGAAAGCCAGCCGTGATAGAGCGTGCGCATCGTGCCGCGTCACATCCCTCGGGCCGTCATCGGGCGTCCTCGACAAAGCCCAATATCGGGCATCCTCGACGACCAACCCGCCCCTGGCCTGCTACCCTTGAGCTGCCCGCCCTTATCTACAGGGCGGGGGCTTCCCGCGCACGCGTTGCTTCGCGAAGGAACGTGTGTCCGTCACAAATCATGCAACCCTTGCGGCCACCATGAATTGCGCCGCGGGCCGCAATGGAGGAAACTTCGCCCGCATTTCTCCCGCGTGGGGCCAGGCGCGTGGATTTCTTCAACATGGTCGCTCTGGCGGTACTTCAGAGCGTCACCGAGTTCCTCGCCGTGGGCTCCGAGGCCCACGTGGCGCTGGCCGGATTCGTGCTGCCGTCGCTCAAGGGGCTGGCCGAGGCCCTCATCATCCCCGTCCACCTCGGCACCGTGGTGGCCGTGCTGGCCTACTTTCACAGCGAGCTGTTGGCGACCGTGGTCGGCGCCTACCACCTGGCCATCGGCCGCTCGAGCGAGAGCGCACGGCTGGCGGTGAAGCTGTTCGTCGGCTCAGTGCCGGTGATCGCCGCCGGCGCGGTGGTGGTCCTTTTGGGCCTGCAGCCCGATGCGCAGAACTCCCTGCAGCTCTTGGGCTGGACCATGGTCGGCTTCGGCGCCCTGTTGTTCCTCGCCGACCGCATGGGTATGACCTTGCGCCGCATCGAGCACATGAGCGGCGCCACGGCGCTGGCCATCGGCCTCGCGCAGGCCATCGCGCTGGTGCCGGGCGCGGGGCGCGTCGGCGTCGCCATCACGGCGGCGCGGCTGTTGGGCTTCGAACGCACCGACGCGGCGCGCTTCGCCATGCTGCTGGGCGTGGTGCCGATCCTCGCCTTCGCCGCCTGGCACTCGGTCACGCTGGCGCGCGGACAAGGCTGGCAGCCTGGCACCGACGACCTGCTCGCGGCGGCGGCGGCGTTCGTCGCCGCCTACGGCGCCATCGCCTTCCTGATGCAGTGGCTGCGTCGCGGCACGCTGATGCCGTTCGCACTGTACCGGCTGCTGGTCGGAGCCGGCGTCCTCTACGCGGTGTACGCCTAGCGCCTAGAGCGTGCGCAGCTGCGGCGCATCGAGGTTGCGGCGGTAGCGGCTGAGCACCGCCGGCGCCACCGTCTCGATGGGCGTGGGCGAGATGCCGAGGTCGCGCAGGCCGCGCTGGTATCCGGTGAGCACCGAGTCGCGGCGCAGCGCGCGCACCTGGTCGGGCGTAACGCGCAGCGTCTTGGGCATCGGCACGACCTTTCCCGCGTACGCTATCGCCGAGGACAGCGGCCACGGCCAGCTCACCACCGGCCGCCAGCGCCGCGTCTCGCGCAGCGTCATGCGCAACAGCGCTCGCCAGCTCAATACCTCCGGTCCGCCGAGTTCGAAGGTCTGACCGGCGGTCTCAGGCCGCTGCAGGATGCGGAACAGCGCTTCGGCGACGTCGCCGACGTACACCGGCTGGAAGCGCGGGCCCTCGCCGCCCCCGAGCACGAGCAGCACGGGCGACAGGCGCGCGGTGGCGCCGAAGCGATTGAGGAATCCGTCCTCCGGCCCAAAGACGACCGACGGCCGCACGATGGTGGCGCCGGGGAATGCGCCGCGCACCAGCCCCTCGCCCGCCGCCTTGGTGCGCAGATAGCGCGACGGCGAGGCGATGTCGGCGCCGAGCGAGGAGGCGTGGACGAGACGCTGCGCGCCCGCCTCACGCGCCGCCCGCGCGACGCGGCCGGCGCCGTCGGCATGGACGGCGGCGAAGCTCCGCTTGCCGGACTCGGCCAGGATGCCGACGAGGTTGACGACGTCTTGCGCGCCTTGCACCGCGCGCGTCACCGAGACGTCGTCGCGCACGTTGGCGGCGAACAGCTCGACCTGGCCGACGGCGCCCATGGGCTTCAGGAACAGCCCGCCTTCGGGATCGCGCACGGCGACGCGGATCGGCCGCCCAGTGGCGGCAAGACGCTTCACCAGATAGCGGCCGATGAACCCCGAACCGCCGAAGATGGTCACCAGTCCGTTGGGCATCCCCTCCTCCCCCGGGTGGCGATACTAGCCGCTCCGTCCGCCGATGCCATGCGACACGAGACTCGCGTTGACATCCGAACGCCCTACCTTTACGCGGAGGGCCTCGAAAACAGCCCCCCCTGCCCCAGATATGCCCAGGTGGCGGAATTGGCAGACGCGCTAGTTTCAGGTACTAGTGGCCGCGAGGTCGTGGAGGTTCGAGTCCTCTCCTGGGCACCATTTTCTGGGATGCGACGCGCCCTCTTCCCCCGTGAGCGAGAGGCGCAGTAGCGGGTGACAGTCACCCTGCATCGCGGCGACCTGCCGGCCGGACTGAGGTTCGGCGATACCGTCGCCATCGACACCGAGACCATGGGCCTGTCGCCGCCGCGCGACCGCCTGTGCCTGGTGCAGATCTCCAGCGGCGACGGCAACGCTCACGTCGTGCAGCTGCGCCTCGGCGCGTACGGCGCCCCCAACCTGCGCGCGCTGCTCGGCGACCCCAACGTCACTAAGCTGTTCCACTTCGCGCGCTTCGACGTCGCCGCCCTGCGCTTCTACCTCGGCATCCTGGCGAGCCCGATCTGGTGCACCAAGATCGCCTCCAAGCTGGCGCGTACCTACACCGATCGCCACGGCCTCAAGGATCTCTGCAAGGAGCTGCTCGGCGTCGAACTGTCCAAGCAGGTGCAGTCCTCGGACTGGGGCGCCGACACGCTGACCGAGGAGCAGATCAACTACGCCGGCTCCGACGTCATCTACCTGCACCGGCTGCAGGCGGAGCTCGAGCGCATGCTGCAGCGCGAGGACCGACTGCACCTCGCCCAGGCGGCGTTCGCCTTCCTGCCGATTCGGTCCGAATTGGACCTAGGCGGCTGGCAGGACTTGGATATTTTCGCCCACTAGCGCAATCGACCGTTTCCGCCGTCCAAACGTTAACAAATCGTTAACGCTGGGGCTTCAAAGCAAAACTCATGCCGTTTGCCTTTTGGGCCCAGCGCCCGCATAGTTGGGCAGTTTCAGGCCGTTTTTCGGCATGCCGCAGGGCTCCCGGTGTCACGACCGATTCGCATTCCCATCACTCGAAACGCATGACCAAGCCCAAGCCAATCATCTACTCGGCGGACTTCATTGATCCGGTCGATTCTGCGAAGCGAGTGCTCAAGAAAGAGGCGGAAGCCCTCCAAACCCTCATCGACTCTCTCGACCTTGAGCTCGGCAATCGGGTCGGGGAAACCGTGAGGTTGCTGCACAACCTCAGAGGCCGAATTGTCACAACGGGAATGGGCAAGAGCGGTCATATCGCTCGCAAGATCGCCGCAACGTTCGCAAGCACCGGCGCACCGGCGCTGTTCGTCCATCCCGCCGAAGCGAGCCACGGCGACCTTGGCATGATCGCACCTGGCGACGCTGTCGTGCTGCTATCGAACTCGGGCGAGACAGCCGAACTGAGCGACATCATCACCCACTGTCGCCGCTTCTCCATCCCAATGATCGCCATTACAGGGCGCGCCCACTCGACACTGGCGGAAGCCGCCAATGTTGCTTTGGTGCTGCCGCAGGTGCCCGAAGCCTGCCCCATGGGCCTCGCCCCCACCAACTCGACCACCATGATGCTGGCGCTTGGAGACGCGCTCGCTGTGGCACTTTTGGAGCAGGAAGGCTTCTCGAAGGAGAAGTTCTACGCGCTGCACCCCGGCGGACGACTCGGCCGCAGGCTGGTGCGGGTCTCCGACCTGCACCGCACTGGTGACGCCCTGCCGCTCGTGCGCGAGGACACCACCATGGCCGACACGCTCATCGAGATGACGCGCAAGAGCCTGGGCTGCGCCGGTGTCGTCGACGAGCGCGGCCGCCTGGTTGGCATCATCACCGACGGCGACCTGCGTCGCCACATGGCGCGCGATCTGCTGGGCCGCCGCGCCCGCGACGTGATGACGCCCGACCCGAAGACAATCGCCGCCTCGAGCCTCGCGTCGGACGCGCTCGGCTGGATGACGGTGGCCAACAAGGGCCGCGGCATCACCAGCCTGTTCGTCGTCGACGACCAGCGCATGGACGGGCCGCCGATCGGCATCCTGCACGTGCACGACTGCCTGCGCGCCGGCGTCGACATGGACGCTCGCAGCCCCCGCGACAGCGAATGATGACGATCGCCAAGGATCGCGGCGGACGGCCGCGCCTAGGATTCGGCGGCGCGCACCTGCGCCGCGACGCCGCGCACCACAGCCGCGCCTACAGCCGCTTCGTCGGCTTGATGAAGTTCCTGCTGCCGACGGTGGCCCTGGCGCTGATCGTCTCCATCCTGGTGTGGCCGCAACTGGTCGGCCGCGAGGAAGGGTCGTTCCGCTTCTCGTTCGCCGACCTGGAGCGCGACCCGGACGGCGCCGTCGGGGTCACCAAGGCGCGCTTCGCCGGCACCGACTCCGCCAACCGGCCGTTCGTGGTGGCCGCCGAGCGCGCCCTGCAGAAACAGGGCTTCGACGTCTTCGCCCTGACCACCCTGCAGGCCGACATCACGCTGGCCGACGGCACCTGGTTGTCGATCACCGCCGACACCGGGGAGTACGAGCGCGCGCGGCAGCTGCTCACGCTCGGCGGCGTCATCGATATCTTCTCGAACGTCGGCTACGAGATGCACGCCACCCACGCCGTGGTGAATCTCGCCACCGGCACCGTCGAGAGCGCGCAGCCGGTCCAGGGCCACGGGCCGCTCGGCGCCATGCGTGCCGATACCATGAAGTACACCGCCGAGGGCAAGCGCTTGCAGCTGACCGGCGGCGTGCGCGTCGTCCTCAACACGCGGAGCCAAGGGTGAAGCGTCTCGCCGCCGCCCTGGTGTTGTCGCTCGGCGTGAGCCAGGGCGTTGGCTCGGGCTCGGCGTGGGCGCAGATCGTCGGAACGCCCGTGAACCTGAAGGAGCCGATCGAGATCGAGGCGAAGATGCTCGACGTGCAGCAGGACCGCCGCATGGCGATCTTCCAAGGCGACGTGGTGGCCACCCAGGGCGTGATGGTGCTGCGCGCCGACCGCGTGCAGGTCGCATATGCCGCTGCGGGCGGTCAGAACACCTTTGAGCGGCTGGAGGCCACCGGCAAGGTGTTCATCTCCACCCCGCAGGAGACAGCCCAGGGCAACACCGCAACCTACGACGTGGGCCCCGGTATCATTACGTTAACCGGTGCCGTGGTACTCACCCGGGGCGAGAACGTCCTGCGTGGTGAACGACTGGTATTGAACCTTGCGACAGGCACAAGCCGCATGGAAGGAGGTGCCGGAGTGGGCGCCGACGGCCGGGTACGCGGCGTCTTCGTTCCGGAGGCCGCCGGCAGCCCGCCAGGCCCCGCAGGGAATCCCAATTACAAGGCCGCCGCGCCGCCGCCATGAGCGCACCAGGCACCCAATCGGGCACCGCATCCGCGCCACGGCCGGACGAAGCGAACGGGCCGCGCCTGGTCGCCTCCAACGATGGCCTGCTCGCGAACAAGCTCGGCAAGTCCTACAAGAAGCGCCCAGTGCTGCGCGACGTTTCGCTATCGGTGCAGCGCGGCGAGGCCGTCGGCTTGCTCGGCCCGAACGGTGCCGGCAAGACCACCTGCTTCTACATCCTGACCGGGCTGATCGCGCCGGACTACGGCAACATCTTCCTCGACGGCCACGAGATCACCTCGCTGCCGATGTACCGCCGCGCGCGGTTGGGCGTCGGCTATCTGCCGCAGGAGGCGTCGATCTTCCGCGGTCTGACCGTCGAGAACAACATCCGCGCCGTGCTCGAAGTGGCCGAGCCGATGCGCGATGCGCGCGAAGCGCTGCTCGACGAGTTGCTCGCCGAGTTCTCCATCAGCCACCTGCGCCGCACGCCGAGCCAGGCACTCTCGGGCGGCGAGCGCCGGCGCGTGGAGATCGCCCGCGCGCTGGCGACCCGGCCCTCGTTCATGCTGCTCGACGAGCCGCTCGCCGGCATCGACCCGATCGCGGTGTCCGACATCCGGGACCTCGTGTCGCATCTGAAGGATCGCGGCCTCGGCGTGCTCATCACCGACCACAACGTGCGCGAGGCGCTGGACATCGTCGACCGCGCCTACATCCTGCACGAGGGCCGCGTGCTGATGGAGGGCCCGCCCGCCGAGATCATCGCGCACAAGGACGTGCGCCGAGTGTATCTGGGAGAGCGTTTCAGTCTGTAACGCGTATCCCCATGGCCATCACACCCAGACTAGAGCTCCGCCAGGCGCAGACCCTGGTGATGACCCCGCAGTTGCAGCAGGCAATCAAGCTGCTGCAACTGAACAACCTCGAGCTTGCCGAGTACGTCGAAGGCGAGCTGGAGCAGAATCCCCTCCTCAAGACGCGCGACGCCGAGCGCGGCAATAACGCGGCCGAAGAAGCGCCGCCGGCCGGCGACGCCTTCGCCGAGGGCGCGCATGAATCGGCGACCTCGCTCGACAAGATCGCACGCGAGGGCAAGGTCGAGGACACGCCGCTCGACGTGGACATGCGCGAGGCGATGAACGCCGACGAGCCGGCCGCCGGCGACACCGGGTCCGACCTCTACCTGCGCACCAAGAACGGCCGCAGCGACTTTGACTCGGAGGAATTCGACTTCGAGCAATCCACGTCCAAGGACGAGACGCTGCAGGACCACCTGCGCGCCCAGCTCGGCCTCGACGTCGGCGACCAGGTGGACCGCCTGATCGGCGTGCAGCTGATCGACCTCGTCAACGAGGCCGGCTATCTGGTCGGCGAGCTCGACGCGGTGGCCGATTCGATCGGCACCACGGTGGAACGGGTCGAAACGACGCTCGCACGCCTGCAGCGCTTCGATCCGCCGGGCGTGTTCGCCCGCACGCTCGCCGAGTGCCTCGCCATCCAGCTCAAGGAGCGCGACCGGCTCGACCCCGCGATGCAGGCGATGCTCGGGCGCCTCGACCTGTTGGCGCGCAACGACGTCGCCGCGCTGTGCAAGGTCTGCAGCCAGAGCACCGAAGACGTGCTCGACATGATCGCCGAGATCAAGACGCTGAACCCGAAGCCGGGCCTGGCGTTCGGCTCCGACCTGGCGCAGACGGTGGTGCCCGACGTGTTCGTGCGGGCGCGCCCGAAAGGCGGCTGGCTCATCGAGCTGAATGCCGACACGCTGCCGAGCGTGCTGGTGAACACGCGCTACTACGCGCGCATCTCCTCATCCGCCAACTCGGACGCCGACAAGGCGTATCTGTCGGAGAAGCTGAGCTCGGCCAACTGGCTGGTGAAATCGCTCGACCAGCGCGCCAACACCATCCTCAAGGTGGCGACCGAGATCGTCGCCCAGCAGGAGGGCTTCCTCGCCCACGGCGTCGCATATCTGCGGCCCTTGAACCTGCGCGACATCGCCACCGCCATCAGCATGCACGAGAGCACGGTGAGCCGCGTCACCGCCAACAAGCACATGGCGACGCCGCGCGGCATCTTCCCGATGAAGTACTTCTTCACCTCGGCGATCGCTTCCGCCGACGGCGCCGGCACGCATTCCGCCGAAGCAGTGCGCGCCCGCATCAAGCAGCTGATCGACCACGAGACGCCCGATCAGATCCTGTCTGACGACCGCATCGTCGAAATCCTGCGCGGCGCCGACATCGACATCGCGCGCCGCACCGTCGCCAAGTACCGCGAGGCGATGCGCATCCCATCGTCCGTGGACCGCCGCCGTTTGAAGAAGGCGATCGCCTGAGGCACAGCCTGGGCTGAAGCGTTTCCGTAAGTCGCGTCGCTACGCACCGACGCGAATGACCAGCGCGCCGCCACCGGGGCCCGCGAAGCCGGGTGGCGGTGCGTCGCCGGGGCCGAAGGTGA
Source organism: Alphaproteobacteria bacterium (assembly GCA_016869235.1). Classification (GTDB taxonomy): domain Bacteria; phylum Pseudomonadota; class Alphaproteobacteria; order UBA2966; family CAIVPW01; genus CAIVPW01. The sequence goes on along the minus strand of VGER01000018.1, from coordinate 5,133 downwards.
TCATCTGCGCACCGGGCGGAAGCCCCGGAATGTTGAGTCCGGTTGGAGCCGCCGCGTCGGCGGTCGTGCCGACAATGAGGGTCTGACCGACGTCGATATTACCGGCGAGGACCTCGGTGAAGCGGCCGTCGGTGGTTCCGACGGCGAGCGCCACCATCTGTAGCTTGCCGGTCTCGTCCTGCAGGAACACGCGACCGGCACGACCGCCGTTCTGCAGCGGGGCTTGGGCGTTGGTGACGGCGGGCGCGCCCGGCGGCGCGAAACGCAGCGCCGTGTTGGGCACGCGCAGAACATTGCGCTGGGCGAGGACGATGTTCCCCGATGCCGACATGCCGGGCAGCAGCGACAGGTCGGAATTGTCCACCGTCGCCACCACCGTGTAGGTGACGACGTTCTGCACGGTCTTGGCCGCCAGGCGCACCTGGCTCACTCGCACGGCGAAAGTGCGTCCCGGATAGCTGGACACGGTGAACGTCAGCGGCTGCCCGTTCTGCACCTTGCCGATATCGGATTCGTCCACGCTGACCAGGACCTCCATCCGGGCGAGATCCTTGGCAGTGGTGAACAGCACCACCGGTTGCGTGGCGTTGGCGTTGATGGACTGGCCGACCTCGACGTTGCGGGCGATGACGACGCCGTCGGACGGCGCGCGGATGATGGTGCGCTCGAGCTCGGCCTTGGCCTCGCTGAGCGCGGCCTGCCGCTGCAGGATGGTGGCCTTGGCCGAGTCCACTCCCGCCTGGGCCATGATCAGCGACGAGCGGCGGCCGTCGAGGGTCGCCTGCTGGCCGGTGATATTGGCGTTGGTCTGGTCGACATGGGTGCGCGCCTGGTAGAGCTTGGTCTCCGCATCGCGCACGGCGACCTGGGCGAGGACGTTGCGGGCAAACAGCTCGCTCTGCCGCCCGAGATCGCGCGCGGCGGCATCGAGGGCGAGCTGGGCGTTGGCGAGCTGGGCGCGCAACGACACAAGCGTCGATTCGCTCGAGCGGATGTCGGTGCGGGCGCGCTCCACCGTGGCGTCGGCCGACACCAGTTTGGCGCGCGCCATTGTGAGGTCGGCCTCGGCCTGGCTGACGCGGTTCTGGCAGGCTTCGGGGTCGAGGCGGGCGACCTGCATGCCGGCGGTGACCGGCGCGTTGTAGTCGACGTTGACCTCGCTCAGCTGGCCGCTGACCTGGGCCATGATGTTGACGGTGCCGATGGCGGAGATGGTGCCGCTGGCCGGGATGCCGGTGACGATCGGGCCGCGGTCGACATTGGCCGTGCGGTATTCCGGCGCGGCCGCCGATTCGGTTCCGCCGAACGCGAGGGCAGCGGCGACTGCAGCCGCCAGGGCGAGCGCGCCGATGCCGGCCACCCAGCGCCCGCGCCGTTGCAATCAACGCACACGGACGAAATCGCCCAACCTGCCCATGTTCTCCCGCCCTCAGTGCGCGCGCGGCGTGCGGAGGAAACCCAAGGGAAGGGTTAGGGTGTCCAGCCGGCACGCCACGCTGCGCCCCGTACATGTAGAGGCGGGCGATGTCGGCGATATGCCGAGTCCATGACGGCTGGGGGCCTCTTTGTAACAAGACGTTGCCGGCGCACCGCCGGAAACCGGCTGTAACCAAAGAGTTTGCAGTCGCCGCGGCAGGGGACCGCGGACCCCAGCCAAATTGTCGCAATCAAGGGCCTTTGTGGGCGTCCGGAGGAGCGTGAATAGGGCCGAAAGCCCAGGAAATCCGCCAAATAATAGCTCGTTGACACCCCCCCGGGGCCAGTCCTATGGTCCCGCGTCCAAAATGCGCCGGGTGCCCGTTTCCACGACGGAGTCTGGCTCTGTCGGCCGCTCTCGCGGCTGGCGCAGAGGCCCCCGTTCCCATGCTTGGCCGGCGCAGGTCAGCGAGTCGTGGTCATTCGCGACCTGAACCCCACCAGGATGGCGTGGAGCGACGGCGCCGATCGGCGCCCCGCGGACGCGCGTGTTTTGCCCGCATTAGTCAGCACGGTGGACGGGGGCGAGGTTCGAACATGGATTTGAGCTATTTGCTTGGCCCAGGCAACGTCGTGCCCACGCTAAAGGCGACCACCAAGAAACAGGTGTTCGCGGAGATGGCGGCCCGCGCCGCCCGGGTCACCAAGCTCGACGAACGGCAGATCTTCGACGTGGTGACGGAGCGCGAGCGCCTCGGCACCACCGGCATCGGCGGCGGCATCGCCATTCCCCACGGCAAGATCGCCGACCTCGACCGCCTGTACGGCTTCTTCGCGCGCTTCGAGACACCGGTCGATTTCGACGCCATCGATGGCGAGCCGGTCGACCTCGTGTTCATGCTGCTGGCGCCGGAAGGCGCCGGCGCCGACCACCTGAAGGCTCTCGCCAAGGTCAGCCGCGTCCTGCGCGACCGCGCCATGTGCGAGAAACTGCGCGGCTCGCGCAACGCCGATGCGCTGTATGCGTTGCTGACGGAGTCGGCCACACCGCATGCAGCCTGACAGCGGCGATTGCGCGCGCGTCGCGCGACGCGCGGCGTAACATAGCCGTCCGACTTTCAGCCCCCGGGGGGCTGTAACGCACGGCGCCGGTAGCGGGAGGGCTGCCGGCGCCGTGGCCGTTTTGACGGCGGGCCGTGCGCGCCCGGCGGGCGCGAACGGATCGGAGTTTCTGGGTTTCGATCTCGCCTGGCCATGGGCAAGGACCTTGTCCCTTTGCCCACCCGGCGGATCCGGGAGTTACGTCAGCCGCGCCGGGAGGCGCGGAGCGTTAATGGACCGACGCGGGCTCCAGCTCATGCTGGCGCAGGGCGGCAAAGGCGACCTCGCGCGACGGCGCAATCGCAAGCTGAGTGCCGTCCGCGAGATGAATCGCGTAGGCGCGCACACCCTCGATAACGACAGCTTTCACGTACGCCACCGTCGGGTCGTTGAGCGGCGGCAGGTCCGCGCGTCCGTATTCGATGCGTTCCATTGATCCTACTCCTTTGTCAGGCGCTATCAGCTGGCGGCCTTGGAGCGAGAAGCGTTGATAGCCGTCTCCGACTTGGCGGACGCCTTGATCTCGATCTTCCGGCTCACCTGTTCCGGCGAGGGGCGGCGGAGGTCGATGCCGAGCAGGCCGCTGTCGAGCGTCGCTCCTACTACCTCGATGCCGTCCGCGAGCACGAAGGCCCGCTGGAATTGGCGCGCGGCGATGCCGCGATGCAGAAAGACGCGATCTTTCTCGTCCTGTTCGCCGCGGTGCTTGCCGCGAATGACGAGTTGGTTCTCTTCCAGAGCGACATCGAGATCGTCCTTGGTGAAACCGGCGACCGCGACGGTGATGCGGATGCCGTCGTCACCGACTCGCTCGATGTTGTATGGGGGATATCCGTCCCCCGCCGACTTGGCTATGCGGTTCAAGGTTCGCTCGAACTGCTCGAACCCGAGCAGGAAGGGGCTTTCGAACAGGGTCATGTCGGTCTCCTCGTCGTGAGCGAGTGGCCAGGGAAGACCCGCAGTCGGCATCTTCCGCAGCCGATCCGCCGGTCCCACCTTTGGGGCGTGCGGCGTCACAGACCACAATGTGGGGGGTGGGGACCCCCCGATCAAGAACCGCGCCTAGGAGCGCGAGCGGGCGGATCTCTTGGCTTTGGTGCCCCTTTTGGCGCCCCTGGCACCCGCCTTCGCGCCGGCCCGTCCCCTGGCTGGTCCCTTTGAGGCAGCGCGCTTCACTGCCGCCTTGGGGGCAGTCCGGCCGGCAACTGGTTTCTTGGCGGCCGCCTTCCTGGGTACCGCGCGCGCGGCCCGCTTCCTGGCGCGGCCGAGACGCTTGGCGATGGAGGCGACCATGCCGGCGAGGCCGGTGCGCTCGCTGCCCTCGGCCAGGAGCGGCTTCAGGTTGTTGGGGATGGCGAAGAAGGCCGCGTGCATTTCCGGGTTGTAATGGCGCGTCGTGATGTAGGATTGGCGCAGGCGCCGCGCGATCGTCGCCTGGGTAACGCGTGGCAGCATGAGCGAGTCGCTCGCCCAGCCGAACGCCATGTGACCGCCGACGTAGCACGGCACCGGCGAGATATAGGCGCCGGCGTTCTTGAACACCTGCAGGCGGTGGTGGTGGGCGTCGCGTAGCTCGTCCTGCTGATAGAACGACACGCCGTTCTGGGTGACCATCAGGCCGCCCTTCTTCATGACGCGGCGGCAGTTGCGGAAGAACAGCGCCTGGAACAGGACGATGCCGGGACCCTGCGGATCAGTGGAGTCGACCAGGATCACGTCGAAGCGCTTGTCGGTCTCGGCGACGTAAGCGGCACCGTCGCCCGGCAGATTGACGGTGCGCGGATCGTCGTAAGCGCCGGCGTGATGGAGCGGCAGGTGCTCCTTGCATATGTCGATGAGCTCGGCGTCGATGTCGACGATGACGACTTCCTTCACCGGGTGCTTGAGCACCTCGCGCAGGATGCCGCCGTCGGCGCCGCCGATGATCAGCACGCTCTCGGCGCGGCCGTGGGCAAACATCGCCGGGTGCGTCATGCTCTCGTGGTAGTAGAACTCGTCGCCCTCGGTCGTCTGCACGACGCCGTCGAGGCACAGCACGCGCCCCAGGCGCTCATTCCGGATGACCTCGACCGACTGGAACTTGGTCTGGCCCTTGTAGAGGACGCCGTCGACTCGGATGCCTTGGCGGTAGAACGGGTACAGCGTCTCGTCGAACCAGGTCGTCGTCATGGCGGTTCCTTCGCTGGGCGGGAAGCTCGCGCGGACCATGCCGACGAGCGGCGCGCGCGTCAACGATCCCGGTAGCCGATCTCACGATTGAGGGCGCCGGCCAAAGTCTCGAAGCGCGCCAGCAGCGCCGGCGACGCGTCGCGGCGCCAGGATTCGTCGGCCGTCAGCCGCGTCACGCTCGCCACCGCGAAGCCGGGGCTGCCGCCGAGGAAATGCTGTGCCGCGGCAGACGGCGGCGGATCGTCGAGACGCACCGCGACGCCGAGCGGCGCCAGCACGGTGGCCAACGTCGCCCGCGGATCCGCACACAGGTTCTCGTAGCGCACGACCGTTCCGGCGACGCGACGCTCGATCAGCCGCATGGCGCGGGTCAGCCGCGCCCAGTGGCGGATGGCGAGGTCGGCGTCGATGCCGGTGCGCCGCACCTTGGAGTGCACGACGGCGCGG
>VGER01000017.1 GCA_016869235.1 Alphaproteobacteria bacterium | reverse complement strand
GCGGACCGCAGCCGGGAGGACCGGGCGACAACCGCGCGCCGATGGAACCGATCGCGTCGGAGCCCGCCGCCCCTTCATCGTTCGACGCGCCGCGGGCGGCCGAGCCGGCGACCAGCGTGCCCGTGACCCATCGACACGAATCGCCGGCGACGAGCCACACTCCGGCACCGGATGCGGTTCGCGAATCGGCGCCAACTTCACCGCCGCCGGTGGACGGCGCACCGTCGGCGGCATCGCCGGTGGACGATTCCAAGCCGCGTCGCAAGGGTTGGTGGAGCTTCGGCCGCTAGCACAACGGCGGCGCAACCGACGGAGAGAGGCGCGGAATGGTCCGGCGCGAACCCGGCCTGGTGGCGCACCTGCGCAGCATGGGCGTGCCAACGGCGATCTTCGTCACCGCCAACGATGGCAGCTTCGTCTCCGACGCCCACGGACAGCCCGTCCACCTGCAGACGTTCGTGGACGGGGTCACGGTGAAGCAGAATCGCGCCCCACCGTGGCTGTTGACGGCGTCGGCCGAGATGTTGGGGCGCATCTGCACCGCGCTCGCCGGCGTGCGCGGCCTGCCGGAGGGATTCCCGGCCAAGTGGTTCGCGTTCGACGCGCGCCGCAAGGAGCTCGAGTACGACGCGCTGATCATCGCCTCCTCGCGCAACCGCAAGCTGACCTCGGCATGGCGCAGGGAGATGGCGGACGACCTCGCCTTCAAGCGCTCCGCACGCGCCGACATCGCAAGCATCAAGCTCGGTCCGCGCACCTTCACGCGCGGCGCGACCCACGGCGACTACTCGGTGCGCCAGGTGGTGCTGAACGGCGAGCAGATCGCCGCGGTGGTGGATTGGAGCAGCGCATCGCGCCAGCCCTACGTGTGGGAGGTGCTGCGCTCTTACAGTTACGCCGATCCCGCATCGGCCGACGCCCGCATCGACCTCGACGGCGTGCGCCGCTACGTCAGCACGTTCCTGAACTACGTGTCGCTGACGCACCGCGACCTCGCCAACGCCGCCGACCTCTATTACGTTCAGCTCCTGCGCAGCACGTACGGATACCGTCAGTACCTGCTCGAGGGCGCGCCGCTGGAGCTGCTACGCTTCGCCCGCTGGCGCACGCGCTTGTGCCGGTGGCTACGCAAGCACCGTGGCGACGTCGCCGCGGCATTGAGCGACATCGCGCCCAATCGCGCATAACAACGATAGGGAGAGCGACGTGGCAATCGTCGACGCCAGCGACCTTCTCGCCCACGCCGTCCGGCACACCTACGTGCTGTGCTCGTTCGACGCCACGAGTCTCGATCTCGCCGAGGCGATCGCCGTGGCAGCCGATGCCGAGAACGCACCCGTCATGTTCACCGTTTACGAAGGTGCGCACCTGGCCCACCTGCTCCCGGCGGTGGAGGCGTGCGCCACGCGCATTCGCTCCCCGGCGGCGGTGCGCGCGGTCGTCTCGTCGGCCGAGGCAGCCGCCGCGGCCTTGCGCCTGGGGGCCAACTGCCTGACGGCGACCGCGGACGCGGCCTCCGTCGCGACGACGGCCGAAGCGTGCGGCGCATACGTGGAGCGAGCGATCCGCGCGGTGGGCGACGAGCCGAGCAGCGACGAATGCGCTCGCCTGTGCAACAACGGCGTCCCCGCGATTCACCACGACGGCCTGTTGCCGCGCAGAGCAGCAGAGTTCCTGCGCCCGGGTCGCGAAGGCAGCTACGAGGACACGCTCCGGCAGTTGCGCCAGTCGATTGCCGCAACGGTGTCGGCCTGCCTGCGCCGCAGCGGCAGCGCCGGTCACGCGCCGGCGGCGGCCGCCTGCCGCGCATGGGTCCCGGTCGAGCACACGATCCTGTTCAATGCCTCGGCCGAAGAGGCGGAGGTGCGGCGCATGGCGGCGCGCGGCACCCGCGTGCTGGCGAACGTGCCGGGCGTGCGGCGCGTGTTCGCAGGCCGGGCCGTCACCGACGGCGCCAAGTACCGCTACTGCTGGATCATCCGCTTCGCCAGCGAACGGGTGATCGACTCCTACCGCGCGCATCCCGACCACGTCGCCTTCGCCGACGGCGAGTTTCGCCCGCGCGCGTCGGACCGCATCAGCATCGACTACAAGGAGTTTGGCTGACCGCCCCGGGCGGGCATTGCAGAGGCGGGTGGCCGTCCATACATGCATCACAGCATCCTACCGGAGGTCTCGGTGCGCGCCGTTCCCGCCGTTGCCGCCGCCACTACCGCGATCCTAGGCACCCTTGTCGCCCTGCCCGCCTTGGCCCAGCCCATGCACGATTGGGGCTGGCACGGGCATGGCGGATTCGGCTTGGGGCCGCTGTTCTGGATCCTGGTCCTTGCCGCCATCGCCTGGGTCGTGGTGCGCCGCCGCCGCATGCCGTGGATCGACGTGCCATATGGCACCCAGGGCGCCATGAACATCCTCCGCCAGCGCTACGCCAAGGGCGAGATCAGCGCCGAGGAGTTCGACGAGCGGCGCAAGAAGCTGGCGGAGTAAAGCGAAGCTACCTCCTCCAAGCGACGAGTCGCTCGGCGGCGGCGAGCATCTGCTCGCCGGGCCCGGCGATGGCAAAGCGCAGGAAGCGCTTGCCGCGGTTCGGATCGAAGTCGATGCCGGGCGTCGTCGCCACTCCCGTCTCGCGCAGCATGCGCTCGCAGAAGGCCGAGCTGTCGTCCGTGAGCTTGCCGACGTCGGCGAATATGTAGAACGCGCCGTCGGCCGGCGCGAGGCGATCGAAGCCGGCGCGCGGCAGGCTCTCCAACAACAACCCGCGAGTGCGCGCATAGCGGGCGACCTTCGCATCGAGGAAGGCACGGTCGTCAAACGCCGCAATCGCGGCGATCTGCGACAGAGTCGGCGCCGAGATGTAGAGGTTTTGCGACAGCCGGTCGACCGCCCCGATTAGGTCGGGCGGCACCACCATCCACCCCACCCGCCATCCCGTCATGGCGTAGTACTTGGAGAAGCTGTTGACAACGATCGCCTGCGGCGACGACGCGAGCGCGGTGACCGCGGGCGTCCCGAAGGTGATACCGTGGTAGACCTCGTCGGAGACGAGGCGCACGCCATGCGCCGCGCTCCAGCGCGCGATCGCCGCGATCTCGCCCCCGCTCAGCATCGTTCCGGTCGGATTGGCGGGACTGGCGATGACGAGGCCGTCGAGCGGCAGCGCGGCATCGAGCATCTCCGGCGTCAGCTGGAAGCGCCGGTCGAACTCGGTGGCGATGCCGACCGGCGTCAGACCTAGCGAGGCGATGATGTTGCGGTACGCCGGGTAGCCCGGCTCGGCCACGCCGATGCGTGCGCCGTCGGCGAACGCCGCCAGGAAGCCGAGCAGGAAGCCGGCCGAGGAACCGGTGGTGACGGCGATGCGTTCGGGCCCCACGGCGACGCCGTACGTCTCGCGGTAGTGGCGGGCGACGCGCTCGCGCAAGGCGTGCGTGCCGAGCGCCTCGGTGTAGCCGAGGCGCTCGCCCCGCTCCAACGCGGCGGCGGCGGCCGCAACCGCGCGCGGCGGTGGCCCGCCGCCCGGCTCGCCAAGCTCGAGGTGGAGGACGTCGTGGCCCTCGGTCTGGCGCCGGTTGGCGGCCTTCAACACCTCCATGGCGTAGAACGGAACCACGCGATCGGCGCGCGCCCCCACGAATTAGCTCGATTCCGCCGAACCGGGGCTTGGCCTGATTCCTTGCCGCGTGCGCCGGCTCATGTTATGGCCCCAACTGTGCTATCGCCTTAGGGCGCGAACGACATGGGGGTGGTGCCGGCCGCAGAGTACACAAGCCCACGCCTGACTCGGAGACGCAGTCTTGCTGCATCGACTCCCGCACCGACTCCGCACTGTCCTGTCCGCAGCCGTCCTGCTGTCGCTGGCGCCGTCGCTGCCGCGCCCCGCGTCGGGCGCCGAGCCGGCGCTGATCCGCGACGCCGAAATCGAACATATCAGCCGCACCCTGGCGGCGCCAATTTTCGCCGCCGCGGGGCTCGACCCCGCCCACGTCGAGATCCACCTGGTGGACGACACGCGCCTCAACGCATTCGTGGCCGGCGGCCAGCGCGTGTTCCTCAACACCGGACTGATCCTGGCCGCGCGCGATCCGCTGGAGCTCGCCGGCGTAATCGCCCACGAAACAGGACACATCTCCGGCGGACACCTGGCGCGCACCCAGGACGCCCTGCGCGCCGCCACCGCGCAGTCGGTGCTGACGTTCCTGCTTGGCGCCGCGGCGATGGTCGGCGCCGGCGGCGACGCTGGCGCCGCGGTCATCATGGGCGGACGCGAGATGACGGGGCGCAACCTGCTGCGCTACACGCGCACGCAAGAATCTTCCGCCGACCAGGCGGCGATCTCGCTGCTGATCAAGGCAGGCTACTCGCCGAAGGGTCTCGTCACGTTCATGGAGCTGATGGCGCAGCAGGAGGGCCTACTGGAAGCGCGCCAGGACCCGTACGTGCGCTCGCACCCGTTGTTTCCCGACCGCGTCAGCGCGCTGCGCGAGCGCGCCGCCGCCGTAACCGGTGAGAAGCCGCTGCCGGCGGAAATCACCGAGGGATTCCCGCGCGTGCATGCGAAGATCCTCGGCTTCACCCAGCCGCTCGGCGCCGTCCTGCGCAAGTATCCGCTCACCGACACGAGCATCGCCGCGCGCTACGCGCGCAGCATCGCCTATCACCGCCTGGGACGCATCGAGGAAGCTCTCGCCGAGATCAACCCGGTGATCGCGGCGAACGAGAAGGACGCGTTTGCCCTTGAGCTGCGCGGCCAGCTCCTGCTCGAGCATGGCCGTGTCGCGGACGCCACGGCTGAGTACGGCCGCGCCGTGCTGCTGGCGCCCAACCAGCCGCTGATCCGTGCCGGCTACGCCAGCGCCCTGCTCGCCATCGACGACCCGGGCCGCACGCAGACCGCTATCGAGATGCTGCGCACCGTGCTCAACCAGGAACGCACCTACACCGAGGGCTGGCGGCTGCTCGCCCAGGCCTACGGCAGGAGCGGCGACGTGGGCCAGGCTTCGCTCGCCAGCGCCGAGCAGTACATGCTGATGGGCAGCCCGCGCGAAGCGCTGCGCTTCGCCGAGCAGGCGATCCGCCGCCTCGATGCCGGCTCACCCGCATACCTGCGGGCACAGGACATCAAGCGCTCGGCGGAGAACGCCCGGGACCAATAAGCCACGGCGGCGCGGCGTCTCGCCTCGCCGGACGCGGCGTGATACCCCTCGACCCGTGGACAGTTCAGCAGCTTTACAGGACGACCGCTCATCCGCCTCGCGCATCGGCGCCCTGCGCGTCGAGGGCCTCGGGCTGACCTATGCGTCGGCGATCGGCGAGCGTTTCACGGTTCTCGACATCGACCGCATGGAGATCGAGCCGGGCGCCGTCGTCGGCATCACGGGACCGTCGGGCTCCGGCAAGACGTCGCTCCTGTACGCCCTGACCGGCATCGAGAAGCCCGACCGCGGCTCCATCCGCTGGGGCGACACCGACATCACGCGGCTGTCCGAGCGCGCCCGCGATGGCTGGCGGCGCGACAACGTCGGCTTCGTCTTCCAGGACTTCCACCTCATCCCCGGCATGTCGCCGCTGATGAACGTGCTGCTGCCGCGCACGTTCGACGGATTGTTCATCGGACCGGCCATGCGGCGGCGCGCCCACGAGCTGCTCGAGCTGGTGAGGGCGCCGTCGTCCCGCACATCAGTGGCGCTGCTGTCGCGCGGCGAGCAGCAACGCGTCGGCATCGCCCGCGCCCTACTCAACCGGCCGGGCCTCATCGCCGCCGACGAGCCGACCGCGAGCCTCGATGCCGACAACGGCCGTATCGTCATCGACCTGCTGTTGGGCCAGGCGCAGGCGACCGGTGCCACGCTCGTGATCGTCACGCATGACCCCGCGCTCTTGGCGAGACTGCAACGGGTGTATCATTTGCGCGGCGGCAAGCTGCTGCCCACGTAAGGCGCATGACGAGCACCCGCATTCTCATGGCGATCTGGTTCGGCGCGCTGTTGGCGCTGGGCTACGTCTTCTTCAGCCCGCCGGGCGGCGGCGACGTCGCGCTGCCCGGCCACCGGGCGGTCAGCGTCACCGCCGCGCCACGCCAGGTCGGCGCCGACGGCGGCCGCTGGTACGACTACGAGCCGGCCACCTTCGTGCAGGACGTGGGCAGCGGCCGTACCGTGCTGGTGGCCGTGCACGCCGACTGGTGCGGCGACTGTGCCGTCCAGGGGCCCATCATCACGCGCCTCATCAAGGAGCCCGGATTCGAGACGGCCGTCGGCTACGTCATCGACTTCGACAGCGAGCGGCGCTTCCTGCTCGATCACAAGGTGCGCACCCAATCCACGCTCCTGGTGTTCAGGGGCGGGGCCGAGGTCGGCCGCGCCGTCGGCAACACCAGCGAAAAGGACATCCGCGCCCTCTTCCAGCTGGGACTCTAGGTATCGGCTTGTAGGGGGGGCCCGCGTGTCCCTACATGCAGTGAGGACGTCTGCGTCCGTGGAGGCAATCCCGTGAGCGAGACCACACCGCAGCCCGAGCCCACCACCACCCTGTACGAGTCCGGTAGCGGTTTGTCCGACACCACCATGCCGATGGTGGTGTACGTGCTGCACCTCGTCGGCTTGTTCACCGGCTTCCTCGCCGGCATCGTCGGGGTCGTGCTCGCTTACATCAACCGCGGCGGCGCGCAGGGCACGTGGCTGGAGTCGCACTACACCTATCAGGTGAGCACCTTCTGGATCGGCATCCTGTTCGCCTGCATCGGCGCCGTCACCGTGCCGGTGCTGATCGGCTTCCTGATCCTGCCGGCGGTGTGGGTGTGGGTCGGTGTGCGCGCCATCACCGGCATGAACCGCCTGTCGAAGCGGGACGCGCTCGCGGAGCCGGAAACCTGGCTCTGGTAACCCGCTACACAAAGTTCCAGGTGCGCAGTACCGGGTAGAACGCCGCCCACCCCAAGGCGATGCCGATCAGGGTGTAGCGGTTGAAGTTCCGGATGCCGACGCCGAACAGCGCGTAGAGGAACACCAGCGGCGCCAGGATCAGCGGCGAGAACCACGCCCACAACGGGAACGGCAGGCCTTCGACGCCGTGCGCGTAGGCGACGCCGACGCTGAAGTTGGCCGCCTGCCACGCAAACCACGCGATCAGCGCCAGGCCTCCACCGGCCGACAGCAGGCCGAGCGCATTGGCGCGCGCGCCCCGCCAGCGCAGCACCAGCCCGAGCAGCGAGACGAAAGCACCGATTCCGAACGCCGCCAGCACGAAGTACATGAATGCGCGCTGCACTCCGTCGTGCTCGAACAGCGGCGTGCGCTCGAACACCTCGTTCGGCCGCAGCAGGTGCGTGACGCGGCCGTCCTCATCGCGCAGAAACTTCACGAAGTTGGGGCCGTTCTGGAACAGGTCGAGGCCGACCTTCTGGAACGGCTCTCCGTCAACGTTGATGCGCACGTCGCTCTGGTCCTCGACGCGCACCGACGACAGGAGGCGCAGGAACTTGAGCGGCGTGTCGCGGTCGATGGTGGCGGTGTGGTAGACACCGCCGAAATCGGCGCGGTCGTCGGGCGCGATGTTGCGCGCTTGCACCGGCGGCGGCGGCGCCGGGAACAGCGCCTGGATCATGTCCAGGCTGAAGCCTCGCACCAGTTCGCCCGCCGGGCTGAGGTCGCTAAACCCGCGGAAGGTGCCGGCGTTGGCGGCGATGAACACGGCAAGGCCCAGGTCCGGAGCGATGGTGAGGCTGGCCGAGAAGCCATTGGCAAGGCCGTCGAGCTTCCACACCGCGCGGCCCGCCACCTGGGTCTCGACCAGCGCGAGCGAGCGGCCAGCCATGCTGGCATCGTGCGTCGCGCGACGGCTGGTCAGTGTGCGGTTCAGGTCCTCGCTCCACACGCGCGCGCCGATGTCCGAGCTGCCGCCGCGATGGATCGCCTGCAGCAGGCGCGCCATGTCTCCGGCGGTCGTGACCAGGCCGACCGCCGGATAGGTCTGCGCGTAGTCGTACGGCACCGCCTCGAGCCCGTCGCGCGCCCAGCGGTGGCCGACGGCCATGCGCGACAGCACGCCGGGCGGCACGCGCGGCTCAAAGGTGGTGTTGTCCATGGCGAGCGGACCGAACACCAGCCGGCGGGAGAGCTCCTGCAGGCTCTGACCGCTGGCGGCCTCCAGGGTCACGCCGGCGAGAGACAGCGCGTGCGCCGACGGCATCACCGCCGTTCCCGGCCGCAGCGACAGCGGCGGCATTGCGGCGTTGAGGTACGGCACCAACGGCTGCAATTCGGTTTTCCCCGGCGTGAACTGACCGAGGATACGGTCGCCGAAGCCGGCGCTGTGGGTGAGGAGATCCTGCAGTGTCACCGTCGAGGGACCCTGCACCGTGAGCTTGGCGCGCTCCCATAAGGGATGCACGTCCTGTTGCAGCCGCACGATGCTGCTCTCGGCCGCCGCCAGCGCGGTGGCGGCAGTGGCGATATGCGTCACGCCGCCGAGCCGGATCAGCGTCGCGGCGGGGTCCATCGGCACGCGGCGCTCGGGATCGGCGAAGCCGTAGCCCCGCAGCGTGACGATGGTGCCGTCGAGCAGGATGGCGACGACCACGCCGGGCGCGGCGCCGTCGGCAACGCGGCGGCTGAGGAACGTGTCCGCCCAAGGGTTGACGACCGACGGCGACGGCGACTGCTGCGCGACGGCGGATGAGCTCGCGGCCAGCGCCATCGCGGCGGCGGCGGCGAGCGCCGCGCATGCCCTCCCCCCTCTGGCCACGCGCGCGCCTAGATGAGTCCCGCCAGCGGCGACGACGGGTCGGCGTAGCGGCGCTTCTGCATGCGCCCGGCTAGGTATGCCTGGCGGCCCGCCTCGACCGCGAGCTTCATCGCGGTCGCCATGCGAATCGGATCGCGCGCCTCGGCGATGGCGGTGTTCATCAGCACGCCGTCGCAGCCGAGCTCCATGGCGATAGCGGCATCCGACGCGGTGCCGACGCCGGCGTCGACGATGACCGGCACGTTGGCCTGCTCGACGATGATGCGGATGTTGACCGGGTTCTGGATGCCGAGGCCCGAGCCGATCGGCGCCGCGAGCGGCATAATGGCGGCGCAGCCGATGTCCTCGAGCTTCTTCGCGAGCAAGGGATCGTCGGTGCAGTACACCATCACGTCGAAGCCGTCCTTGATGAGCGCCTCGGCGGCTTTCAGCGTCCCGATCATGTCGGGATAGAGCGTCTTCTTGTCGCCCAGCACTTCCAGCTTCACCAGCGACCAGCCGCCCGCCTCGCGCGCAAGCCGCAGCGTGCGCACCGCCTCGTCGGCGGTGTAGCAGCCGGCGGTGTTGGGCAGGTACGTGTAGCGGCGCGGGTCGAGATAATCGGCGAGCATCGGCTGGCCGGGATCGGCGATGTTGACCCGGCGCACGGCGACGGTGACGACATCGGCGCCGGAAGCCTCGACGGCGGCGCGGGTCTGCTCGAAGTCCTTGTACTTGCCGGTGCCTACGATCAGCCGCGAGGTGAAGCTGCGCCCGGCGACCACCAAGGGGTCGCCATCGGCTTCGAGGGCCGCCGCAGGCTCGTTCTTGGCCTGAAGGCGGGCCTCCGGCCCGGCACCACCTCCGATGAAATGGACGATCTCTAAATTGTCGCCATCCGTGAGCTCGGTGGCACCGTAGGCCGAGCGCGGCACGATCTCGAGGTTGCGCTCGAGGGCGACGCGGCGGGCGTCGAAGCCGAGCTTCGCCAGCAGGGAATCTACATTGAGGGGCGCCGGGAATTCCCTGGCCTCGCCGTTGATGGTCAGTCGCATGGGTCCGATTCTACGTGGGTTGGCCCGGAGTATGGGGTCGCGCCGGACCGCAATCAACTGAGGCTGCGCGCCCCTGTCCAGGGGACGCAGCAGCCGCTCCGCAAGCGCACGGAGGCTCCTCCGTCGACTCGGGACGTAACGACTCGCCTAGTGCATGGCGATGTAGGCGTCGCGCAGCGCGTCGGCTTCGAGCGCCAACTTCTCCAGGCGGTGCTTGACGATGTCGCCGATCGAAACGATGCCGACCAGCTTGTCGCGGTGCACGACCGGCAGGTGACGGGCGCGGTTGACTGTCATGGTCTTCATGACCTGGGTGACGGTGTCGTCCGGCGTGCAGATGAGCACCGCGCGCGTCATGAGGTCGCCGACCGGCACGCGGGGAACGCAAGTGAGCGGAAATCCCCGATCCAGCGCCGACAGCAACCGGTGGGGGTCAGGTGGCGTCAGGACCTACCGCTGATGGGAGGCCGGCTGGTTGCGCCCCGGTTAGCCCAGCCATGGAAACCGCGGCCATTCAGCCTAGATTCCGCTTGGGACCGCCGCGAGCGGCGGTCCCCTGCAGGCCAGAGGAGGAGGTCGACATGGAAGCGAACGCTATTCGTGAAGTCGTCGGCGTTTTTCCGAACGACAAGGTCCCTGCGCGACGCTGCCGACGAGTTGTTGCTGTCGGGCTTTGACCGATCCGCGCTCAGCACGATCGGCAGAGAGGCCGAGGTCGTTCGAGCCACCGGCCGTCGCTACGATCGGGTGACCGAGATCGATGACCATCCGGCGTTACCACGCGCCGCCTACAGCGCGGGCGACTCGCGGGTCGAAGGCGAGGCCGCCCTCGCCGGCGGCGTCGTTTACGTCGCGGCCGTTGGCGCAGCCGCAGTGGCCGCGGCGGTGAGCGGCGATTTCGCCACCGTGCTTTGGGCGGTCATTGCCGGTGGAGCGGCAGGGCTGTTGCTCGGCGGTGTCCTGACCGGCTTGGTGCACCGTATCCACCTGCAGCGTGTGGGCGAACAGTTGCGCCACGGCGGCCGGGCGCTGTTCGCCGAAGCGCACGACGACGTCATGGAGCGCAAGGCGATCAACATTGTGCGACGCCACGGCGGCACCGATGCACACGCGCACAATGTGCCTTTGCCTCCGGGGCTGCTGTCGACGCGCGGCGTTTCGTACGAAGTCAGCTTCATGAATGCCCTTAGGCTGTGACGGCGAGCGAGTTCCATTCGGCTCCGGGCGACGCCGCGCAGGGTTACTGACACGTGACGCGCCCGGTCGGAACATTGAGAGCGCTCGTGGCAAAGAGCAACGCCACGCGCGCCAGTGCAATCAGCAGGAGGGTGCGGGCAGCATGACGCCACCGTTCCATCGGTCCCCGCTCCTGCGGGGCAGCGGCCGCGGCTAACAGCCGCGCCGCAAACTCACTCTCTTACTCAACCGTAGAGGCTCGGCCGTGCCGGATCCGACGGCTGTGCCTTGACAACCACTCGCCATAGGCGAGCGAGGCGATGCCTCCGAGAGCCCCGTGCGCATACCCTGCGCCGGGGCTCTCCCGTGGCGCGCCGGCGCGGCAGGCGGTCGCGTTGCGCCGAGGGGAACTCATGCTATAAACCAGCCCAAGGCCCCGCGTGACGGGCTTCGACCTGACGATCATTGGCCGCGCGCATGGACCTTCCCGTCCTCGTTCTCAACGGCCCCAACCTCAATATGCTGGGAACTCGAGAGCCGGACGTCTACGGCACCGAGACCCTCGCCGACATTCGCGCCAAGACGGAGGGCCGCGCCGCCGAGCGTGGCCTCGACGTCGACTTCCGACAGTCCAACGCCGAGCACGAATTGATCGAGTGGATCCAGGCAGCCAAGGGCTCGTCGGCTGGCATCATCCTGAATGCCGGCGCGTTCACCCATACGTCGCTGGCGATCGCCGACGCGATCGCCGCAGTTGGGCTGCCGGTCGTTGAAGTGCATCTTTCGAACATTTTCCGGCGCGAGCACTTCCGTCACCACTCGCACATGAGCCGCCTCGCCGAGGGCGTGATCTGCGGCTTCGGCAGCGAGGGCTATGTTTTGGCGATCGACGCCATGGCGCACGTGCTGTCGCGCCGGGGCAAGCGCAAGGAGCGCCGTGGCGCGCGCACGGCTGCGGCGAGGCCGGCGCGTGCAACGCGCGGCGGCGCCAAGGACACCAAGAAGAAGCGGAGCTGACATGGCCGACAAGGTGGATCGCGACCTCATCCGCGCACTTGCCGGACTGCTGACGGAGAACAATCTCACCGAGATCGAGTGGAGCGAGGGCGATCGCCGCGTGCGCGTGGTGCGCTCGCTGGCTCCCTCGGTAGTCGCCATGCCGCAGGCGAACGCGGCCTACGCGGCCGCACCACCGGCGGCGCCGGCCGCCAGCGAAACCGCGGCGACCGCGAAGGACTCGTTCGGCAAGGACCATCCCGGCGCGGTGACCTCGCCCATGGTCGGCACGGTCTACGTCGCTCCCGAGCCCGGCGCCAAGCCGTTCGTCACCGAAGGCGCGACGGTGCGGCAGGGCCAGACCGTGCTGATCGTCGAGGCGATGAAGACCATGAATCCGATCCCGGCGCCCCGCCCCGGCACCGTCAAGCGGATCCTGATCAAGGACAGCACGCCGGTCGAGTACGGCCAACTCTTGATGATCATCGAGTAGCGGACGCGAAGGGAAGCGCGCGCCCGTGTTCGAGAAAGTCCTCATTGCGAATCGCGGCGAGGTGGCGCTGCGCATCCATCGCGCCTGCCGCGAGCTCGGCATCCACACCGTGGCGGTGCATTCCACCGCCGACGCCGACGCCATGCACGTGCGCCTCGCCGACGAAGCGGTGTGCATCGGCCCGCCTCCGGCGATGGAAAGCTACCTGAACATCCCGGCGATCCTGTCTGCCGCCGAGATCACCAACACCGACGCCATCCATCCCGGCTATGGCTTCCTGTCGGAGAACGCGCGCTTCGCCGAGATTGTGCGCGAGCACGGCATCACCTTCATCGGTCCGACGCCGGAGCACATCCGCCTGATGGGCGACAAGATCGCCGCCAAGGAAGCCGCCATCCGGCTCGGCATTCCGGTGGTGCCTGGCTCGGACGGCCCGGTCGCCAACGAGATGGAGGCGCGCAGGGTCGCCAAGCAGCTCGGCTACCCGGTGCTCATCAAGGCGACCGCCGGGGGCGGCGGCAGAGGCATGAAGGTCGCCCACTCCGACGACAAGTTGGTCGAGGCGCTGTCGATGGCGCGCTCGGAAGCCGCCAAGGCGTTCGGCAACGATCAGGTCTACATCGAGAAGTACCTCGGCCGGCCACGCCACATCGAGGTTCAGGTGCTGGGCGACTCCCAGGGTCACGTCATCCACCTCGGCGAGCGCGAGTGCTCGCTGCAGCGCCGCCATCAGAAGATCCTGGAGGAGTCGCCCTCCCCTGCGCTCAACGCCGGCGACCGCGACCGGATCGGCGACATCGTCGTCAAGGGACTGACCAAGCTCGGCTACCTCGGTGCCGGGACGGTGGAGTTCCTCTACGAGGACGGCAAGTTCTACTTTATCGAGATGAATACCCGCGTGCAGGTCGAGCACCCGATCACCGAGGCGGTGACGGGCATCGACATCGTGCGCGAGCAGATCAAGATCGCGGCGGGTGCGCCGCTCGGCTACGACCAGAAGGACGTGACCTTCACCGGCCACGCCATCGATTGCCGCATCAACGCCGAGGACCCGAAGACCTTCCGGGCGTCTCCCGGACGGGTCACGGACTACCATCCCCCGGGCGGATTGGGGGTGCGCGTGGACTCGGCGCTATACGCGGGATACAGCGTGCCGCCCTACTACGATAGCCTGATTGCCAAGCTGGTCGTGCATGGGCCTACTCGCAACGAATGCTTGATGCGGCTTCGGCGCTCCCTGGAGGAGATCGTCATCGGCGGGATCGATACGACCATCGACCTGCACCGCAAGCTCGTGGCCAACAGCGACTTCGTGAACGGACAGTACGACGTCCACTGGCTCGAGCGTTCCATGCCGACGTGGCGCTAAGGCAGGCGCACCCCATCTATCCACGGGTCGGCAGATGACCCGCATCACCCTCGACATGCTGTTGCGCGCCTATGCCCAGGGCATCTTCCCGATGTCCGAGAGCCGGCATGACCCGCACATCTCCTGGTTCGACCCGCACAAGCGCGGCGTGCTGCCCATGGAGAGCTTCCGCGTGCCGCGCCGCCTCGCCCGCACCATCCGCGACGCGCCCTACGATGTGCGCACCGACACCTCGTTCCAGGCGGTGGTCGAGGGCTGCGCCAGCCCGCGCCCCGGCCGCTGGACGACCTGGATCAACGATTCGATCATCCAGATGTTCACCGGCCTGCACTCGATCGGCCACGCGCACTCGGTCGAATGCTGGGAGAACGACGAGCTGGTGGGCGGGCTTTACGGCGTGTCGCTGGGCGCGGCGTTCTTCGGCGAGAGCATGTTCTCGCTGCACCGCGACGCCTCGAAGATCGCCCTCGTCTACCTCGTAGCGCGGCTGCGCGCCGGCGGCTTCACGCTGCTCGACACCCAGTTCGTCACCAGCCACCTGCGAAAGTTCGGCGCGGTGGAGATCCGCCGCGCCGAATACCTGAAACGCCTCAAGAACGCCGTCGCCAAGGAAGCAGACTTCCACCGCCTTTCGGCCGGTGCGTCGCCCGACGAGGTACTGATGCTGGCGCGCACCGCCGAGATCGACGACGAGGCCTAGGGAGGCTGCGTTCCGGCTGGCCGCGAGCGCGCGTGCAGGAGCACGCGGGCGGCGAAGCAACATCCGAACGCGAGCGCGACCGCCCAGATGCCGGGCGTTGCCGTGGCGCCGAGCACGGAGGCCGCGCCGACCGCGGCCAAAGTCGCGGCCGCTAGCACGAACGCCGCATGCCGTGCCGCCTGGGCCGTGGCGGCTTCCGTCGTTGCGCCGCGGTCGAACAGCAACGCGACGGCGGTCGCGGCGAGCGCCATCCAGAACAGGCGCGTGTCGTCCGCGCGCTGCATGCGCCACGCTCCGAACGCCAACGGCAGCAGCGCCATCGCCAAGGCGGCGACGGCGAACAGGCGCTGCTGGAGAGTGCGGCGCTGACCGCTCAAGGCGTCAGCGCGCCGCGGCGACGCAGTCGATGACCGAGATGTCGTAGACCGCGTGCTCCATGGCTGCGAGCGCCGGGCTCGAGGCGAACATCCAGCCCGAGTAGGCCAGCACGGGGCCGGCGCCCTGGCGCAGGTCGTAGATCTCGAGGAACACGGAGGTCTCGGGCGGCTCCTCGGGCGGGCGCTTGCTGCAGGTGCGCGCCGTGATGAGCAGCGTGCCGAACCGCACCGACTGGTCGATGGGCGCCCGCAACGTCGAGATGCGCGCCGTCACCTTGTCGAGGCCCTGCAGGACCGCGACCTTTTGCTCCGCCACCTGCGCGGCGGCCGGCGCCGCTAATAGAAGCAACGGCGCCCAGACGGCGCCGAACACGTGCGCGCGCATACCGCTACTTAGGTTGAGCGACGGGAGCCGGGGGCATGGTGATGCCGCCGCCGAGGAACTTGCCGAACAGCTGCTCGAGGCTCACCGAGGCCTGGGTGAAGCGGATCTCCTCGCCGGGCTTGAGCATGCGGTCGTCGCCGCCCGGCACCACGTTGAGATAGCGCCCGCCGAGAAGCCCTTCGGACTCGATGGAGGCGGACGAATCGGCCGGCACCTTGATGGCGTTGTTGACCGAGAACCGCACGATGGCGACGTAGGTCTGCGGGTCGAGGCTTTGGCTCCGCACGGTGCCGATCTTGATCCCGCCCATGCGCACGTCGGCGCCGAGCTCGAGGCCATCCACGCGCTCGAACCGGGCGGCGAGTTCGTAACCGGCGACGGCGCGACTGTCGGTGACCGAGAAGGCGAAGATAAGGAAGCCGACCGCGATCACCACCACCACCGCGCCGAGCAGCGTTTCCAGCGGGCTGTGGTTCATCAGTTGGGCCGCTTGGAGTCGTCGCCCGGCGTCCACGGCTCGTAGTCGCCGGTCGCCTTGGGCCGGCGCGCGCCGGCGCTCAGCGAGCCAGGCGGACGCCATGCCTCATTGGTGCCGGTGAGGTTGGGGACGTGCGGCTGCTCCCAGCGGTGGCGGCGGCGATCGCCGACGGGCGGCGCGGCCACCGTGTGGTGCAGCCAGGCGTGCCACTCGGGCGGCACCTTGGAGGCCTCGACCTCGCCCTTGTAGATGACCCAGCGGCGGCGCCCGCGATCGGGCGATACCTTGCCGCGCTCCTGGAAGTAGCGGTTGCCATAGGCATCGGTGCCGACCCGCTCGCCCTTCCATCGCGTGAACAGGGCGGTGCCGAGTGGCTCGTTGGCCCACCAGGAGAACAGGCGCGAAATCAAACTCATAGGCAGAGTTTATGGCCCGGACCGCGGGTCGCGTCCATACGGCGCTTGCCCGCTCCCGTGGCCGGCGCGCAACTATATTGTGTGGTCGGTCACAATTCGGTCACAGAATGTGGTTGACGCCCCTCTGAGCCGAGTGGCTAGATGTTGGGCCTCGCGAGGCTCCAGCCCCAATTGCTGGAGACGGAGCCTACCAGGGCAACCAGCGGAAGGCCCAGGCGGCATGGTCGATCGTCAGCGTCTCCTCGGACCGGAGCCTCGTTCAGGAAACACGCTCCGCGCCGGACGTCCGCCAGCAGCGCGATCGGCTGCGCGCCGGGACCTTCCGCCTGGATGCCTTCGCGTGGGGCGGGTTCGGTTAGTAGGAGTATCGCGATGAAGTTTGAACCATATCAGTATGTCGCCGAGTTTGTGGGTTTGCCGGGGATGACCGGTTGCGCCACCGCTTTGATCGAGACCGATGACACCGTTCGCGCGACAGATACCGGTGGCGCGATCTACTCCGGTCGCCATGAGTACGACGCCGGGACCGGCATCAATACCATTCGCCTCATGATGAGCGTTCCAACCGGCACAATTCTCGTTTCCGACGGACGCCGCCGCGACGCACCTGAAGTCGTCCCAATCGTCATCAGAATGCGTTACTTCGATCTCGGCCGACCGGTGTCAGTGCAGACGCCATACGGACCTGTAAGCGTGGTCATACGCCGCGCGCTTCCGGTCGCGGCCTAGGAGTTGACCGAAGATGGCAAAGAATCCTCCTCCTGGTGACGGCCACCGCGTTGGCGCGGTGAAGGACCGTACGCAGTTTCAGCATCCGAACGGTCATTGGGTGAAGCGAAACGACGACAGCGGCCGCTTCATGGATGTGAAGGCCGACAAGGACAAGTTCAAAGGCGTCCGAAAAGAGAAATAACGCGCCTCGCCTTCGCAAAAAGAGCCGCGCGCCATTTATTTGGCGGCGCAGCTCTTTGCTTTGCGAATACTCCATCACTTCTACATCCGGTCTGGACCTGATGGCTCGATTCCTGATTGACAGTCCACAGCATGTTGACGAATTCTACCCCTAGTCAAGAATAGCGATCGTCACGCTACATCTGGTGGGGGAAGTCAAATGCGTATCGCTCGTCAGTACACCACCGCTGGTCGGGGCCCTTACGAGCAGGTGCCGTTCCGAACAGCGTCGAGCGAGATTCGCAATCCCGACGGCTCGGTGGTGTTCAAGCTCGACGCGTTCGAGGTCCCCGCCGCCTGGAGTCAAGTCGCCGCCGACGTGCTGGCGCAGAAGTATTTCCGCCGCGCCGGGATTCCCGCCCGCCTGAAGGCCGTCGAAGAGAACGACGTGCCGTCGTGGCTGTGGCGCAAGGTCACCGACACCGCCGCCCTCGAGTCCCTGCCCGCCAACGAGCTTTCGACCGGCGAGAAGGACGCGCGCGCGGTGTTCGATCGTCTGGCCGGCACCTGGACCTATTGGGGTTGGAAAGGCGGCTATTTCGGCTCGGCCGAGACGGACGCCGAGGACGACGCGCGCGCCTTCTATGACGAGATGCGCTTCATGCTGGCGGCGCAGATGGGCGCGCCCAACTCGCCGCAGTGGTTCAACACCGGCCTGCACTGGGCCTATGGCATCGATGGCCCGGCGCAGGGCCACTACTACGTCGACTACCGCAGCGGCGAGATGACGCGCTCGGCCAGCGCCTACGAGCACCCGCAGCCGCATGCCTGTTTCATCCAGGGCATCGAGGACAACCTGGTGGAGGACGGCGGCATCATGGACCTCTGGCTGCGCGAGGCGCGGCTATTCAAGTACGGCTCGGGCACCGGCTCCAACTTCTCGCGCCTGCGCGGCGAAGGCGAGAAGCTCTCCGGCGGCGGCAAGTCGTCGGGCTTGATGAGCTTCCTCAAGATCGGCGACCGCGCCGCGGGCGCCATCAAGTCGGGCGGCACCACGCGCCGCGCCGCCAAGATGGTCGTGGTGGACATGGACCACCCCGACATCGAGAAGTTCATCGACTGGAAAGTGATCGAGGAGCAGAAGGTCGCCAATCTCGTCACCGGCTCACGGGTCAACGAGAAGCACCTGAAGGCGGTGATGAAGGCGTGCCACGCCATGGAGGGCGAGCGCCGCTTCCTGCCGTCCGACAATCCCGAGCTGAAGAAGGCAATCCGCTCCGCGCGCTTGGGCATGGTGCCGGAGAACTACATCCAGCGCGTCATCGACTTCGCCCGCCAGGGCTTCAAGGATATCGACTTACCCACCTACGACACCGATTGGGACGGCGAGGCGTACTTCACCGTCTCGGGCCAGAACGCCAACAACTCCGTGCGCGTCACCGACGACTTCCTCAACGCGGTGCAGCAGGACAAGGAGTGGCAGCTGACCAACCGGGCCAACGGCAAGGTTTCCAAGACGCTGGGCGCGCGCGGGTTGTGGAACCAGGTCGCCGAGGCGGCGTGGCAGTCGGCCGACCCGGGCGTGCAATTCCACACCACCATCAACGACTGGCATACCTGCCCGGCGGGCGGCGACATCCGCGCCAGCAACCCGTGTTCCGAGTACATGTTCCTCGACGACACGGCGTGCAACCTCGCCTCCCTCAACCTGATGACCTTCCGGCACACCGACGGCTCGCTCGACACGGCGTCGTACGAGCATGCCGTGCGCCTGTGGACGCTGGTGCTCGAGATCTCGGTGCTGATGGCGCAGTTCCCGTCGCGAAAGATCGCCGAGCTTTCCTACCGCTACCGCACGCTGGGCCTCGGCTACGCCAATTTCGGCGGCTACCTGATGGCCTCGGGCATCACGTACGACTCGGCTGAGGGCCGCGCCATCTGCGCCGCGGTGACCGCGCTGATGACCGGCGTGTCCTACGCGACGTCGGCCGAGATGGCCGCCGAACGCGGGCCGTTCGCCGGCTACGAGGACAACCGCGCCCACATGCTGCGCGTCATCCGCAACCACGCGCGCGCGGCGGGCGCGCTGGGCGGTAAGTACGAAGGCCTGCACACCGACCCGGTCGCGCTCGACGCCGACAACTGCCAGGACACCGAGCTCGTGGTGGCGGCGCGCGAGGCGTGGAAGCGCGCCCTGGCGCTGGGCACCAAGCACGGCTTCCGCAACGCGCAGACCACCTGCATCGCGCCCACCGGCACCATCGGCCTGGTGATGGACTGCGACACCACCGGCATCGAGCCGGACTTCGCCCTGGTGAAGTTCAAGAAGCTCGCCGGCGGCGGCTACTTCCGCATCATCAACCGCTGCGTGCCGCTGGCGCTCGAGACCCTCGGCTACGACGAGAAGGCCGCCAACGCCATCGTCACCTACGCGGTCGGTCACGGCACGCTCGAAGGCGCGCCGGCCATCGACCACAAGGCGCTGATGGCCAAGGGCCTCCTGCACGACTCGATCGACGCGGTCGAGCAGGTGCTGTCGAACGCCTTCGACATCCGCTTCGCCTTTAACAAGTGGACGCTCGGCGAGGCGTTCCTCACAAAGGCGCTTGCCATCGACCCGGCCAGGCTCAACGATCCGTCGTTCGACCTGCTCACGCACCTCGGCTTCACCGCCAAGGAGATCGCGGCCGCCAACCTCTACTGCTGCGGCGCCATGACGGTGGAAGGCGCGCCGGGGTTGAAGCCCGAGCACCTCGCCGTATTCGACTGCGCCAGCCCGTGCGGTGCGCGCGGCACGCGCTCGCTGAGCTGGGAGAGCCACATCCGCGCCATGGCGGCGGCGCAGCCGTTTGTCTCGGGCGCCATTTCCAAGACCATCAACATGCCGAACGCGGCGACGGTCGAGGACGTGCGCAACGCGTACCTGTTGTCGTGGAAGCTGGCGCTCAAGGCCAACGCTCTCTACCGCGACGGCTCCAAGTTGTCGCAGCCGCTCGCCACCGCCATCGCAGGTGCCGATATCGCCGACGACGACGAGGAAACCGCCGCCGCGCCTGCGGTGGCCCCCGCCGCCGTCGTGGCCGACAAGGTGCGTCAGGCGGCCGAGAAGATGGCCGAAGTCTATGTGGCACGGCGCAAGCGCCTGCCGGCGCGCCGCAAGGGCTACACGCAGAAGGCCACGGTCGGCGGCCACAAGGTGTACATCCGCACCGGCGAGTACGACGACGGCACGCTCGGCGAGATGTTCATCGACATGCACAAGGAAGGCGCCGCCTTCCGCAGCCTGATGAACAACTTCGCCATCGCCGTCTCCATCGCCCTGCAGTACGGCGTGCCCCTCGACGAGTTTGTCGACGCGTTCACTTTCACGCGCTTCGAGCCGAACGGCATGGTCGAAGGCAACGACGCCATCAAGATGGCGACGTCGCTGATCGATTACGTGTTCCGCGAGCTGGCGGTCTCCTACCTGGACCGCACCGACCTCGCGCACGTGAACCCCGAGACGCTGCGGCCGGACGCCATGGGCGGCGGCGAGAGCGAGCAGCGTTCCGCGGCGGTGGGCGAAAGCCCGCGCGTGGACCTTGCCTCCAACGGCTACGTGCGCGGCAATCGCAAGCTGCAGCTGGTGGCCACCACCAGCATGCCGGCCGGCGAAGCGCGCGCCGCGACGATGCTCGCCGCTGACGTGCGCGAAACCGCGCAGATGCACGCCCACGCCCAGACGGTCGTGACCGCGGCGGGCGGCACCATGGCGGTCAGCGTCGAGGCCGAGGGGGTCGGCGTCACGCTGCGGCGCATCGAGGCCAAGGTGAAGGGCTACGAAGGCGATGCCTGCGGCGAATGCGGCAACTTCACCCTGGTGCGCAACGGCACGTGCATGAAGTGCGTGACGTGCGGCGGCACCACCGGGTGCTCGTGAGGAGCACGCCATGCGGGGACACAAACTCAATCAGTTGCTGGAGCGCACCGACGCCATCGCGCGCGCCATGCAGGCGTGCGAGCTGCCGTTGCGCGAGATCAACGTCCGCATCAGAGCCAACTTGGCGACGGCGGCCGATTCCGAAGAGCACCCGCGCCTGACACAGCGGCTGTCCGACCTCTACAGCGAGATGATCGAGGCGCGCGCCGCGGTCAGCGCCTACCTGGCGCGCAAGAGGGCGGCCTGATGCCGGCGCTTCACGCGGTGCTGCACTGCAAATCGGAGATCGATGCCGAGCTGCGCCGCTACGAGGAGCGCCGCCGCGCCCTGGAGGCGCGCCAAGGCGCAGGCCTCACAGGGTTCGACGACCAAGCGACACACGCGCGCCTCGGCGCCTACATCGCCCGGCTCGGCGAATGGCAGGCGCAGGCGCGCTCGGCTCGGCTCGGCTCGGCTAGCCGTGCAGCACGGCGCGGTGCCACGCAATGAGGTATCGAACGCTTGAGCAGGCGCTCTCCTCACTCGGCGCATTTCCGAGCTCCGTCCACGAGGGAAACCAGCCCTGGATTCCCGCGCGGGCGGACGGCGGATGGATGCTGGACCCTTGTCACGGCCAAGGGCTCTCCCGTCCGCGAGTTGCGTAGTCCTTTGGTAGATCCTCCCTGATCGACTAGGCGGGCCGAGCCTCGTGCCCACGAAGGCTCGGCCCGCCCTTTTTTTCAGCGACGCTCGGGCTCGGTGAACGCGTTGATGAACGCGTCGCGGTTCGGCATCTGCACCTTCGGCAGCGTCTGCGCGTTGATGGGGTCGTTCTCCCCGACGATCTCGTTCAGGAACAAGACGTAGGCGACCGCGCCGTACACCTCTTCGTCCTTGAGCGAGAGCGGCGCGTTGTAGGGCATCGCCCGCCGCACATAGTCGAACAAGGTGGTGGCCCACGGCCAGTAGCTGCCGACCGTCTTGAAGGTCTGCTCGTCGGTGAGGGTGCCCCGCCCCCCGACAAGGCGATCGTTGGTTGCGCCCTCGCCGCGCTCGCCGTGGCACGCGGCGCAACGCGTCAGATACACCTGTTGGCCCTGCTTGGCGGTCGCCTGCCCGGCCGGCAGGCCGGTGCCGTCGGGCGGAATGCTGATGTCCATCAGCTTGACGAGGTCGGCAGGCGCCGGCCGACCCGTCTTGGGCGGATCGACGGCCCGAGCTGCGGCGGGCACGAGCAGCGCGGCGCCAATTGCGCCGGCGAGGATGGCCTTACGCCCAGACATTCTTCACCAGCCCGCTGGCGCGGACCTCCCAGCTCGTGATGCCGTTGTAGTGGTAGGCGTTCTTGATGCCCTTCGCGGCGATCAACGCCTCCCGCGTCGGCTGCACCGCGCCGGTCTCGTCTACTGCGCGGCTTTGCAGGATGATCTCGCCGCCATCCCACTGCCATCCCAGGCGGAACCGCGTCAGCGCCCGGCTCGCCACCGGCTCCGCCAGCGCCGCTTCGGCCCAGCTCTTGCCGCCGTCGGCGGAGACGTCGACGCGCTTGATCTTGCCGTTGCCCGACCACGCGAACCCGGAAATCTCGTAGAAGCCCGGACCGCGCATGTTGATGCCCTCGGACGGGCGCGTGATGGTCGACTTCACCTCCATCGGGAAGGTGAACTGCAGCGATTTCCCGTCGGGCATCAGCTCGGTGTACTTCGAGGTCTCGTCCTTGGTGTGGGTGGGTCCCTTGGTGAGCTTGATGCGCGACAGCCACTTGACGCACATGTTGCCCTCCCAGCCGGGCAGCAGCAGCCGCATGGGATAGCCCTGCTCGGGGCGCACTCGCTCGCCGTTCTGGTAGAGCGCGATCATCGCGTCGTCGACGCACTTCGACAGCGGCACGCTGCGACTCATGCCCGCCGCGTCGCTGCCTTCGGCCAGGATCCACTTAGCCGCCGGATCGATGCCGGCCTCGTCGAGCAAGTAGGACAGCGGAACGCCCGACCACTCGGAGCACGACACCAGGCCGTGCATGGTGGCCACCGGACCGACGGGCGGGTTGACGCCCCAGCCGGCGCCGCTGTTGCCGGAGCACTCGATGAAGTGAATGCGCGAAACCGTCGGATATCGCGCCAGCGATTCGACGTCGAACAGCAGGGGCTGGCGCACCAGGCCGTGGACGAGCAGCGTGTGCTTCTCCGGATCGATGTCGGGCACGCCGCTGTGGCTGCGCTCGAAGTGCAGGCCGCTCGGCGTGATGATGCCCTCCAGCAGGTGCAGCGGCGTGCGCGACGAGCCCGCGCCGGGGCTCGGGTAGCTCGGTGCCCGCGCGGTGAACGTGCGTTGCACCGGCTCCTCGAAGCGCGACGGCACCCCGTAGCCGGTGAACGACTTGCCGGGCTTCAGGCGCCAGTCCGGAAACACGCCCTGGGCCGCCGCCGGCGTCGCCGTGCCGAGGCCGCCCAGCGCTGCCGCGCCCGCGGCGAGAGTGCCGCCGCTCAGAAACAAGCGCCGGTGCAGCAGGCCATTCGCCGCGACGCGCTCCGCGCCATCGAACGGCCCGTCATCCTTCTTCTGCCGCATCCCCGCCTCCCAACGTTTCTCTCATGCTCCGCAATCGGCCCGGGCCTGACAATACGTACGGCTCCGCACGGCCCCGATCCCGGGCCTCACCCTACGCGATTCGGGTCCCCCGATCCACACCGGTTCAGCGGTGCAGGTGGCTCCCTACTGGCGAGGTTGTGATCGACCGACCGGCACGCGCCCGGCTACCGTTAAGCATACGCCGAGGGCTCGCTTCCGGGAGGGGAAGCGCACGCCCATCGCCCACTGACCAAAGGGAGGCTTCTTGCCCATGACCCAGCCCATCACGGTCGACCAGAAGTACATCGAGCTTTTCCACGAGTACACGCACGCTCTGATGCCGCGCCGCGTGTTCCTTGATCGCCTGACGCTCATGGCGGGCGGTACGGTCGCCGCGTCGGCACTGCTGCCCCTGATCGAGAACAACTACGCCAAGGCTGCCATCGTCGAGCCGAACGATCCGCGCATCACCGCGACGCGCGAGGAGATCGACGGCGGCGACGGTGTCAAGGTTAAGACTCTGGTCGTCAGGCCGCGCAGCGCGGCCGCCAACGCGCGCCTGCCCACGGTGATCGTCATCCACGAGAACCGCGGCCTGAATCCGCACATCGAGGACGTGACGCGTCGCATGGGCGTCGAGGGATTCCTCGCGTTGGGCACCGACCTCCTGAGCATGGCCGGCGGCTATCCGGGTACCGACGAGGCGGCGGCGCAGATCTTCGGCCAGGTGCAAGCGCCGAAGGCGGTCGCCGAGCTGCAGAACATCGCCAAGCTAGCCGCGGCACGGCCCGATTCGAACGGCAGGGTCGGCGTGGTCGGCTTCTGCTGGGGCGGCGGCCGTGTAAACGACATCATAACCTCGCCGGCGACGCCCGCGAACGTCGTTGCCGGCGTCACCTACTACGGTGGCGGCTCGGGCTGGAACGCCAACGTCGCCAACGTAAAGGCGCCGCACCTGATCCACCTGGGCGCCCTCGACACCGGCACCAACGCCGGCAACAACGCCTACGCCGATGCGGCGAAGGCGGCGGGCAAGAACGTGACGGTGCACGTCTATGAAGGCGTCAACCACGCCTTCAACAACGACACCAACGCCGCCCGCTACAACAAGGCGGCGGCAGACCAGGCCTGGGAGCGCACCATCGCCTTCTTCAACCAGCACCTGAAAGCCTAGGCGGTCTGAACGCGTTCGGGAGCGGGGAGGACTCGGTCCTCCCCGTCTTCGTTTTGGCTGGGCTAGATTGGCTCGGGCAGCGGGGGCTTGATGTCGGTTGTCGTCGTCGAGAACGTCGTCAAGCGGTACGGCGGCGCGGTCGCGCTCGACGGCGTATCGCTCCGCATCGCTCCCGGCGAAGTGTTCGCATTGCTCGGGCCGAACGGAGCCGGCAAGAGCAGCCTCGTCGAGATTCTGGAAGGCCACCGCCGGCGCACTGCTGGCACGGTGGCGGTGCTGGGCTTCGATCCCGAAACCGGCGGGAGCGCAATGCGCGAGCGCGTCGGCATCGTGCTGCAGGAAAGCGGGCTGGAGCCCGAGCTGACCGTCGCCGAGACCGTGCACCATCACGCAGGCCTGTTCCCGCATCCCCGTGCGCCCGACGAGGTGATCGCACTGGTCGGGCTGACCGAAAAGGCACGTGCGCGCGTGCGCACCCTTTCGGGCGGCCAGCGCCGCCGCCTCGACCTGGCGCTGGGGCTGGTAGGCGATCCCGACCTCATCTTCCTCGACGAGCCGACCACCGGCTTCGACTCCGAAGCGCGGCAGCAGGCGTGGGAGCTGGTGCGCGCGCTGCGCACCTTCGGTAAGACCATCTTGCTCACCACCCACTACATGGACGAGGCGCAGGCGCTGTCGGACCGCATCGCGGTGATCGCGCGGGGGCGCATCGTCGCCGAGACGCCGCTCGACGGCATCCCTGCACCGTTCCTGCGCGCCAGTGATTCCGAGTGGGTGGAAGCGACCTGCACCGATCCGGCGCCGGTGCTGCACGCCCTCACCGGCTGGGCGCTGGCACGGCGCATCGAGCTCGACGCGCTGTCGGTCACCCCGCCGACACTGGAGGACGTGTACCTCTACCTGATCGCGGAGAAGACACCGTGAGCGCGGGAAGCCCGAGCCTGTGGGCGATGTTCGTCCGCCAGTTCCTCGTCGAGAACAAGCTGTTCTGGCGCTCGCCCATCCAGGCGTTCTTCAGCCTGATCTTTCCCCTCCTGATGCTGCTGGTGTTCGCAACCTTGTTCGGCAACGAGCGAATGGGCCCGCGCGGACCGACGCCGGCGCAATTCTATGCGCCGTCGCTGGCGGTGTATGGCGCCGTGTCCACCGCGTACTGGAACCTAGCCATCAGCGTGGTGACGGACCGCGAGCTCGGCATCCTCAAGCGGGCGCGCGGCACGCCCCTGCCGCCGTGGCTGTTCCTTTCCGGCCGCCTGGCGTCGTCGGCCTGGGTGGCGTTCCTCGCCATTGCCCTGATGATCGGCGTCGGCGTGTGGGGGTATGGGATCGAAGTCCAAGCCGAAAGACTCGCCGCGGCGCTGCTGACGTTCGTGACCGGGGTCGCCTGCTTCGCGGCGCTCGGCCTGCTGGTGGCGTCGTTCTCCCCCAACGCCGACGCCACGCCGGCGATCACCTCGCCGACCTGTTCCCGCTCAAGCATTTCGCCCGCGCCATCGCCGGCGCCTTCAATCCGGCGTTGAGCGGCAGCGGCTTCGCCTGGAGCGACGCCGGCGGCACCTACGCCATCCTGCCGCACCTGGCTGTGATGGTCCTTTGGGGCGCAGCGGCGGCGGTCCTGGCCGTGCGCTTTTTCCGCTGGGAGCCGCGGCCGGACGTGACCCGCTGAGGCGAGATCACCCAGCCGCTTGACGACGGCCATTACATAACCATATAGTTCTGAAACTAGTTAGTTATGGATAGGCGATGTCGCTCTCCCTGGCCCTCAATCCCACGCTCGACGCCACCTTCGCGGCGCTCGCCGATCCGACGCGGCGCGCCATCCTCGCCCGCCTCGCCGCCGGCGAAGCCTCCGTGGCGGAGCTCGCCGAGCCGTTCGCGATGAGCCAGCCGGCGATCTCCAAACACCTCAAGGTACTGGAGCGCGCCGGCTTGGTGTCGCGCGGGCGCGATGCGACGCGGCGACCGCGCAAGCTCGAGGCGGCGCCGCTCGCCGCCGCGAACGAGTGGCTGGAGAACTACCGCAAGTACTGGGAGCCGGCGTTCCAGCGCCTCGATTCCCTGCTCGAGGAGCTCAAGGCCGGTGAAGCCAAGTCCCGGCCCGCGCGTGCCGCACCCCGCAAACCCAAGCGCAAGTGAAGGAGATCCATCCATGCCGAAGATCGGCGACCTCAAAGTGAGCGCGCACCGCGACACCGAGATCCTCATGACGCGAACGTTCAGCGCGCCGCGCCGCCTGGTATGGTACGCCTGGACCAAGCCCGAGCTGGTGCGGCGATGGCTCCTGGGACCGGACGGCTGGTCGTCGGCGCTGTGCGAGATCGACCTCCGCGTCGGCGGCAAGTATCGCTTCGTCACGCGGCACGAAAAGGGCCACGAGATGGGCTGGGGCGGGGTCTACCGCGAGATCGCTGCGCCGGAGCGGCTGGTGTCGACCGAAGCGTTCGACCAGTCGTGGTACCCGGGCGGATGCGTGAACACGCTGGTGCTCACCGAGCAAGGCGGCAGGACGGCAATGGCGCTCACGGGGAGGTACGACACCCGCGAGGCGCGCGATGCCGCGCTCGCCTCGCCGATGGAGTCCGGCGTCGACGCAAGCTTCGCCCGCATGGAGAAGGTGCTGGCGGAGATCGCCGCCAACCCGGCGCGCGGCGCCTGATCCGAAGCTACGTCGTCGCCTTCTTCTGCATCGCCGGCGGCAGGTGCACGCGGATGTGCACGTCGCGCAGCTGGCGCTCGCTGACCGGCGCGGGAGCGCCCATCAGCAGGTCCTCGGCCTTCTGGGTCATCGGGAAGGCGACGACCTCGCGCAGGTTGGGCTCCTCGGCGAGCAGCATGACGATGCGGTCGATGCCGGGCGCACTGCCGCCGTGCGGCGGCGCGCCGTAGTGGAACGCCGAGAACATGCCGCCGAAACGCTCCTCGACGTCCTTGCGCGAGTAGCCGGCGATCTCGAAGGCCTTCACCATCACGTCGGGCAGGTGGTTGCGGATGGCGCCGGATGAGAGCTCCACGCCGTTGCAGACGATGTCGTACTGGTAGGCGAGAATGTCGAGTGGATCGCGCGTTGTCAGCGCCTCCATGCCGCCCTGCGGCATCGAGAACGGGTTGTGGGAGAAGTCGATCTTCTGCTCCTGCTCGTTGAACTCGAACATGGGGAAATCGACGATCCAGCAGAAGCGGAAGGCATCCTTCTCGATCAGGCCGAGCTCGTTGCCGAGGCGGGTGCGTGCCAGGCCGGCGAGCTGTGCCGCCTTGGCCGGCTTGTCGGCGGAGAAGAAGACGGCGTCGCCGGACTTCAGGTTGGCGAGCTCGCGGATGCTGTGCAGCCGCGGCGCATCGAGCTTCGACGCGATCGGGCCCTTTGCGGCATCGCCCTCGAAGATGATGTAGCCGAGGCCGGGATATCCCTCCTCCTTGGCCCAGTCATTCATCTTGTCGAAGAACGAGCGCGGCTGGCTCGCGGCGCCCGGCGCGGGAATGGCGCGCACGACGCCGCCGGCGTCGATGGCCTTGGCAAAGATGCCGAAGCCCGAGCCCTTGAACGCCTCGCTGACGTCGGCGATGACGATCGGGTTGCGCAGGTCGGGCTTGTCGTTGCCGTACTTGAGCATCGACTCCTTGTAGGCGATGCGCGGGAACGGCGCCGGCGTCACCTTCTTGCCGCCGCCGAACTCGGCGAAGATGCCGTGCATCACCGGCTCGATCGCCGCGAACACGTCGTCCTGGGTGACGAAGCTCATCTCGATGTCAAGCTGGTAGAACTCGCCGGGCGAGCGGTCGGCGCGCGCGTCCTCGTCGCGGAAGCACGGCGCGATCTGGAAGTAGCGGTCGAAGCCCGCCACCATGTAGAGCTGCTTGAACTGCTGCGGCGCCTGCGGCAGCGCGTAGAACTTGCCCGGGTGGATGCGGCTCGGCACGAGATAGTCGCGCGCGCCTTCGGGTGAGCTCGCGGTCAGGATCGGCGTCTGGAACTCGGTAAAGCCCTGCTCCACCATGCGCCGGCGGATGCTGGTGATGACCTGGCTGCGCAGCATGATGTTCTTGTGCAGCTTGTCGCGGCGCAGGTCGAGGTAGCGGTAGCGCAGGCGCAGGTCTTCCGGATAGTCGTGCTCGCCGAACACCTGGATCGGCAGTTCCTCGGCGGCGGACAGGACGTCGAGGGCATTGATGCGCACCTCCACGTCACCGGTCGGTAGGTTGGGGTTCACCGTCTCCTTGCTGCGCGCCACCACGCGGCCCAGCACCGAGACGACGCTTTCGGCGCGCAGGGCATCGACCGCCGCGAAGGTGGTCTCGCCCTGCTCCACCACGCACTGGGTGACGCCATAGTGGTCGCGCAGGTCGACAAACAGCAGGTTGCCGTGGTCGCGCTTGCGGTGCACCCACCCGGACAGCTTCACCACCTGGCCGACATGCGAGGAGCGCAGGTTGCCGGCGGTGTGGGTGCGATACGGGTGCAAGGCCATGGGCGGCGACTCTCTGGAAGGCAAGAGGACGGCTTCCCGGCGGAACGGTTCGGCTGCCGCTTCCGGAACTAGCGGCGGCCCGGCTGGCCGGAAGCGGGCCGGAGCAGCGCACGTCCGGCGTGGCACTGTCAAGGCTGCGCGGCATGGCCGCGACCACGAGGCCGGCCGCGCCGGGGCCCCGCGAGGCCGGCTGGTTCGGCTACCCCGCGGCGGGGCCTTTCGTGTAGAACACGGCGCCATGACCCTTGTCACCACCACAGACGCGCTGGCGGCGGTTTGCCGCCGTCTGGCGGCCGCGCCGTACGTCACCATCGACACCGAGTTCATCCGCGAGACGACTTACTGGCCGCAGCTGTGCCTGGCGCAGATCGCCGATGCCGAAGAGGCGGTGGCCGTCGACGCCCTGGCGCCCGGGATCGACCTGTCGCCGCTGCTCGATCTGCTGGCGCGCAAGGACACCCTGAAGGTCTTCCACGCCGGCCGCCAGGACATCGAGATCTTCCTGCACCTCTCGGGCAAGGCCCCGACGCCGGTATTCGACACCCAGATCGCGGCGATGGTGTGCGGCTTCGGCGAATCCGTGAGCTACGAGACGCTGGTGACGCGTCTCGCCAACGCGCGGCTCGACAAGCACTCGCGCTTCACCGACTGGCGGCGGCGCCCCCTCACCGACCGGCAGCTGTGCTACGCCCTCGACGACGTGGTGCACCTGCGCACGGTGTACGAGAAACTCAGTAAGCGCCTCGACGATACCGACCGCACCGCATGGGTGGCGGAGGAGATGGCGGCTATCACCGATCCCGCCACCTACGTCACCGAGCCGCATGAGGCATGGGAGCGCCTGAAGGTGCGCTCCACCGATCCGCGCTTCCTGGTGGTGCTGCGCGAAGTCGCGGCGTGGCGCGAGCGCGAGGCGCAGACGCGCGACCTCGCCCGATCGCGCGTGCTGCGCGACGAGACCCTGATTGCGGTGTCGGCGCATCCGCCCCGCGATCGCGCCGAGCTCGGCCGCATCCGTGGCATCTCCAAGGGCCTCGCGGAAGGCTCCTCGGGCAGCTCGTTGCTCGAGGCGGTGCAGCGCGCGCTCGCCCTGCCCGACGCCGGCTTGCCTAAGCGCGAGAAGATGCGGCGCGTGCCGTCCGGCATCGGCCCGATGGTGGCGCTCTTGAAGGTGCTGCTGAAGATGAAGTGCGAGGAGCACGACGTTGCCCAGCAGCTCGTCGCCTCCAGCGAGGAGGTGGAGGACATCGCCGCCGGCCAGACCGATGGCCTGCGCTGCCTGCACGGCTGGCGCCAGGAAGTGTTCGGCGAGGACGCCATGCGCCTGGTCTCCGGCGGGGTCGCCCTCGCCGCCCGCAAGGGCAAGGGCGTCGAGCTGGTTCCGTTGCAGCGGCCCCTGGAGGTGCTCCGCGCCAAGGCCGTCGGTGGCTGAGACTACACCTCGACGCTGAGTTCGGGCTTCCGCGTAAACGCCTTGGCAAGGGATTCGAGTCGCTTCTCGATCTTCTCGCCCAACAGCGCGCTCCAGCGTGAGGGCACCGTGAGCTTCAGGGTGTCGGTGCCGAGCGTCAGCCTGGTGGCCGGCAGCACGCCGGCGGCGGCGCCGCAGAACGTGTGCCCCAGGCGCATGGCGCGGCCCAGGCGCGCGGCTCGATCTGCCGTCGCCTCGTCGAGGAGAGCGCGCGCCTGCTCGATGCGCTCGAGCGCTTCCTCATCGCCGTAGCGCACGCCCACCGCCACGGCGACGAAGGCGCGCCCGGGATGGTCGATGCCGACGAACGGCGCATGCAGGATGCTGCTAACCGCCTCTGCCGTGCGGTAATCGGGATGCACCGACCACGCGATGTCCGACAAATGACAGGCGGCCGAGCGCAGGCGCCCGTCGGCAAGCGACTCGTCGGCGAACAGCGGGTCCGACCAGCGGCGCAATTCCTCGCCGACGATGGCGCCGCGCCCGCTGCGGTTGACCATGCGAGTCACCGCCTCGAGCAGTGGATCGCTGTTGCGCGCGCGCGGCGGCAGGCGGTCGTGCACGACGCCCTCGCGCACGCCGTTGGCCGAGAACACGACCTCCTTGGCGTTCGACATGGTGAGGACGCGGCCCAGCACCAGCGCGGCGTGCGGCATGGTGTCGGCACGGCCCTTGTCGATGCCCTGCAGGCCTTGCACCGATTTCTCGGAAAGGCCGGCGATCGCCTCGGCGAGCTTCATCGCCTCGGCCGCGCCCATGCGGTAGTGATGGACGATGTGCAGCGGATAGTTCTTCCGCGCCATGTCGAGGCGGGCGAAGCTGCGCCACGCACCGCCGACGGCATAGAACGTGCGCCCGGCCGCCTCCTTCCACAGCCATTCGAGCTGGCCGAGCGCCGACGTCACCACTTCGTTGGCGCGCGAGCGCGCGACGCCGGACAGCATCAAAGTGCCGAGCGGCAAGGTGACCCCGTCGCTAGGCTTGCTGTTGTCGATCCGGACGAGCTCGAGGCTGCCGCCGCCGAGGTCGCCCATGATGCCGTCGGCGTCGGGGACCGCCGCGGCGACGCCGAGCGCCGACAAGCGCGCCTCCTCGCGGCCGTTTAGGACGCGCACCGCATGACCGGTGCGCTTCTCGATCAAGTCGACGAATTCGGCGCCGTCCTCGGCGTCGCGCACCGCCGCGGTGGCGACAATCTCCGGCAATCCGGCGCCGAGCGCGCCCGACAGCGCCACGAAGCGGTCGATGGCCGCCAGCGCGCGCTTGCGCCCCTCGGGATTGAGGCGGCCCGATTCGCGCAGGCCGCGTCCCATCTGCGCCAACACCTTCTCGTTGAAGATCGAGAGGGGCGCGCGCACCAGGCCCTCGTAGACGACGAGACGCACCGAGTTCGAGCCGACGTCGACAACCGCCAGGCGCCGGTCGCCGGTGCCGGCGGGCTGACGCGGCGTCGGCCGCGTGATCTCAGCGGTTGTGAGAGACAAGCGTCGGGCCCGATCGCGCCTGCCGCAAGGCCTTGCCGCGGCCGGACAGGCTGGGGTTGGTCATGAAGTAGGAGTGCGCCGAGAACGCGTTCGGTCCGGCTGGCAGGCGCGTGTAGTTGCCGTCGGAGTCCTCGATCCACGACTGCGCCTGGTCGCGCAAGAGCGCCCCCATGATCTCGTCCATCACCTGGCGATGCACAGTCGCGTTCTCGATCGGCGCCAGCACCTCGACGCGGCGGTCGAAGTTGCGCGGCATCCAGTCCGCCGATTCGATGAACACCTTGGCCTCGGGATGCGGCAGGCCGTGGCCGTCGCCGAAGCAGACGATGCGGCCGTGCTCGAGGAAGCGGCCGATGATGCTCTTGACCCGAATGTTGTCGGAGAAGCCGGGGATGCCGGGCCGCAGGCAGCAGATGCCGCGCACGACGAGGTCGATGTACACGCCGACCTGGCTGGCGCGGTAGAGCGCGTCGATGACCTGGGCATCCACCAGCGCATTGAGCTTGGCCCAGATCGCCGCCGGTCGCCCGGCGCGGGCGTGGCCGATCTCGGTCTCGATCAGGTGCAGGATGGTGTTGCGCAGGTCGCGCGGCGCGATGACGAGCTTCTCCAGCTTGGGCGGCGGCGCCGTTCCGGTCATGTAGTTGAACACGTGCGCCGCGTCGCGGCCGATGGCCGGATCGGACGTGAACAGGCTGAGGTCGGTGTAGATCTTGGCGGTGATCGGGTGGTAGTTGCCGGTGCCGAGGTGCACGTAGCTCACCAGCGCGCCGCCCTCCTGCCGCACCACCAGCGACACCTTGGCGTGCGTCTTCAGGGTGACGAAGCCGTAGACGACGTGCACGCCGGCGCGCTCCAGGTCGCGCGCCCACTTGATGTTGGCGGCCTCGTCAAAGCGCGCCTTGAGCTCCACCAGGGCGGTGACGTTCTTGCCCGCCTCGGCGGCCTCGATGAGGGCGCCGACGATCGGCGAGTCCTTGCCGATGCGGTAGAGCGTCTGCTTGATGGCTACCACCGCCGGGTCTGACGCCGCCTGGACGATGAAGTCCACCACCGTGCGGAACGTCTCGTACGGATGATGGACGATGAA
>VGER01000016.1 GCA_016869235.1 Alphaproteobacteria bacterium | reverse complement strand
GCCGGACCTTGTTGTAGTGCTCGCGCCACTGCCCCGTGATGATGCGGACCTCCTCCAGCGTGTAGAAGATTTCGCCGTTGAGCAGCTCGTCGCGCAGCCGCGCGTTGAACGACTCGATGTAGCCGTTCTCCCAGGGACTGCCCGGCTCGATGAACAGCGTGCGCACGCCGACCCGCGCCAGCGGTGGCGCGAAGACAACCCCTCGGACACGAAGAAGGCCGGTCCCATGGACCGGCCTTTCTTGTTTCGTTGGCTTGCCCCGGTCACCTCATGCTGAACTCGTCGAAGCATGAGGAGGGCGGCGGTTTCGTCCTAAGACAAAGCTCAAGGACGAGCCGTCTTCTTACTCGTCGCGGTAGCTCTTCTCGCGGCGCTCGTGTCGCTCCTGCGCCTCGATGCTCAAGGTGGCGATCGGCCGGGCTTCGAGGCGCGGCAGGCCGATGGGCTCGCCGGTCTCCTCGCAGTAGCCGTAGGTGCCGTCCTCGATGCGGCGCAGCGCGGCGTCAATCTTGCCGATGAGCTTGCGCTCGCGGTCGCGGGTGCGCAGCTCGAGCGAGCGCTCGGTCTCGGCCGATGCGCGGTCGGTCATGTCGGGCGCCGCCGCGCTCTCCTCATGCAAGTGCTGCAGGGTCTCGCTCGACTCGCGCAGCAGCTCGTCTCGCCACGCCAGGAGCTTGCGACGGAAATACTCGCGCTGCTTCTTGCTCATGAAGGGCTCGTCTTCCGAGGGCCGATACCCTTTCGGCAGACGTACGGTCATGTTCACTCGGTACTCCCCAGACTGATCCGTGTTGCCGCGCTTCTTCGGCGCAGGCGGCACGCCCCGGGCGCGCTTTCCGGCCGCGGCCGGGCGCGGAGTATAGGAATCGGCCTTTGCTCCCGCAACAGGCGGAGATCCGCGCTTCCTGCCCTTGTCGCGGGACGGCGACGGCCGCTTGTTGCCGAGGGATGACGGCCGCTTGTGGCTGGCCGCGGCCGCGCCTTTACGGGTACTGGCCAAGCTTGGCGAGCTCGACCATGGCACGCAGCTCGATGTCGTCGAGGATCGCGGTGAGCTTGGGATCCATGACGCCGTCGCGGCGCGCACGCACCAGGCGCACGAGATTGCCGAGCCGGTCTTTGGGGATCGCTCCCATCAGGAGACCCATGCGGATCTCGTCAAGGCGATCGAGGAGGTCGAAGCCGCGCCGCCCTCGAGCTCCTTGGCGAAGCTCGCATCCTTGGCCTGCTTGCGGCGCACGCGCGCCGTCTCGGCCGTATGGATTGGTCCCGTCCCGACGATCTTCACGCGGCGGACACCTTACTCCCGCGGTTTCCTCGCAATCCCGCCAGCCTGGCCGGACAGGGTTAACGCCCGGTAAACGGCACCCGGCAATGCGGGCAATCTACCCCAGGCCGCGGCGCCCGGCGGGTGACGGTTGCCATACCACGGCCCGCCGCCCAGGCGTACAGGCAAGGCGGTCAACCTTGACCTGCGGGCGGCAGGAATTGCCTTGGCGAGGGCCCGGCCGCCCCCTCCCCGGCCTGAAAAATCCTCGTTTTTCAAGGACGCTGGCCGCTGCCGGTGGCACGAGATTCGCTCTTTGTGGGCGGTCATGACCCTGTCCCGACTGGCTTCCCGATTCCTTATGAGCGTTGTCGTCGGGGCGGGCACGGCGAGGAGGCGCTACATTCTCCGCCGCATGTTAGGTTGAATGCCGACTTCGCGGTCGCGTCGCGCCGTAGCGTGCGGCTACAAGCCAGGGAGGGCTGCAGTGAACGCTGCGCGCGTTTGGTTGCGGACGGCACGGATCGGTGTCGCGGTTCTGGCCGCGGTGCTCGGCACGCAGGTGATCGCACCGAAGTCGGCGCTGGCGCAGGCGAGGCCCGCCACTCCCGCCGCGGAACGCGACGAGCTGACGCCGCGCCTCAAGCCCGAGACCATCCAGCAGCTGTTCCCTGGCGCCGAGACGATCACCCCCGCGGCGGGGCGCCCGCTCGCGCTGGAGGTGCGCATCGGCGGCGAGCTCAAAGGGTACATCTTCTCGACGTTGGACGTCGTCAAGGCGACCGGATACGCGGGCCGGCCGTTCGATTTTGTCGGCGGCATGACCGTCGACGGCAAGATCACCGGCGCCGTGCTGCAAGCGCACAGCGAGACCATCATCGGCCGCGGCGTACCGCAAGCGCGCCTCGACCAGTTCATGGCCGGCTTCGCGTCGGCCACCATCGATAACTGGCGCGCCGCCAACCCGGACCTGGTGCGCGGCGCCAGCATTTCCGGCCGAGCGCTGCGGACCGGCATGCAGAGTGCCGCCGAGCGGGTGTATGCCGCGCACATCAAGGGCGAGGCGGTCCAGGTCGTCACCGAGCCGACCCTCGACCGGCGCGGGTTCAGCTCGTATTCGACCGAGGACCTGCTCAAGATGGGCTCGATCGCGACGCTAACCATAAGCGTGCGCGACCTCGTCAAGCGCCTCGAGGCGCAAGCCGGGCCGGGGGCGCTGCCGCAGCAGCAGATGGCGCAGCTGCAGTCGCTCGACGAGCCGTTCATCACCTATATGGTGGCTCTGGCGACGCCGGCGTCGATCGGCAACAACCTGTTCGGCGACACGCGATTCCGCGAAATCACGGCACGGCCGCCCACCGACGCCCTCATCGTTTGGATGGGCGCCGACGGGTATTTCTCGCACGCCAGCAACAGCCACTTCAGCGCAGCCGCCGGTTACCTGTTCGACCAGGTGAAGATCGTGCAGGGCGACAAGGTGATCCGCCTCAATCGCGACCAGCACATGCGGCTGTCGCCGATCGTCTCCTCGGGCACGCAGCTGACGCGGCGCGACAACATGGTGTTCTGGATTCCCAAGGAGGCGGGGCTCGACCCTTTGCAGCCGTGGCAAGCGGTTCTGCTCGTGCCGGCCAAGAACGCCCAAGGCGCGGCGTTCATCCACGAGATTCCGCTCACCTACCACCTGCCCGACGCGCACAAGCTGTTGCCGCCGCCGCCGCCGAAGCCGGCGTGGGTCGAGCAGTGGGAGCTGCAGCGCGTCGACATCACCATCCTGGCCGCGCTCTTGGCGGTGGTGACGCTGGTCTTCCTCCTGCAGGATGTGCTGGCGCGCAGCCGAGTTGCCTACAACGTGGTGCGCATCGGTGTAGTCACCTTCACCCTCGGATGGCTGGGCTGGTGGGTTGGCGCGCAGTTCTCCATCATCAACATCCTCTCCTATCTGCAGGCGCCGCTGAACGGCACCGGCATCGCCACGTTCCTGCTGGATCCGCTCTTCTTCATCTTGGGGATCTACATCGCGGTGACGCTGTTCGTGCTCGGCCGCGGCGTGTTCTGCGGCTGGCTGTGCCCGTTCGGCGCGCTGCAGGAACTCACCAACAAGGTCGCGCTGCTGTTGCGCGTGCCGCAGGTCAAGGTGCCGCGCGCCGTGCAGGAGAAGCTGTGGGCGGTGAAGTACATCCTCGCCGTCGGCATCCTCGGCGCCGGCCTCTATTCCGTCGACCTGGCGAACCAGATGGAAGAGGTCGAGCCGTTCAAGACGGCCATCAACGTGTACTTCGTGCGCGAGCTGCCGTTCGCGCTCTACGCCGCCGCGCTGCTGGCCGCCGGACTGTTCATCGAGCGCTTCTACTGCCGCTTCCTCTGCCCGCTGGGAGGTTCGCTCGCCATCCTCGGGCGCCTGCACATGTTCGCGTGGCTGAAGCGTAAGCCGCAATGCGGCACGCAATGCCGCATCTGCGAGGCCGACTGCCCGGTCGGCGCGGTAGAGCCGTCCGGACAGATCAACATGAACGAATGTCTGCAGTGCCTCGACTGCCAGGTGGACTACTACGACGACAACAAGTGCGCGCCCCTCATCGCGCGCAAGAAGCGCAAGCAAGCGCGCGCCGAGGCGGGGATCGGCGGCCAGCCGAGCCCGGTGCCGGCTGAGTA
The DNA here is from genome assembly GCA_016869235.1 of Alphaproteobacteria bacterium. Classification (GTDB taxonomy): domain Bacteria; phylum Pseudomonadota; class Alphaproteobacteria; order UBA2966; family CAIVPW01; genus CAIVPW01. The sequence continues at coordinate 30,218 of VGER01000016.1, read as the reverse complement.
ACAGCGCGGACGCACGCCGTGGCGCAACAATTTCATGTACGGTGCGACGTGACTTTTCGCTGCCAGTCGCTGGATAGCTTGACCAAGATCCGGCGCGAACCACGTCGGTAGTGTCTCACTGAGACACTACCACCACAAAGATCACCTATGCGCTCGAAGCACTGATCGCAATCGCGCAAAGCTCGGGCAATACGCCCGCGCAGACTCGGCATTTCACCGACAGCAAAGGTGTCGGCAACCGCTACCTCGAGAAGGTAATGCAGAAGATGGTCCGAGCTGGGATCCTCAAGGGGATCCGTGGACCCGGCGGGGGCTACCTGCTGGCGCGCGAGCGCCGGCGCATTCCGGTCGGCGAGGTCGTTCGTATCGCCGAGAGCGTCACGCGGCGCACGGAGCCAGACGAAGGGCCCGACTCGCCGATTACCGAGCTCGTCGTCTACCCGCTATGGCAAGAGGTGCGGGAAGCAATGATGCGCGAGCTGGACGCCGTCTCGCGCGACGACTTGTGCCACCGCGCGCACGCGCGCGGCGCCACCCACGCTCGCAAGGACGAGTGGCGGGCACAGTTCGAGATCTGAGCGCACCACGGCTCCCGCGCCCTCTCCCCGCTCGCGGGGAGAGGGCCTTTCTTTGCGCGGAACTCAGGCGGCGGTGCTGTCGCGACGGCGCGTCAGTTGGTGGCCTGGACATACGCAGCCGCCGCCTTGAGGCGTGCATCGGTTTCCGCCACCAGCACGCGCGCCTCGGCATGGTGGTTCGCGAAGCGCGCGAGGTTAGCGGCACGCGTCGCCTCTGCAGCCCGGACGATGTCCGGGTCCGGCGGGTTGTCGTCCTGGGGAACCTCCCCCGCCGCGACGTAATAGAGAGACTCGACGGGCGGCAGGCCGAGGTAACGCCCCGCCTCGCTGAGCGGCTTCCTGATGCCGTCGCGGATGGACGCGGCCTCGCGATAAGCCGCGAGAACAAGGTCGCGTTGGCCTGCAGCGCGAGCCGCGTCACCGCGCGCAAGCGCCGCCAGGACCTGTCCCCAGGCGACGCCGATGCGGCCGAAGACGTCGCCCGCCAGCAACAGGGCTGACTCGCCCGCTTGCCCTTCGAGGCGCGCCAGCGCCAGCATGGAGCGCGCTTCGCCCAACGCGGAGCCCGCGTCGCGGAACTTGTCGAGGGCGGCATGCAGGTGCGGTAACGCCGCAGCGGAGTCCGCGCCGGCAAGCAAGCCCAGCGATAAGCTCGCCTCTGCTTCTACCTGCGCGTGACCACGAGCAGCCGCCTTCGCGCGCGCGATCGTCAGCGCCGCGCGCGCCGGCGCCACCTCGCCAAGCGCGGCTCGCACTTGACCCAGCGCCAGCTGCGCCGCCGCCTCATCGGGGTGGTTCGCCGCCGCGAGGCCAGCGGCGGCGCGGGCGTATTCTGCGCCCGCCTCCGCGAGACGACCTTGCAAGCGCTCGAGATCGCCGGTGCGCGCGGCGAGCCTTGCCGCGCCCACGGAATCGTTGCGCACCAGCGGCGCCGCCTCGGCGAGGCGTCCGCCCGCCTCGATGTTGTACCCCTCGCGAATCTCGGCGGCGGCGACCTGCAGAAGTGCGTCCGCCTCCCGGATCGGCAGGTTGGCGATACCATAACGGGCGCGCGCGCGCAGGAACGCGGCCTCGGCCGCGCCCGGATTGCCAAGGCCCATCTCCAGGGCGCCGAGCATCATCGCCGCGTCGCCCTCGCCTTCGGGATCGCCGATGTTGTGGAAGATCTTGTCGGCCTGATCGAGGACGGCGCGCGCCCGCGCCTCTCCCGACGGCGCCGCCCAAGCGCGATCGAGACTGAGCATCACATGCGGATCGGATTTCGGCTCCGGCACCAGCGCCCAGGCCGCCCGCGCCGCACGATAGTGCTGGATAGCCTGCGGGCCGCGGAACGTGTCCTTCTCCAGGTCGCCGTACGCGACCTCGACGCGCGCCCGTCCAGCGTTGTCGCCGGCGGCGGTGTACAGCGCCAGCGCCTCCGTGAACGCGGTGCGGGCGGCGTCGCTCTGGCCGTTGAAGTGCTCGAGCCTGCCGAGACCGAACACCGCGGCGGCCTCGCCGGCGGCGTTGTTCTGCCGCTTGGCCAGGGCGCGGGCGCGCACGTAGAGGTCCTTCGCCGTCGGCGTATCGCCGCGATTCAAGAGCCGCTCCGCATCGGCGAGCATCGGCGTGATCGTGTCGGTGACCGCTGCCGCCTTGGGCGACGCGGCCGCCGGTCCACCGGCCAGATTGTCACCGTCCCGTTCGCTGCGTCCGTCGGTGAGGACGAACACCGCCCCGAGGGCAGCGATCACCGCGCCGGCGCCGATAGCGCCGAATACTGCAGGCTTCATCATGTTGGTGTCCCCGCGCGGATGCAGTCTAGCAACGCCCGGCGCTCCCGTCGCGCGGAGAGGCGCTAGCGCTCGCGCAGGGCGTTTTCCCGCGCGCGCACGACGGGCTTCAAGAGGTACTGCAGCACCGTCTTCTTGCCCGTGAGCACATCCACCTGCGCCACCGGTGCCACCCAGTATCCGCGCATCAGCCTCGATCTCATGGGCACGCGCAGCGAGAACGCGGGCGGCGCCAAGGGCCTGAACGGCGACGCCACCGCGATGATCACTCTCACCTACAACCTCTATCGCGGCGGCGCCGACAAGGCGCAGCTGGAAGCAACGCGCGCCCTGCTCAATGAGGCGCGTCTGCGCCGCGAGGAGTCGATGCGGCTGATCGAGCAAGGCGTGCGAGTCGCCTTCAGCGCGCACGAGGTGTCGCTGGCGCGGATGCCGCAACTGGAAGACGCGCTCAAGTCGGCCGAGGAAGGCCGCAAGGCGTTCGACGACCGCTTCGAGGCGGGGGACGCCAAGCTCATCGACCTGATGGGACTCGAGGACGCCTTGTTCCAGGCGGCCGGCGGCGTGGTGAGCGGCCGCAGCTCGGTGCTGCTCAGCCACTATCAGATCCTGGGCGCGATGGGCCGTTTGCGCTCGTCCCTCTAGAGACTCGCCGCCACCCAAGCCACGCCCGCGAGGCCGCGAAATGCGGCTGTTTGCCTCGCTCCAACCCCTACGGTTCGGCTAGCCTCGCGAGGGGCTGCCATATTATGGTGCGCGCCCGGCCGTGGCGTCCCGCGCCGTGCGGCCCCGAGTACGTGTGGTCCATCCAGTCGCCGTCGACGTCCGACGGGTCAACTAGACGGGGAGAACTCCAGGCATGCGCCTACTACTGGGAATCGTCGTGGTCGGGTTGGTGGTGTTCGTGGGAGCGCTGGCCTGGGCCATGCGCTACGGCGAGATCGCGCCACTTGCCGCCGCCCCCGCCGCCAGCACCTTCAGCCGGGACGTGCTGGAGCACGGCAAGCTGATGACCGGCATGGGCGATTGCGAGGTTTGCCACACCCGTCCGGGCGGCGAGCCGTTCGCCGGCGGCCTGGCGCTGCCGACTCCGTTCGGCACGATCTACACGACCAACATCACGCCCGACGTCGCCACCGGCATCGGCGCCTGGTCGCTGGAGGCGTTCACCCGCGCGATGCGGGAGGGCGTCGACCGCAAAGGCCAGTACCTGTACCCCGCCTTCCCGTACATCCACTACACGCTGACGACCGACGAGGACATCGCCGCCATCTACGCCTACATCATGGGGCGCGTGCGCGCGGTGAACTACACGCCGCCGGAGACCAAGCTCCCCTTCCCGTTCAACATCCGCCTCAGCCTGGCCGGCTGGAACTTCCTGTTCCTGAAGAAGGGGCCCTACAAGCCTGACCCGACCAAGGACGAGGACTGGAACCGCGGCGCATACCTCGTCGAGGGCCTGGGCCACTGCGGCTCGTGCCACTCGCCCCTCAACTTCATCGGTGGAGAGAAGGGCGGCGTGTCGAAGTTCGCCGGCGGCGAAGCCGAGGGCTGGTATGTGCCGCCCCTCAACACCCAGACTCTGGCACCCAACCCGTGGAGCGCCAATTCCCTCGTCAACTACCTGTTCGACGGCTGGGACAAGCTGCACGGCATCACCGCCGGTCCGATGACGCCGATCATTCGCCACCTCTACGACCAGAAAGAGGACGACGTGTTCGCGATGGCGGAGTACCTCGCCACCTTCCAGCGGCCCGTTACGCAGGCGAAGGTGGACGAAGTCACCGCGTTCGCACGGGCCCGCGAGTGGAATCCCGACTCGCCGCCCCGTCCGACCGACCCGACGCTGGCGAAGGGTGCGACCGAGTACCAGCGCGTGTGTGCCAACTGCCACAAGCTCAACGGCCAGCCGCTGCCGCTCGGCATGACGACCACCGTCAACATGCCCGACGCGCGCAACGTCATCCGCATCATCGTCGAAGGCATCCGGCCGCCGCCGGGCGCGCGCGACCGCTCGATGCCGCCGTTGCAGCTGCGCGACGATGACCTCGAGGCGATCCTCATGTTCATGCGCGCGCAGTTCACGACGCGCGAGCCGTGGCCGGACCTGAAGCGTGACATCGCCTCGGTGCGCGCGCCGGCAGCGCACTAGGCTCGTCACCTTCACAACTGCAGGCTGTAGCGCCGCCGCTTGGACCTCCAGGCGGCGGCGCTGCCGCATTCAGCCGGCCGCCAACCTTCCCGTGCCGTAAGCTGGGAGCCGCTCGCCCGAGCACCCTTTAGTTGATGGCGGGTCGGCCGGCAGCGCCCCGTTAGAACGGCATCGATATTTCCCTACGGGAGTTGGGGGACAGGAACGGCCCCGCGCGCCGCCGCGTCCGATTAGCCCATAGATGTGTTAGGGGATTAGTGCACTTGATCCCCAGCCAAACTGTCGGGAAACTGGACCAAATTCCATGCTCCGAGCAACCGTTTTCGATTGTTTTCGAGCACTCCACGGCCTATTAGATGCTCACGGCGGGGCCTGCATTAGGCACAACTGCGGGAGGTCTCGGCCATGCAACATGCCGAGGCAATCCGTGTCGAAGACGCCCCGCATTTACCTTGAGGGAGGTAGCTATCATGGCACTGAGCCTTACCGTCAACGGCAGAAACTACACAGTGGACGTGGAGCCAGAGACGCCGTTGCTCTGGGTTCTGCGTGACAATATGGGCCTTACGGGCACCAAGTACGGCTGCGGCATCGCTCGCTGCGGCACATGCACCGTTCACATCGATGGCCAGGTTGCTCGTTCTTGCGCGACTCAGGCTGCGGCCGCGGTCGGCAAGAGAATCACCACCATCGAGGGCCTGTCCCCGACTTCGACCCACCCGGTTCAGGTCGCTTGGACCGAGCTCGACGTTCCGCAGTGCGGCTACTGCCAGTCCGGCCAGATCATGGCCGCTGCAGCGCTGCTGGCGAAGCGTCCGCGCCCGACCGATGCCGACATCGACACCGAGATGGAACTGAACCTGTGCCGCTGCGGCACGTACCAAGGCATCCGTGCCGCGATTCATCGCGCTGCGGCGATTGCCGGCGGCGCGCGCTAGGGCGAGGGAGGAAACCAATGACGCATCTCGATATCACTCGCCGTAGCTTTATCGTCACCACGGCCGCGGCCGGCGGTGGCTTGATGATCGGTGTTGCCATGTCCGGCCCGGCGCATGCCGCCGCCGGGATGAAGCCGAACCCGTGGGAGCGCCCGAGCGACAAGGCCGGCCAGGAGATCAACGCCTGGATCGTCGTCGACCCGGACGGCACCACGACCATTCGCGTCGGCCAGTCGGAGATGGGCCAGGGCGTTTTCACCGCCATGCCCATGCTGGTCGCCGAAGAGCTGCACGTGGACTGGAAGATGGTGAAGGTCGAATACGCCGACGGGAACCGCCACGTCCGCAACAACAACCTCTACCAGCGCATGTCGACGGGCGGCTCAGGCGCCGTCCGCAACAGCCGCGTGTTCCTGCAGCAGGCTGGCGCGTCCGCGCGCGAGCGTCTGCGTGAGGCGGCGGCCCAGGCTTGGAGCGTTCCGCGCGACCAAGTCGTGGCCAAGGACAGCGTTCTGACGGCGGGCAACCGCCGCGGCACCTTCGCCGAGTTCGCGACCCGCGCTTCGCAGGTCCAGCTCGCCCAGGAGCCGGCGATCAAGCAGTCGGGCCAGTTCCAGCTGCTCGGCACGACGCTCGCTCGTCTCGACACCCCGCTCAAGGTCAACGGCACCGCCACCTTCGGCGCCGACGTCAAGCTGCCCGGCATGGTTCATGCCGCAGTCAAGGTCGTCCCGGTCCGCGGCGGCAAGCTGAAGTCCTTCAACTTCGACGCCATCAAGGGCCGTCCGGGCGTCATCGGCGCGTACGCGCTGAAGCCGGTCGACACGCATCCCTTGCAGACGCGCGTCGACGAGGGCGTGGCGGTAGTCGCCGACACGTACTATCGCGCTCTGACGGCGCTCAACCTGCTCCCGATCGAGTGGGACCTGGGCCCGGACGTCGCGCAGACTACGACCGCGTACAAGGCCAAGATGGCTGAGGCCTTGAAGCAGCCGGGCGCCGTTGGCCGCAACGACGGCGATACCATCGCCGCCATGAAGACCGCGGCGAAGGTCGTCGAGGCCACCTACTACACCGGCTACGACGGCCACGCCTGCATGGAGCCGCTGAACTGCACCGTGCACATCGCCGCCGATCGCGTCGACGTGTGGGGCGGGTTCCAGAACCCGCCGGGCGCACTGGCCGTCGTGGCCGATCACCTCGGCAGGCAGCCGGTGGACGTGTACACGCACACCACGTTCCTCGGCGGCGGCTTCGGCCTGCGTGCGCGCAACCACGAAGTCCGTCAGGCGGCAGAGATCGCCCGCCAGGTCGGCAACCGTCCGGTCAAGATGATGTGGACCCGCGAGGAGGACACTCGTCATGTCCGCGGCCGTCCGGCCGGCATGTCTTACCTACGCATGGGCCTCGACGCGAGCGGCATGCCGATCGCGTTCTACGGCCGCTACGCCGGTCACTCGGCGGCGGCGCAGAACAACCCGACGTCGGTTGCCAACGGTCTCGACCTCGGCTCCATGAACGGCATTCGCGATCACCGCTACAAGATCGCGCACAACCTCATGGAAGGTCACATCCGCAATACCAACCTGCACACCCAGGCCTATCGTGCTCCGGGCTACGAGCACAACCTGTGGCACTTCGAGCAGTTCATCGATGAGGTGGCGCTGGCGGGCGGCAAGGATCCGCTCCAGCTCCGCATCGACCTGACCAAGGACCTGCCCGACTGGCAGATGGTGCTCAACACGCTCAAGCAGAAGTCCGGCTATCGCCGCGACCTGCCGCGCGGTGAAGGCATGGGCGTCGCAATCGGCGAGTCGTTCGGGTCGATCATCGGCATGGTCGCCAAGGTCACGGTGTCTCGCCGCGGCCAACTCACCATCGATAAGTTCGACGTGGTGGTCGACTGCGGCAACCTGGTGACCCCGGCGATCGTCGCCCACCAGATGCAGTCGTGCGTCGTGTGGGGCGTGACCGACGCGGTCTACCGCGAGCTGACCATCGACAAGGGCGCGATCGTGGAGGGCAACTTCGACACGTATCCGCTGATGAAGATCAACCAGATGCCGGTTGTCGAGACCCACTTCGCCCTCACGGGCGGGAACAAGTGGGGCGGCATCGGCGAGCCTGGGTGTCCCCCGGCCGCAGCGGCGCTCGGCAACGCTGTCTTCGCTGCCACGGGCAAGCGCGTCCGTGACAGGCTGATCAACCAGACCGACCTGAGATGGGCCTAACCGCCCACTCTCCCTAGGCAACCCCCAGGGACAAAGAACAGGACGGCCGGGGCGGGAAACCACCCCGGCCGTCACTGCTTTTTGAGCCTGGACTTGGCTCCGTTCGGGCCGCTTCGCACACGTACGCCATTGCTATTTGGCAAAGCTGAGTTAGATTCCAGCAAGTGACCCTTGGTTTTGGGGTGCCACAAGTGCAGGTTGAGAACCGTTTCCGGACCCCCAATCGCCGCACCTTTCTGGTCGGTGCGAGTCTGGGCATCGTAGGGATGGTCCCCGCGCTGCCGAGGCCAGCCCAGGCGGACGGCCCGATGGCCTTCCCGAAGCGCCTCGTCGACATCCTCGATCAGAACGTCGGGCCCGGCGAGTACTACTTCGGCGACCTCCTGATGGAGCTGCCCATCATTGCCGAGACGGGCTTCTCGGTGCCGGTAACTCTCAAGGTTGCCACCAAGATGACCAACGACGACCACGTCCGCCGCATCATGGTGTTCGCGCCGCAGAACCCGGAAGCCACCGTCGCCGACTACATCCTCGGCCCGCGCGCCGGCAAGGCGGAGGTATCGAGCCGCATCCGCCTGGCCAAGACCCAGACGGTCTACGCCGTGGCCCTGATGTCCGACGGCCGCCGCTGGGGCACCTCGCTCCCGCTGGAGGTCACCTTCGGCGCCTGCGCCGAGGAGGTTGATACCTTCCATGCCGCCGAGTTTCTCAGGCGCCAGCGCGTGCGCGGCAACGACTAAGGAGAGCCTCGATGCAGATCCCCGAACCCCGCATAGCCGTGCCGGAGACCGCCAAGAAGGGGGAGATCATCGAGATCCGCACGCTGATCAACCACGTCATGCACAACGGCTACAACTACACGCGCAACGGCGACATCATCCCGCGGCACATCATCAATACGTTCTTCGTGACCTACAACGGCGTAGAGATCTTCCGCTCCAACCTGCAGCCGGGAACGGCCGAGAACCCCTACATTCAGTTCTATACGACAGCCACCGAGAGCGGCACGCTCGAGTTCACCTGGATCGACGACGACGGCGACATCTACAAGGGTTCGCGCAAGATCACCGTTACGTAAGGGCGCGCCGATCCGGCGACTTCCATGAAGCGAAACACGATCGTGCTCGGCGCCGGTGTGGCGGTGGTCGCCGTGGGGGGATGGTTTGCCTACGACCGCTTCTTCTCGAGCGGCGTCAACGCCGGAGCGGGCCCCTACTACACCCTGCTGCAGGAGTGCCAGAAAACGATCTTCGAGGACACCCAGGAGCCGGACGACCTCAAGTTCCTGGAGAACACCGTCTGGCACGCGGGCACGCCCGACAACCTCAACATCGGCGGCAAGTTCACCCGCTTCAACGACGCCGGGCGGAAGGCGACCTTCAACTATGAGTGCCTGATCCGGAACAACCGCGTCATCGACGCGGGGCGGCGCTAGCGTCGCCGACCGGGGGACACGTGAGTCGGTGGCGAGCGAGGATCGCGGGCGGCATCGCCGCCGGCGTTATCGCCCTTTACCTGTCCGGTGCCGCCGCCCAGGAGTGCGAGATCAAGGACTGTGCCGAGTGCCCGGCCATGGTCGTGGTGCCGGCCGGTCGCATGCTGCGCAGCGACAAGTTCGCCGGCGCTGATTTCCCCGTCGTCCGCCTGCTCGGCGAGTAGCCGCGGCGCACTCCTGACGTACCTTTGGAACCGGCCCGTGCCGCAGAATTGCAGGCATCTCCCACCTTGTGCGGCCGTTGGTCTGCAAGTGATACGCGGCAACAGGTGGAGCGGTGTATATTTGCCGCCCATAACGCCGGACGTATGCCTCGCGGGAGAGCGATGGCCTCTTGTCCGAAGCAACGACGGGGCACGGGAGGGACCTGATGACGTCGCGAGCAATCTGTTCTACTGCCTTGCTGTTCTTCGCGCTGACGGGCACTGCCGTTGCGCAGCAGGCTCCTGCCCCTGCCGCTCCGGCCGCCGCGGCTCCGGCCATGGCGCCGGCTTCGCCCGTCGTGCTCGCCAACTCGTGCGCCTCCTGCCACGGCGTCGACGGCAAGGGTTTCGCCGGCACCAAGGTCCCGGCCATCAACGGGCGCCCCGCACAGGAACTCTCGACCATCATGAAGTCCTTCAAGGCGGACCAGGTCACGGTGACCATCATGAACCGCCTCGCCAAGGGCTACACCGACGCGGAAATCGACTCTCTCGCCGGTTACTTCGCCGCCATCCGCTAGCCACGCCGCGAAAGGGGAGAACACCATGATCCGAACGAACTCTCGCCGCGACGTGCTCAAGCTCGCCGGAGCAGCGTCTCTCGCCAGCCTCATGCCGTCGGGCAAGAGCTTTGCTCAGGCCGCCGGCAACGTAGTCGTCATCGGCGGCGGCTTCGGCGGCGCCACCGCCGCCAAGTACCTGCGCAAGCTCAGCGTCAACGTGACGCTGATCGATGCCAGCCCAAACCTCGTCACCTGCCCGTTCTCGAACACCGTCCTTGGCGGCTTCGGCGAGATGGCGCAGGTGACCCACAGCTGGGACGGCCTGCGCCGCGCCGGCGTCACCGTCGTCAACGGCACCGTGTCGGCCATCGACGCGCAAGCCAAGCGGGTCACGGTACAAGGCAACACCACGCCGATCGCGTACGACCGCCTCGTCGTCTCGCCCGGCATCGACTTCAAGTTCACCGACGCCGGCTCGCTCATGGGCTACAACGAGGCGGCCGCCGAGCGCATGCCGCACGCCTGGAAGGCCGGGACACAGACCGAGCTGTTGCGCCGCCAGCTGATCGCCATGGACGATGGCGGTGTCGTCGTCATGGTCATCCCCAACAACCCCTACCGCTGCCCGCCGGGACCGTACGAGCGGGCCAGCCTCATCGCCCACTACCTGAAGACGTCCAAGCCGCGCTCGAAGATCATCCTGCTCGATGCCAAGGACACCTTCTCCAAGCAGGCCCTGTTCCAGGCCGCCTGGCAGGCGGTCTACCCGGGCATGATCGAGTGGGTGTCATTCAGCCAGGGCGGCAACGTCAACCGCGTCGATCCGGCGACGCTGACCGTCTACACCGACTTCGGCATGCACAAGGGCAACGTAGTCAACGTCATCCCGCCGCAGCGCGCCGGCCGCGTCGTGGACCTCGCCGGGCTGGCCGGCACCGCCGACTTCTGCCAGATCAACCCGCAGACCTTCGAGTCGCGCGTGACGCCCAACATCCATGTCATCGGCGACGCGTGCGTCGCGGGCGCCATGCCCAAGTCCGGCTTCTCGGCCTCCAACCAGGGCAAGGTCACGGCCACCGCGGTCGCGGCGCTGCTGCGCGGCCAGCAGCCGACGGCGCCGTCGATGATCAACGTCTGCTACAGCTTGATCAATCCGGACTACGGTATCTCGGTTTCCAGCGTGCACCGCATCGGCGACGACGGCACCATCATCGCCGTACCCAACTCGGGCGGTAACAGCCCGGCCAACGCCTCGGCCGACTTCCGCAAGCAGGAGGCGGACTACGCCCGCGGCTGGTACGCGGCGATGGCCAACGAGATCTGGGGCTAGCCCTCGACAATCGCAGGCAAGCACACCCCCGTCAGCGGACGCTGGCGTGGGTGTGCTCGTGTTAGACTCGTCTCGTGCACGCAGTTTTCTTCAGTCTCGTGGTGGGCCTCGCCGCCGGCGTGGCGGCGGCCCAGGCACAAGCGCCCGCGACCGCGCCAACCCCGCTGCAGGCGCATCTGACCGGCCCGATCCCGCCGCTGGTGAAGTACGAGATCGTCGGCAACACCACCATCCCGCAGCCGCTCACCGAACGGCCCGGCGACCCGGTGCGCGGCCGCCGCGTCGTCACCGACGCGTCCAACTCGACCTGCCTGATCTGTCACGAGGTACCCACGCTGGAAGAATTTCCCAACCAGGGCAAGATCGCGCCGTCGCTGGAGGGACTCGGCAGCCGCTACACCGCCGCCGAACTGCGGCTGCGCCTCGTCAACCCGAAGCTGCTTGTGCCCGACACCATGATGCCGGCCTACTACCGCACCGAGGCCCTCACGCGCGTGCAGCGCCAGTACGTGGGCCGCACCATTTACAGCGCCCAGGACATCGAGGACGCCATCGCGTTCCTGATGACCATCCGATGAAGGCGCTGCTCGCCCTCCTCGCGCTCGTGCTGGCGACGGCTGTCACGGCGCCCGCCCATGCCCAGGGCTGGCCACTCGAGCGCTACACGGTGGAGGACCGCAATTCCGGCTACTTCTACCTCGGCCGGCAGACGCGGCTGCTGCAGGACGACGACTTCCAGAACCCCGGCATGTTCGCCGTCGATCAGGGCGCGGCCTTGTGGCGGCGCGTCGATGGCACCCAGGGGCGCTCGTGCCAGACGTGCCACCAGAACGCCGCAGACGTCATGAAGGGGGTCGCGACCCGCTACCCGGCGTACGATGCGAAGTCGGGCGGCATCATCAACCTTGAGTTACTGATCAACCGCGAACGCGTCGAGAAGATGGGTGCGGCGCCGTTCGCCTACGAGTCGCCCGAGCTTCTCGCCCTCACCGCCTACGTCTCGCACCAATCGCGCGGCATGGCCAAGAACATCGACATCAGCGGCCCCGCCGCGCCGTTCTTCGAGCAGGGCAAGGAGTTCTGGAACACCCGCCGCGGCCAGATCGACATCTCGTGCGCCATGTGCCACGACGATCGCGCCGGCATGCTGCTGCGCGGCGACGTCATCAGCCAAGGGCAGACCAACGGGCATCCGATGTACCGGCTGATCTGGCAGTCGATCAGCTCGACGCACCGCATGTTCGAGTGGTGCAACACGTCGATGCGCGCCGAGCCCTACCCGCTCGGCTCGCCCGAGTATCTCGCCCTCGAGCTCTACGTCGCCTGGCGCGGCCGCGGCCTGCCGGTCGAGACGCCGTCGGTGCGCAAGTAGCTAGGCGGCCAACTTCGCCAGCAGCCTCACCAAGGCGGCGCCAAGGCCCATCACCTCCTTGGTGATCTCCGGCGACTTCAGCGATCCGTCTTCGGCAAAGCTGTCCTTGGCGCTGGTCACCGCGACCTGCTGTGCCAGCGTGGTGATACGGCAGCCGGTCAGCACCGCGCGCAGCTGCAGGAGGCCGCGCACCCCGCCGTAGATGCCGTTGGACGTGGACATGATGACGGCGAAGCGGCCCTGGGTGGCGGCATAGGGCGGCTCCTTGCCGTCACCGCGCGACGCCCAGTCGAGGGCGTTCTTGAGCGCGCCGGAGACGCCCCAGTTGTACTCCGGCGAGGCGATCATCAGTCCGGCATGGCCAGCGACCAGCTCCTTGAACTTCCTGGCGTTGGCCGGGAAGCCCTCCTTCACCTGCAGATCAGCGTCGTAGATCGGCATCGGCAGATCGCGCAAGTCGAGCTCGGTGACATCGCCGCCGGCTTCGCGGGCGCCGCGGGCGGCGATCTTGATGAGCTTCTTGTGGAAGGACTCGGTGCGCAGCGATCCTGCGAAAGCGAGTATCTTCGGTGCCGCCATGGATGTGCCTCCTCCGCGCGAACCGTACCCTGAGATCGCCCCGTTTGACACCCGCCAGGTGGCGGTCGGCGATGGCCACGTCCTTTACGTCGAGCAGGTCGGCAATCCGGACGGCTCGCCGGCGCTGTTCCTGCACGGCGGCCCCGGCAGCGGCTGCCAGCCCATGCACCGCCAGCTGTTCAACCCGACCCGGTTTCGCGCCGTCCTGCTCGACCAGCGCGGCGCGGGGCGCAGTGCCCCAAAGGGCAGCCGCGACGCCAACACCACCCAGCACCTGATCGCCGACCTGGAGCTGGTGCGGCGCGCGCTCGCCATCGAGCGTTGGCTGGTGGTGGGCGGATCGTGGGGAGCGACGCTCGCCGTCGCCTACGCCGAGGCGCATCCCGCGCGCGTCAGCGGCGTGGTCCTGCGCGGCGTGTTCCTCGGCACCCGCGCGGAATGGCGCTGGGCGTTCGTCGATGCGCCGCGCACCTTCCGGCCGGAGCTGTTCACGGCCTTCGCCAACCTGGTGCCGCCCGAAGAGCGCGCCGACGTCCTGGCGGCGATGGCGCGCCGGCTGCGCGATCCGGACCCCGCCGTCCACGTGCCGGCCGCCGCGGCGTGGGGCGACTATGAGCGCACCCTGTCGGAGATCCGGCCCGAGAAGACCATGCCTCTGCCCGCATCGCTCGGGGTGCCAATGATCGTGCGCGCCGTGCCCTCGACCCCCTACATCGAGGCGCATTACTACGAGAACCACTGCTTCCTGCGCGATGGCCAGCTGCTCGCCGAGGCGCATCGCCTCGCCGGCATCCCCGCCATCATCGTCCAGGGCCGTTACGACCTGTTGTGCCCGCCGGCGATGGCGCACGCCCTTGCCACCGCCTGGCCGGGCTGCGAGCTCCGGCTGGTCGAAACCGCGGGGCACGCCCTGACGGAGCCGGGCATGCGCCCCGCTCTCATCGTGGCGATCGAGGACGTGGCAAGGCTTGGCTTGCCACCGGCTGCGCCGTAAGTCCGTCCCCGGGGCGGCGATCCAAATAGTTGCTCCGCCTGAGCGGGATATCCGCTTTGGACCGGATGCAATTCCCGCACAGGTTTGCGTTTGCTTGAACCGGGCAGCCCCGCACCGTTATGGGACGGTCGGCGCTCGCCCTGTGGAGGAAGAACAACATGAGGAAGCTCCTGATGGCCGTGGCCGGCTTGGCCATGGCGATGAGCGTTGGCGTAGCCACCGCGGCCGAGGTCAACGGCGCCATCGCCGCCGTCAACGCCCAGGCCCGCACCGTCACCATCAGCGGCGTGACCTATACATTCCCGGCCAACGTCGACATGGCTGGCCTCGCCGCCGGTCAGACCGTGACCCTGACCTACACGACGGCCAACAACGTCAACACCGTCTCCAAGGTGACGAAGTAAGCCGTTTCGCCGTCAACAAATAGGCGGACGCGCCCTTTGTGGACGCGTCCGCCTATTTGATTCTGCCGGTCGTTACAGGCCGGAGCTGGTGAGCGACTGGCTCGCCGGCGTCTCGTGGATACCGCACTCGTCCTTGTCCTGGCCGCGCCAACGGCCGGCGCGCATATCCTCGCCCGGCGCGACACGATCGGTGCAGGGCATGCAGCCAATGGAAAGGAAGCCCTCCGCCTCGAGGGGATGGCGCGGCAGGCCGTGCTCGATGAAGTACTCGTCGAGCAGGTCCTTGCTCCAGCCCGCGAGCGGGTTGATCTTCACGCGCCCGGCGGCCGCCTCGATCACCGGCAGCACGGCGCGGCGGCGGCCCTGGTAGCGCTTGCGGCCGGTGATCCACGCCTCGTAGCCCTGCAGCGCGCGCTCCAAGGGCTCGACCTTGCGGATCTGGCAGCACAGATTGGCGCGGCGGCTGAACAGCAGGCCGTTCGAATCGAGTTCCTTGATGCGCGCGGGATCCGGCCTGATGGTCTGCACGTTGGCCAGACCGAGCCGGCCGACGAGCTGGTCGCGATACCGCAGGGTCTCGCCGAACAGCTTCTGGGTATCGAGGAACAGCACTGGCAGGTTGCGGTCGATCTCGGACACCATGTGCAGGAGAACCGCCGCCTCGGTGCCGAACGACGACACCAGGGCGATGCGGCCGGAGAACTCGGTCTCGATCATCGCCGCCAGCAGCTTCTGCGCCGACAGGTGGCCGTACTTGTGCGAGAAGGCGCGCACCTTGGCGTCGGCCACGGCGATGCGAGACGGGCTCGGCGGCGGCGGCGCATCCGGGTCGGGCGGCACGTCGGCCACCGGGGTCAGATCGTCGAAATCGGGCCGCGACGGCTTCAACGCATTTGCCACCTGGCGACGCAAGGCCATGGCCAGCCGACGCACGTCCGCAGCGGGCTGGTAGAAGACGGTGAACTCCGCCATCGCCTTCCTCCATTCGCCGAGCTGCTTCGCATCCTTCACCTCGATGGAATTCACGCCGAGGCGATCGAGGAACAAGTATTGGTCGCGCAAGATGTGTCCAAAAGCGCGCACCTCGCCCTTGTACTGGTACCGGTCGCGCAGGAGTTTGGCGTAGGAGAACGGGCGGCCGTCCTTGAAGGTCGGGAACTCCAGCGCCACCACGCCAAAGTGGCCGAGATCGGCCGCCACCTGCGCTGGTGCCTGATCGCTCTTCAGCCGCAGGCCGAGCGCCAAGTTCCGCTTGAGCAACGTGTCGCGGTCGCGCTTCCAGCGGTCGAGGCTGACGATGGTCGGCCCATCGGCCAGAGGGTCGTCGTCGCCGCGATGGACCCATGGGTCCAGGGCCAAATTGCCGTCCCTAATGAGCGGCATAGAGCTTCTCCTTGAACGGCTTCAGGCCGACCCGGCGGTACGTGTCGATGAAGCGTTCCTTTCCTTGGCGTTGCGCAATGTAGACGTCGACGATGGTCTCGACGGCATCGATGATCTTGTCGGCCGGAAAGGACGGACCGACGATGTCACCGATGCTGGCGTCGGCGCCGTCGTGGCCGCCGAGCGTCACCTGGTAGAACTCCTGATTCTGCTTGTCGACGCCGAGAATGCCGATGTTGCCGGCATGGTGATGCCCGCAGGCGTTGATGCAACCCGAGATGTTCAGGCGCAATTCGCCGATGTCGCGCTGGCGCTTCAGGTCGGCGAAGCGTTCGGACAGTTGCTGCGCCACCGGGATCGACCGCGCCGTCGCGAGCCCGCAGTAGTCGAGGCCGGGGCACGAGATGATGTCGGTGATGAGGTCGAGGTTGGGCGTGGCAATGCCCAGCCGCACGAAGGCCCGCCAGAGCGCGTACAGGTCGTCCTTCTTCACGTACGGGAACACCAGGTTCTGCTCGTGCGTCACCCGCACCTCGCCGAGGCTGTACTTCTCGGCAAGGTCGGCAATGGAGTCCATCTGCTCGGCGGTGCAGTCGCCCGGCACGCCTCCGGTCGGTTTCAAGGACGAGGTGGCGATGACATAGCCCGGCTGCTTGTGGGCCGCCGCGTTCACGGCATTCCAATCGGCGAAGGCGCTGTCCTTCAGCAGACAGCCATCCAGGATCTTCGACTCGGCGGACAAGTCCTCGTAGCGCGGCGGCGCGAAGTAGGCGCGGATGCGCTCGATCTCGTCTTCGGGCAGCCTGAGCGCCGTGTCCTTGATGTGGGCGAACTCGTCCTCGACCATCTTGGTGAAGGCCTCGACGCCCGTGGACATCACCAGGATCTTGATGCGCGCCTTGAACAGGTTGTCGCGCCGGCCAAGCATGTTGTAGACGCGCAGAATCGCCTCGCAGTAGGCGGGCAGGTCGGTCTCCGGAACGAACTTGTTCAGTGTCGGCGCCACGGCGGGCGTGCGGCCCATGCCGCCACCGGCCATGATCTCGAAGCCGGTCTCGCCCTTGTCGTTCCTGTGAACGATCACGCCGATGTCATGGAACCGCACCGCGGCGCGGTCGTTTGCCGATGCCGTCACGGCGATCTTGAACTTGCGCGGCAGGAACGAGAATTCCGGGTGGAACGTGGACCACTGGCGAAGGATCTCGGCGTAGACGCGGCTGTCGACGATCTCGTCCGCCGAGACGCCCGCATACTGGTCCGAGGTGACGTTGCGGATGCAGTTGCCGGACGTCTGGATGGCATGCATCTCCACCGACGCGAGGTCAGCGAGGATGTCGGGCACGTCGACGAGACGCGGCCAGTTGTATTGGATGTTCTGGCGTGTGGTGAAGTGGCCGTAGCCCCTGTCGTACTTGCGGGCGATGTGCGCCAGCATGCGCATCTGGCGCGCCGACAGCGTGCCGTACGGAATGGCGACGCGCAGCATGTAGGCATGCAGCTGTGCGTATAGCCCGTTCATCAGGCGCAGCGGACGGAACTCGTCGGTGGTGAGCTCGCCCTTCAGGCGGCGCTCGACTTGGCCGCGGAACTGCTCCACGCGCTCCTTCACCAGAACTTGGTCGAATTCGTCGTACCGGTACATACCACTCAACCTTCGCGATTTTCGCGGCGCTCGCCGCGCTCGGTCTTCTTGGCCACTGCGTGGGAGGTCACGATCAGTCCGCGTGTCTCGCGCTCGGCTTGCTTGCCGAACTGCGGGTGGATGGTCGGGCCCTGGGCCCGCATCACCTCGCGCATCGTCACCGGCCAGGTGCGGCCGCCGCTGGTCGTCACGTCGATGAGATAGGTCTCGAAGATCTGGTTGGCATCCGACGCCGCCTTCGCGGCCGCGGTGAGGGCGTCGGCCGCTTCCTTCGTCGAAGCGAGGCGCGCCTCCTCGATCCACTCGGTCCAGGTGCCGTCGTCGGCCAGGTAGACAACGTGGCCGTCCTGCAGGCGATAGGCGGTCATCACCTGCAGCGTGCCCTTGGCGGCAGAGGCGGCTTCGGCGGCCGCGGGCTTCTTGGCGGTCCCGTCCATCAGCCGGCCACCGCGCGCACGAGCGTTTTGACCCGCGGCGCATCTGTCTGCGCCGAACGCGCAACCTCGCCGATGATGAACACGGCCGGGTTGGTGACGCCGTGCTCGGCGATCGCGTCACCGAGGGTACCGACCGTCGCCGCGACGATGCGCTGGGTCGGCAGCGTGCCGTTGTGCACGATCGCCACCGGCGTGGAAGAGCCAAGCCCGTGCACCACCAGCTTGGCGGCGATCTCGCCGGCGCGTCCGACGCCCATGTAGACCACCAGCGTGTGGCGGCTGCGGGCCAGCCCCGCCCAATCGGGCTCGGCGCCATCCTCGCGGCCGTGGCCGGTGACGAAGGTGACTTCCATGGCGTGGTCGCGGTGGGTGAGCGGCACACCCGAAGCCGCGGCGCAAGCGAGCGCGGCGGTGATGCCTGGCACCACCTCGACGTCGATACCCTGCGCGCGCAGGTGGTCGGCCTCCTCGCCGCCGCGGCCGAAGATGAACGGATCGCCGCCCTTCAGGCGCACAACGTTGAGCCCGGCGCAGGCGCGCTCGACCAACAACGCGTTGATCTCGTCCTGGGAGACGGGGTGGCGGGTCGGCTCCTTGCCGACGAAGATGCGCTCGGCGTCGCGGCGCGCGAGGCCGAGCACGTCTTCGCCGACCAGGCGGTCGTAGACGATGACGTCGGCCGACTGCAGCAGGCGGGCCGCGCGCAAAGTCAGCAGCTCGGGATTGCCGGGCCCGGCGCCGACCAGGTGCACGGTGCCGGAGACGTGGCCGACGCCGGCGGCGTTGAGGGACTGGAGCACCGCCGCGTGGGCGCGCGCCTCGGCGCCGGAGAGGACCTGCTCGGCGACCGGGCCGCTCACCACGCGCTGCCAGAAGCGCAGGCGCGCCGTGCTGTCGGTGACCTTGGCGCGGATGGCGGAGCGGAACGACTCGGCAAAGGCGGCGAGGCGGCCCAGGCGTGCCGGCAGCGCCGCTTCGATGCGGGCGCGCACCGCGGCGGCGAGGGCCGGGACGGCGCCACCGGTGGAGACTCCGACGACCACCGGGCTGCGATCGATGATGGCGGGCATGGAGAAATCGGACAGCGCCGGGCGATCGACCACGTTGACCAGCACACGCTGCGTGCGCGCTGCAGCAGCGACCGCCTGATCCACCGCTTCGACGCCGGTAGCGCCGTAGACGATGGCGTGGCCGCTCACGTCGGCGTCGGCGAACTCACGATCCAGGTGGCGGACACGCTGGGCGCGGGCAAGCTCGGCGGCCTCGGGTCCGAGGCGCGGAGCGACCAGGGTGACCGCCGCCCCGGCGGCAAGCGCCATGCGGATCTTGGCGGCGGCCTTCTCGCCCCCGCCCACGACCAGGACGCTGCGTTCCCGCAGCGACAACCAAATCGGCAGTTGATCCAATGCAACGCCCTCCGACGTGCGGCGACTCCGACCCGACGAAGGCCTGGGCCCCGCGCGAAGTGTCGGCCATCCCGCGATCTAAGTAAAGATTTCTGTGGAATTTTCCGATTACCAAATCGTATGTGTAGATAATGGGAAGCGTTAGGCGTTCCGCGGCTTTCCACGCTCCTTACTTGGAGATAGCCCTACTCGATCGCCGGCCGGCGCAGGCCGGGCGGCAGCACGGTGTGGACGTTGGGCCGTGCCTTGTTGACCTGGGATTGGATGAGGCCCGTTGTCATCGACAGGTCGGTCGAGGCGATGTCGGCGTCGAGGAGGTTGGCGCCGCGCAGGTCGGTGCCCTCCATGGCCGCCCCGCGCAGCGACGCGCCGGCGAGGTCGATGCCGGCCAGCCTGGTGTTCGTCAGCTTGGCCGTGGACAGGTCGGCGCGGCGAAGGTTGCTCGACGTCAGGTCGCCGTCGGTGATGTCGGCGCCCGAGAGGACCGAGCCGCGCAGATCGACGCTCTGGAGGATGCAGCGCGCAGGTTGGCGGTCTGCAGGATGACGTTGCGCAGGGTCGCGCCCGACAGGTTCACCCCGGCCATGTCGGCGCCGCTGGGGTCCTGCCCTTCCAGCACCGCCTTGCTCCCGGCGGTGCCGCCGGACTGCAGCCACTCGGAGTGGCCGGCGACCATGCCGGCGATGTCGAAGCTCGTATCCTCCTCGACCTTCTTCTCCTTGGGCGCGAGCTCGCTCGCCCAGTCGTCGTCATCGGTCTTCTTCTTGGCGGGCTTCTCCACCACCTCGATCTTCTCGGGCGCCTTGGGCTTCTTCGGCCCGACGGCGTCCACGAGCGGGACGTTGTCCGCCAGCCGCGGCTTCTGCGGGCCCGGGGCCGCCTCGCACCATGCCGACTTATCGCCGTCGTCCACCGGACGCTGCGCCGGCACCTTCGCGGCCGGCGGCGGCGTGGCGGCGCGCGGCGGCGGCTGCGGCTCCTGGACCTTGACGATGCGGCGCTTCTCCGGCCCGAGGTAGGGGTCGTTGGCGGGGCGCGGCCTGCGCCGGTCGGGGCCGAAGTAGGTCAACGAGCTGATGAACCGGCGCGGGTTGGTGATCGCGCCGGCGACGCGGGCCAGCAGCACCTCGCCGGTGACCGGCTTGCGGATGAAGCTCTCGATGCCGATGCCGGACATGCGGCGCAGGCGCTCGGCGTCGGCCATCGCCACCATCACCGCGACGATGACGTCGCGGTTGGGGCTCTCCTTGCCGCGGATGGCGCGCAAGACTTCGAGGCCGTCGGTGCCGGCCGGGTTGGCCTCCATCAGCACGAGGTCGGCGGGGAAGCGCGCCAGCACCTCAGTGACCTTGCCGCCGTCGCGCAGCACTTCGAGGCCGCCAAGCCGCACCGGGGTGAAGATGGCTCGGATGCGCTCCAGCGTCTCGGCGTCGTCCTCGATGACGAGAAGGCGCCGCCTGCTCCAGTCGAAATCGGCGCCGATGGTCATACCCGCCGCTGGCCCCACGAATCGCGGGACCATCCCCGGCATAGGCAGCCATGGTCCATGGCAGACCGCACAGAGACGCCTGCTTTCGAGGACAAGGGGCTAATTGTCGGAAGTGCAGAGCGACAGCGCGACGGCGATCGCAAAGAGGACGAAGACAACAACGATCACGTTGCCGCATCCTCGGTACACGGAAGCGGCGGCATGGCCAAGCTCGCTCATCGCCGGGTCTGCCTCTCCGCAGTGAGGGCACTTCGCCGCGCGCGTGCTCACGACGCCACTGCAGTACGCCAACTGAATGCCCTGGCCATCTATCCCCCGCCTAGGCTGACCGACGCGGCTTGTACGGCCCGCGCTTCTTCGCGGGGCCTTCCGCCTCATCCATCAGCGCAACGATATCAACCATCGACCAGAGCGTGTCGGAGACGCCAGCGGCCATTGCCGGGGTCATCTTCACGGCGCTGTTGATGCTCACGAAATTGTACCAAAGCGTGTAGATCGCAGCCATGTGGCAGTGGTTGGCGAACCGCTTGCTGTGCGCGTTTGTCAGGCGCGTGAAGCGGCGCATGTGCATCCGCATGCTCAGGTTGCTGCGCTCCACATGCGACGTGCTGATGTGCTTCCACTTCGGATTGCCGATGCGGGGTTCCTTCTTCGCGCCGAGGCAAATGGCCGGGGAGTAGTGCGCTTCGGCTTGGCGCGGCTCGCCGTAAATCTTCACGAGCTGGGCGTAGTCCACATCATCGCCAAAGTGATCTTCGACCTACCAGTCGCGAAAGAAGGCCGACTCCGATCCTCCCCGGCCCGTTACGCGCAAAGCACCGGAGGCTTCCTAGGGCAAACCCGCTAGCGGCCCGCTGGCGGGTTTGTCTTTGCTCATGCCGATGGGCCCAGCGACGTCCTATTGCCGCGCGCCTTCGATTAGTCGGCGAAGGACCAGCAGCGACGTCAGAATCTCCTTCTCCAAGTCTGCAGGCATCCGTGTGCGTTTCCCGCATGCATGACTTCGTTGCGAGTTTCCGCACGCGGTGAAGGGCTGCTGCGGACCCGCCGCTTGGAAGCGAACGGCGATCATCAATCAACCCATCGAGGTCCTTGGCATCCTATGCCGAGCTACGGGACCGGCCGAAAGCCGCTCGGGAACTTCGCGCCGTCGACCTTGGCGCCCTCGAACCGCGCATCCAACAGCTTGGTCATGGTCAGCGTGGCCCCGCGCAAGTCCGCGTTGGTGAAGTTGGCGCGCTGGAGATCCGCCTCGTCGATCTCAGCCCCGCGCAGATCCGCCCCGGCAAAGTCCGCGCCGGTAAGAAGGGCACCGTACAGCACGATCTTTTCCGCCGACGCACCGCCGAACTGCGCATTCTGCATTCGCGCACTTACCAGCCAGGTGTTGTTGAGCACGGCGCCGCGTAGATTCGCGCCGCCCATGCGCGCCTCCCAAAGATCCGCCTGCGTCAAGTTGGCGCCCGCGAGGTTGGCGCTCAGGAATTCGGCCCGTTGCATCGCAGAGGTACTGAAGTCGGCACCGCGCGCGTTGGCGCCGTCGAAGTGCGCCTCGTGCCCCATCGCGTCGACGAGCACGGAATTGCTGAGGTCTGCCCGCTTGAGATCCGCGCGATTCAGATTGGCCTCGCGGAGGTTGGCCCCCGCCAGCTTGGCTCCCGCCAGCATGGCCCCATGCAGATTGGCGCCCTGCAAATTGGCGCCGACCAGGTTTGCGTTTCGCAGGTCCGCGCGCTTCAGGTTTGCCCCCGAAAGGTCGCAGCCGGGACAATCGCGCGCGCGCGCCGCGAGTTCCGACGGGGCCGCTTGCCATGCACGGTAACGCTCTGCTTTGGCGGCCCGGTCCGGAATCTCCGCCGTCATGAGCTCGAGCAGGCGCGTCTCGCTGCGAAACTGGCCCGAGGTGGGAATCAGCCCTGCCGTTCTCGGATCGAACGCAGCTTGCCCCGCCTTGCGATAGTAGTGCGCCTCCACCAACAAATGCCGGCCCGGCGAGTCGCCGACGCACAGCTCCTTAACGAACAGCGGGCCGGCCGGCACTTCGTCCCCAGCGGGCTCGCCGCTCCGGCATTGAATGCTCGCGTCGGCGAACAGGTTCAGGAAGAATTGCAGCAGCGTCACCGACTTGCGTCGCGTCTCTTCGTCCACGCGCAGGTCCGTGACGATCCTGAGGCCGATCAGGAACCCGTCATCGGTGAATAGCGCCGAGACGATGACCGGGTGGCTGAACACCATCGTCCCGCCGTAGACCTCGCGGCGGAGATTCTTGGCGAGCGCCCAGTACTCGTCCTCGTCGTCGTAGCGGAAGTAGATCTCATGGAGGCCGGTGTCGCCGTCGCGTGGGCAAAGGCCTGACTCGTGCCAACCCGCGATCGTCCGGGAGGGCGGTCCGCCGTTGGTGCCGCACGCGAAATCCGCGAACTGGGCCATCGGCAGTTCCGCGGCATGGCGGCCCAGCGGGCGCAGGTCCCAGATGGAAGGCTTCGCGGCGACAGGCACCGGTTGGGCGCCGGCCGCAGCAGCAATCAGCGACAGGAGTAGCGCAGCTGCCAGCGCGCCGTGCGGTCGGACCATCAATACCGCTCACAGAATGCGTTCGTCGGACCGTAGTAGTCGAGGCACGCTTCCTTGGTGATCGGACCACGGTTCATCACCTTGGCCAACAGGTAGCCGACGAGATTGTCCACCTGGGTGTCGGCCAGGGACACCTCGCCGGTCGGCGGCCTCTGCTGCCCGACCTGCGCGGCAGTCATCCCAAAGCACGGGAGGCTTCCATATGCGTTGCGGTTGAAGCTTGGCATGGCCGAGCCCGGCACGCCGCACCGGATGATCTCCTTGAGCGCCACCGCGTCCAGAACGACCTTCCGAAGATTGGTGCCCGCCGGAAAACCGGGTCCCTCAACCGTACCGTCGCCAGCCCACCCGTGGCAGCGTATGCACCCAGCCGTTTGGCTCCAGACGCGCTTGCCGGCCTCGGCGTCCACCAGCGTCGCAGCGCCCTCGATCTCCGCGGCTCGAGCGCCTCCGGCGACAACGATCGCCGCGGTCGTCAACGCGGCGAGAATCCCCAGCCGCCATGTGTTGCGCACTTGATCCTCACCAGAACAATGCCGTTGAAGCAAACTTGGGGAGGCGGAATCCCGCCTCCCCAAGATCTACCGCTTCTCCAAGACTAGAGCGAGAACACCCACAGTTGCGCGTCACGCTCCAACGTGCCGCGGTCTTTGTCGGAGACAGCGCCACCGCCAGCGACGATGGCGATGTACTGCTTGCCGCCTACTGCATAGCTGATGGGCGGAGCTTTGAAGGCATTGCCAGCAAAAAAGGACCACAACGGCGCGAGGGTGCGGTCGTCGTAGGCCACGACCCAACCGTCCGCGTTGCCGGTGAAGACCAACCCGCCCGCGGTCACCGTCACGCCCGACAGGTTCGGGTATGCCAGCCGGACCTTGGCGACCTGCTTGCCCGTGGTGACGTCGATTGCGGTGATCGACCCCGCTGTGTACGCGCCGGGCGCGGTCGGACTGTTGGTCCCTTGCGCCTGGAACACCGCGCCGGGCCCCTTGGGATTGCCACCCGCAGGGCCAACCGGAGCCTCCGGAGCCGTGCTGATCGAGCTGCATCCTTCGTGACCGGCGCCATACACGGTCTTTGTGCTCGGGCTGTAGGCGGTGGGCTGCCAGCGGACGCCGCCGAGAAAGTGGGGGCAGAACAGCACCTGCCCACGGCCGCGATCGACACGCGTTGTCGGCAAGTATGTCTGGACCAGCTTGCCCGGATCGTACTCCAACGGCTTGCCGGTCTTCGGATCGATGCCGGCCGTCCAGTTCAGGTCATACGTGTACTGGTTGGCGTTGATGAACTGCCCGTTGGTCCGATCCAGTTGGTAGAAGAAGCCGTTGCGCCCGAAATGGCCGACGACCTTCTGCGACTTGCCGCCGATCTCCGCGTCGTAGAGCAAGTGGACGCCCTGCTCGTCGAAGTCCCAGGATTCGTTCGGCGTGTATTGGAAGAACCACTTCACCTTGCCGGTGTCGATGTCCCACGCCATGACGGAGTTCGTGTACAGGTTGTCGCCCGGACGGAACGACGGATCGAACATCGGCACCGGATTGGCCGTGCCCCAGATCGTGACCCGCTGCTGCGCGTCGTACGACCCTGTCGTCCACAGCGAGCCGCCGCCCGTGCGCCAAGCATTGTTGGTGTCCTTCCACGTCTCGTGGCCGGGCTCGCCGGGCGCAGGGATCGTGTAGGAACGCCACAACTCGTTGCCGTTGGTGGCATCCACCGCAGCCAGCCAGCCGCGCGTCCCCCAGTCACCTCCGGATTGGCCGACCAGGATCTTCCCTTCCACGGCGATCGGCGCGGCGCTGAAAAACTCGCCAATGATAAAATGCTGCTCGTTCGGGCCGCCGGGAAGATTCGTGTAGCCGAGCTTGGTGCGGGCGATCTGCTTCTCCCAGGCGACTTCGCCCGTCGAACGCAAGACCGAGGCGACGCGGCCGTCGACCATGTTGGAGTAGACGTTATCGCCCCACATGGCCATGCCGCGCACGTAGTGACGCTTTTCGGTCTCCTTGTTGACCTGCAGGTCGGTGCGCCAAACGACCTTTGCGCTGTTGCCGCGGCTGACGTCAATCTTGTAGTGCAGGCCGAACGCGCTGTTCAGGTACAGGGCGCCGTCATCGACCAGCGGCGTCATCTCCAAGTTGCCGGTGTTGGTCGGAATCCCGTCGAGCGAGTTGGTGAGCGGCATGGAGAATGCCACTTTCAGGTTGCCGACGTTATTGCGGTTGATCTGCGCAAGACGCGAGAAGCGGTGGCTGGAGTAGTTCTGGCCCCAGGTGATCCAGTTGTCAGGATCGCCGTCGGCGTTCTCGAGGCGCTGCTTGGTCACATCGGCCGCAATCGCGGCAGAACTCAGTAGTGCGGTGATGGCAAACACCGAAACTCCCTGCACAAGACGTGCAATGTCGCGATGCATCAGTATCCCTCCCATGAAATGGTTGACACCCGCGGTCGCGAGTGTTCAATCCGCTGCCGATCTTAGCATCTTGCGCTGCCCAGGCTAGAGCACGGAGCGCAGTCGTGAATTGCGCGAATTCGGCGCGTAGTGACGCCCTACCTGTTTTCTCCTCCGGCGTGAAGGTGAGTTTTCGGGCAAGTGACGGCTCCCCAAGAACTCCGCCGGGCGATGGGTAAGCCTTCGGCCTTCATTGGCCGGGGTTAACCCCGGCCAATGAAGCAAATCGCGCTGCGTACGATCCCCAGGTGCCGTGTGAGGATGGCTCTCGCTGTAGAGCATCCGCCACGCCTCGATTCTTGGCCCTGGCGTCGGCCAGAGACAAGAACCAGCGTGCGTTCAGGCACTCCTCGCGCAAGCGTCCGTTGAATGCCGCCCACCAAAGGTCGTGGCATAGGCACTTCACATCTTCATTCGAAGCCGCAGCATCTTGCAGGTCGTTCGGATCGCGAACATGCCTCTTGAGCGCCTGAAGAACATGCCTCTTAAGCGCCTGAAAGAGACTAATAAGCGCGGCGAACTCAGGAGAATCCTTCGTGCCTGCCGCGCCCGACTACGCCTTCACCAGCGGCACGAAGGCGACCGGCAGCACGGTGCGCTGGCTGACCTTGCCGCTCGCGTCCTTGGACAGCAGCTGCAGCTCCTGACCGCCCATGCGCGTGCGGCCGACGGGAATGACCATGCGGCCACCCGGCTGCAGTTGCGCAACGAGGGCATCGGGGACTTGTGACGCCGCGGCGGCGACCAGGATCGCGTCGTAGGGCGCGTGCTCGGGCCAGCCGGCGTGCCCATCGCCAACCAGCACGCTGACGTTGCCGCGCCCCAATGAGCGCAGCCGAGCTTCGGCGGCCTTGGCGAGCTCGGCAAGAACCTCAACCGCGTACACGTGCTGCACGAGCGCGGCGAGGATCGCCGTCTGGTAGCCGGAGCCCATGCCGATCTCGAGCACGCGCTCGCCGCCGGCGAGGTCGAGCGCGTCGGTCATCAGCGCGACGATGAAGGGTTGCGAGATGGTCTGGCCCTGGCCGATGGGCAGCGGGCCGTTGACGTAGGCGCGGGCCAAGTCGCCCTCGCGCACGAACTGGTGGCGCGGCACGGCGCGCATCGCATCGAGGGTGCGCGCGGAGAACGTCTCGCGCCCGGTGTACGAGCCGGTGGCTTTCGCCTCGGCTTCGATCTCCGCGACCATCTCGGCGCGGCGTGCGTCGTTATCGACACCCATGGGGTGCTCCGAAAAGAAAAGGGGTCCGGCAACGTACCGGACCCCTCCGAGCGTGTCAGCCCAAGCAACCGCTCCCTGCCCTCCCTAGGAGGGAGGGAGGCAGCGGTCTTAGTGGTCGTGGCCGGCGTGGGCGTCGGCGGCCTCGTCCTTCGGCCTCTCGACCACGGCGGCTTCGGTGGTGATCATCAGGCCGGCGACGGACGCCGAGTCCTGCAGCGCGGCGCGCACCACCTTGGTCGGGTCGATGATGCCGGTCTTCACCAGGTTGGTGTAGTCGCCCTTCTGCGCGTCAAAGCCCCAGTCGGTGTCCTTGCTCTCCAGGAGCTTGCCGGCGACCACCGCGCCGTCAAAGCCAGCATTCTCGGCGATCTGGCGCACCGGAGCCGGCAGGGCGCGACGGACGATGTCGACGCCGACCTTCTGGTCCTCGTTCTGGGTCTCGAGCTTGTCGAGCACCTTGGTCGCATAGAGGAGCGCGACGCCGCCGCCGGCGACGATGCCCTCCTCGACCGCCGCGCGCGTCGCGTGCAGCGCGTCGTCAACGCGGTCCTTCTTCTCCTTCACCTCGACCTCGGTGGCGCCGCCGACATGGATGACGGCCACGCCGCCGGTGAGCTTCGCCAGGCGCTCCTGGAGCTTCTCCTTGTCGTACTCGCCCTCGGTCTCGTGGATCTGCTTGCGCAGCTGCTCGATGCGGGCCTGGATGTGCTGCTTCTTGCCGGCACCGTCGACGATGGTGGTCGCTTCCTTGGTGATGAGCACCTTCTTGGCGCGGCCGAGCATGTCGATGGTGACGTTCTCGAGCTTGATGCCGAGCTCCTCGGCGATGACGGTGCCGCCGGTGAGGATGGCGATGTCGTCGCACATGGCCTTGCGGCGGTCGCCGAAGCCCGGCGCCTTGACGGCGGCGATCTTCAGGCCGCCGCGCAGCTTGTTGACGACGAGGGTGGCAAGCGCCTCGCCCTCGATGTCGTCGGCGATGACCAGCAGCGGACGGCCCGACTGCACGACCTTCTCGAGCACCGGCAGCAGCGGCTGAAGGGTCGAGAGCTTCTTATCGTGGATCAGGATGTACGGCTCGTCGAGCTCGGCCACCATCTTCTCGGTGTTAGTGACGAAGTACGGCGAGGCATAGCCGCGATCGAACTGCATGCCCTCGACGACCTCGAGCTCGGTCTCGAACCCCTTGGCCTCCTCGACCGTGATGACGCCTTCCTTGCCGACCTTGTCCATCGCCTCGGCGATGATCTTGCCGATCGAGGTCTCGCCGTTGGCCGAGATGGTGGCGACCTGAGCGATCTCGTGCGAGCCCGACACCTTCTTGGAGCGCTTCTTGAGGTCGGCGACGACGGCGGTGACGGCGACGTCGATGCCGCGCTTGAGGTCCATCGGGTTCATGCCGGCGGCGACCGACTTCATACCCTGGCGGACGATCTCGGCCGCGAGCACGGTGGCGGTGGTGGTGCCGTCACCGGCGTTGTCGTTGGTGCGGCTCGCCACCTCGCGCACCATCTGCGCGCCGAGGTTCTCGAACTTGCCGGCGAGCTCCACTTCCTTGGCGACGGTCACGCCGTCCTTAGTGATGCGCGGAGCGCCGTAGCTCTTGTGGATGACTACGTTGCGGCCGCGGGGGCCGAGCGTGACGCGCACCGCGTTGGCGAGCATCTCGACGCCGCGCAGAAGCTCAGCGCGCGCGTCGCCGTGAAACTTGATTTCCTTGGCTGCCATGTGTGTGTGCTCCCCTTAAGCGGCCCTCTTGGTCTTCTTGGTGTCCTTAGCTTCGGTATCCTCGACGATGCCGAACAGGTCGGTCTCCTTGACGACGATGAACTCCTCGCCGTCGAGCTTGACCTCGGTGCCGGTCCACTTGCCGAACAGCACGCGGTCGCCGACCTTCACGTCGAGCGGAACGAGCTTGCCGCTCTCATCGCGCGCGCCCGGACCTACGGCGACGACCTCGCCCTCGGACGGCTTCTCTTTGGCGGTGTCGGGGATGATGATTCCCCCGACCGACTTGGTGTCGCTGTCGATGCGCCGGATCAACACCCGGTCTTGCAGCGGTCGAAACATGCAGGCTTGTTCCTCCAGGACTCGTTGGATGTCTGACGTCGTTCTTTGCGGTGGGCCCCGCCTCGCTCGACCCGGCAGGCCGCGGCACGCTCTCGGACAAGCGCACCGGCGGCGCCGGGCGACGCGGGAGACCCGCGGCGGATATGGGCGCGGTCTTAGCAGACGCAAGAGTGGACTACCAAAGTTTTTTGGCAGTCGGCAACCTGGACTGCCAGAGACTGGCGGCAGCCTCCCGCGAGTGCTGCTAAGTCCCTGAAATTGCTCCGTTCTTGACACGCCCCGGCCCTGGCGGAAGCATCACCTTTCCGTTTTTCAGTAGGGAGTCACGCATGGTTCCTGCTTCGCCGGATTTCCTGCGTCAGCTCGAGGGCTACCGGCTGACCACCGCCGAGATCACCTATCACCGCCCGGACCACCCGGCGTTCCTGCAGCAGTTCATCTGGCAGGAGCTGGACCTGGCGCCGCAATTTCCTGCGCTGCAGCGCTTCCTGGACTTCTGGGAAGCCAAGATCGAGGGGAAGATCCACTCGGTCCGGGTCGCCTCCACCGCCTCATCAAGCCGCAGGAGTTCCAGCTCGTCAGCCGTGCCTACC
This sequence comes from Alphaproteobacteria bacterium, assembly GCA_016869235.1. GTDB lineage: Bacteria > Pseudomonadota > Alphaproteobacteria > UBA2966 > CAIVPW01 > CAIVPW01. The sequence goes on along the minus strand of VGER01000016.1, from coordinate 402 downwards.
CGGTGAAATGAGCCGCCCGCCCGTTTCGCCCGGGCGAATACGGGTGAACCACCCCGCGGCCGGGCCGCCCCCCGACAGGCGCGGCCGCCAGATCGCATTTTCCTATGCGGAGTCTACGCAGATCACGGCGCCGTGATCCGCCGCTGGGTGTTGGCGGGGCGCTCGCTCTGCAAACCTTTTAGACACGTATCGTATATAGTATACGATACGTTACGCGTTAACGCTAAAGCGGAGGCGCAGGCAGAGCACGACACCGGGCCGCTGGTACAGGGGGTTCCCGAGCACCACATGCGTGGCATGTCCTCGCGTCCCCTTCCCCTCTCGCACCCAGGCCGGTTGCAGGCCGTCCTGCTGATGGCGGCCATGGCGGCGGCGCTGCTGCTGTCGGCGCGTCTCCTGGCC
>VGER01000015.1 GCA_016869235.1 Alphaproteobacteria bacterium | reverse complement strand
CCCGCACGAGCACGGCCGCCCCTCGGCGAGCAGCTGGCCGAGTCGGCGCAGCTCGCCGACCGTCGCGACGTCCGGCTGCATTCCGAGCAGGTACTGCAGCAGCGTCGAGCCCGAGCGGCTGTCGCCGACGATGCACAGGATGGTGGGGTTGCTCATCGCCGGCCCATGCAACCAGACCGGCGCAGAATCAAAAAGACCCGGCCGTGAGGCCGGGTCTTTGGATTGGTGGAGCCAAGGGGAGTTGAACCCCTGACCTCGTGAATGCCATTCACGCGCTCTCCCAACTGAGCTATGGCCCCGGGAACGGAACTGCAGGCACGGCCTGCGGCGGGCGACCTTATGTCCGCCGATCCGGCGGAATCAAGGGCGGCGGATTCAGAAGCGCCTTACTTCTCCTCCGGTTCGGGCTCGAAAACCTCTTCCTCACCCTCTTCCTCGACGAACTCCTCGTCCTCGACGAACTCCTCTTCTTCCTCCGCGTCGGCGACGACCGGCTCCTCCGCCTCCTCACTGGCCTCGGCGGGCACGCGCGGCGGCGGCTTGGGCTTTGGACGGGCCTTCTCGGCGGCAGGCTGCGGCGACAGCGCCGCGCGGGCCGCGGTCACGGTGTACTCGGCGCCGCAGCGCGGGCAGACCGGCGGCTCCTTGCCGAGGTCGTAATACTTGGTGCCGCAACTCGGGCACTCGCGCTTGGTTCCCAATTCCGCTTTTGCCACCATGAACCTCCCGACTACCGGACGGCGCAAATCCCCGTTCGACACCGCCACAGGCGCCCCCAGGTAGGGCGCTGTTTCCTCCGGCCAAGGGTGGATCGCCAAGCTCAGGGTTGGAGCGGCTCACCGCGAGGCGGCCGGAGGTGCTGAAATTTGGCGCGTCCGTGTGCCACGAAGGTGGGAGCGTGTCCACTGATTTGCGGCGGAAGGGTCCAAGTTCCCGCCAGACTTGCCACTTTGGCACCATCCGGAGGGCGCGTCCCCTGGCACCCGCCGGAAGGCGTGTGCTACAGACCGGTATCTCTCTTGCCCTTTTGCGCTCGCAGCGCCGGCAACACGGCGGTGCGGCGCCGCATTCACGGACCATGGCCAAGCTTCGCGCATCACCCTCCGGACCGCTCAAGGGCACGGTCCGCGTTCCCGGCGACAAGTCGATCTCCCACCGCTCGCTGATCCTCGGCGCGCTAGCGGCCGGCCGCACCATCGTCTCGGGCATCCTGGAGGGCGACGACGTCCTCTCCACTGCCGGGGCGCTGCGCGCGCTCGGCGCCCACATCGAGCGCACCAAGGACGGCCGCTGGGTCGTCGACGGACTGGGCCTCGGCGCCATGCGCGAGCCGGGCTCGGTGCTCGACCTCGGCAACTCGGGCACCGGCGCGCGGCTGACGATGGGCGTGGTCGCGACGCAGCCGTTCACCAGCTTCTTCACCGGCGACGCGTCGTTGTGCAAGCGGCCGATGGCGCGCGTCACTGATCCGTTGAAGCGCATGGGCGCGCAGATCCTGGCGCGCTCCGGCACGCGCCTGCCGCTCGCCATCACCGGCTCGGAGGAAGCGACGCCGATCGAGTACACCCTGCCGGTTCCGAGCGCGCAGGTGAAGTCGGCCATCCTGCTCGCCGGACTGGGTACCGCCGGCGAGACGACCGTCATCGAGCCGGAGCCGACGCGTGATCACACCGAGCGCATGCTGCGCCGCTTTGGCGCCACCGTGCACGTGAGCGACGAGAAGGCCGACGGCAAGATGCAGCGCCGTGTCACCGTGGTCGGCGAGCCGGAACTGCGGCCGGCGCCGGTGCAGGTGCCGGGCGATCCGAGCTCGGCGGCATTCCTTGCCGTCGCCGCCCTGATCCTGCCGGGCAGTGAGGTGCGCATCGAGAATGTCGGCATGAACCCGCTGCGCACCGGCGTGTTCGAGTCGCTGCGCGAGATGGGCGCCGACATCCGCTTCGAGAACGAGCGCAAGGACGGCGACGAGGAGATCGCCGACCTGGTCGTGCGCGCCAGTGCGCTGCGCGCCATCAGCGTGCCGGCCGAGCGCGCGCCGCGCATGATCGACGAGTACCCGATCTTCGCCGTCGCCGCGGCGCTGGCGCACGGCACTACGCGCATGGAAGGCCTGGCCGAGCTGAAGGTGAAGGAGAGCGACCGCCTATCCGCCATCGCCAACGGCCTGCGCGCCTGCGGCGCGACCGTCGCCGAAGACGGCGACGCGCTGACGGTCGAGGGGCTGGGCGGCCCGCTGCCCGGCGGCGCCAACATCGACGCGGCGCTCGACCACCGCATCGCCATGGTGTTCCTCGTCGCCGGCCTGGCGGCGAGGAGCGCCGTGACGGTGGACGGCACCGAGACCATCGCCACCAGCTTCCCGGGCTTCGCCTCGCTGATGGAAGGGCTGGGCGCGAGCATTACGCCGATGAACCGGTGATCATTGCGATCGACGGACCCGCCGCCGCGGGCAAAGGCACTCTGGCGAAGAAGCTTGCCGAGCATTACGGCTTCGCCCACCTCGACACGGGCGCGCTTTATCGCGCCGTTGCCTCGCGCGTGCTGCGCGCGGGCGCAAGCCCGGACGACGCCGACGCGGCGGCCCGCGAAGCCCAGGCGCTGACCGAGGCCGACCTCAAGGCGGAGGATCTGCGCAGCGAGCGCGTTTCGGATGCCGCCTCGCGGGTCGCCACGGAGCCCGGCGTGCGGGCGGCGCTGCTGGACTTCCAGCGAGCGTTCGCACGCCGCCACCCGGGGGGACGCTCCGGCGCCGTGGTCGAGGGCCGCGACATCGGCACGGTGGTGCTCCCTGATGCCGAAAAGAAGCTATTCGTCACGGCTTCCGCCGAGTGCCGCGCCGAGCGCCGTTGGAAGGAGCTGGTGTCGTCCGGCTCGGCGATCAGGCTCGAAGAAGTGCTGAAATCGGTGGTGGAGCGCGATCGCCGCGACCAGGAGCGGGCCCAGTCCTCCCTCCGCATGGCCGAGGGGGCGTTCTTGCTAGATACGACGAAACTGGATATAGACGAGGCGTTCACGGCCGCGAAAGCCTACATTTCCGGCCCGAACTAAGTGTGGTTCGCAGAGGTCCAGCGGTTGTGCCGCTCTGGCGGCGCAACAGGGCCTTATTGCGTTCCGCTCGTGGCAACCCCTAACCCCCCGCCGGGGGCGAGACGCCGGCACCCCAATCGCACATGGCAACCACCAACGCCGCTGCCGCGTCCAAAGAGAATTTCGCGCAGCTTCTGCAGGAGTCGTACGGCACCTCCGACGGCCTCGAGGGGTCCGTCGTCAAGGGACGGGTCATCTCCATCGAGAACGACATCGCCGTCATCGACGTCGGCCTGAAGTCCGAAGGCCGCATCCCGCTCCGTGAGTTCTCCGAGCGCGGCCGCGCCGCCGAGATCAAGGCCGGCGACGAGGTCGAGGTGTTCCTCGAGCGCATGGAGAACGCCCAGGGCGAGGCGGTGCTCTCTCGCGAGAAGGCGCGCCGCGAAGAGGCGTGGGCCGAGCTCGAGAAGTCGTTCAAGGCCAACAAGCGCGTCCAGGGCGTGCTGTTCGGCCGCGTCAAGGGCGGCTTCACCGTCGACCTTTCCGGCGCCGTCGCCTTCCTGCCCGGCAGTCAGGTCGACGTGCGCCCGGTGCGCGACGTCTCGCACCTGATGGGCACCGACCAGTGGTTCCAGATCCTCAAGATGGATCGCCGCCGCGGCAACATCGTCGTATCGCGCCGCGCGGTCCTTGAAGAGACTCGCGCTGAAGCGCGCCAGGAGCTGATCGCCAACCTCACCGAGGGCCAGGTGCTGGAAGGCGTCGTCAAGAACATCACCGACTACGGCGCGTTCGTCGATCTCGGCGGCATCGACGGCCTGCTGCACGTCACGGACATGGCGTGGCGGCGCGTCAACCACCCGACCGAGGTCGTCGCCATCGGCGACACCGTGAAGGTGCAGGTCATCCGCATCAATCCAGAGACCCAGCGCATCTCGCTCGGCATGAAGCAGCTGGCAGCCGATCCGTGGCAGGGCGTCGAGGCCAAGTACCCGGTCAGCGCCAAGTTCAAGGGTCGCGTCACCAACGTCACGGACTACGGCGCGTTCGTCGAGCTGGAGCCGGGCGTCGAAGGCCTGGTCCATGTCTCCGAGATGAGCTGGACCAAGCAGAACGTCCACCCGGGCAAGATCGTCTCGACCTCCCAGGAGATCGAGGTGATGGTGCTCGACGTCGACCCGAACCGCCGCCGCGTCTCGCTTGGCACCAAGCAGTGCACGCCGAACCCGTGGGCCGAGTTCGCCGAGAAGAGCCAGGCGGGTACGGTCATCAAGGGCGCGGTCAAGTCGATCACCGAGTTCGGCCTGTTCATCGGTCTCGACAACGGCGTCGACGGCATGGTGCACCTGTCCGACCTGTCGTGGGACAAGCCCGGCGAGCAGGTCATCAACGCCTACAAGAAGGGCGACGTGGTCGAGGCGAAGGTACTGGACACCGACGTGGAGAAGGAGCGCATCAGCCTCGGCATCAAGCAGCTCGCCGCCAATCCGCAGGCGGGCATGGTCAAGTACAAGAAGGGCGACACGGTTACCTGCACGGTGTCCGCGGTCCATGCCGGCGGCATCGACGTCGCCTTCCGCGAGGGCCTGACGTCCTACATCCGCAAGCAGGATCTCGCCCGCGACCGCTCCGAGCAGCGGGCCGAGCGCTTCGCCGTCGGCGACAAGGTCGATGCGAAGGTGATCAGCATCGATCCCGACGCGCGCAAGATCGGCCTCAGCGTCAAGGCGCTGGAGATCTCCGACGAGCGCGAGGCGATGGCACAATACGGGTCTTCGGACTCCGGCGCCTCGCTCGGCGACATCCTGGGCGCGGCGCTCAACAAGGCGAAGGGCGATGCCCCCAAGAGCAAGGGCGAGGAGAAGCCCAATAAGGCCGCCAAGAAGAAGTCCAAGGATGGCGAAAGCGAGGCGGACACCAAGTAGTCCAACAATCGCAAGCCGTTAACGCTAGTAACCCCTCCCAGTACTGCTGGGAGGGGTTATTGTTAGGGCCAAGCCATGTCGCTAGACGCCGACGCCATCGCCGACGGCCGCCGCCTGAAGCGGCGCCTCGTGGTGTGGCGCCTGCTCGCGCTGGTGATCGCGCTCGGCGCCATCGGCTACGCGGTTTGGGGGCAGGACCGCATCGCCCTCGGCAACCGCATCGCCCAGATCGACATTGACGGCATCATCCTCGACGACGAGGACCGGCTACGCGAGCTGCGCCGCATCGCCGGTGACGATTCGGTCAAGGCGCTGATCGTGCGCCTGGACAGCCCCGGCGGCACCGTCGTAGCCGGCGAAGAGCTGTACCGCGCCCTGCGCGAGGTAGGCGCCGCCAAGTCGGTGGTGGCCGTCATCGGCGGCACCGGGGCCTCGGCCGCCTACATGGTGGCGCTTGCGGCCGACCGCATCGTGGCGCGCGAGAACTCCCTGACCGGCTCGATCGGCGTGGTCATGCAGACCTTCGACCTCACCGGAACGATGCAGAAGCTCGGGGTTACGCCGACCCTCATCAAGAGCGCGCCGCTCAAGGACCAGCCCAACCCGTTCGAGCCGATCACGCACGGCCCTGCAGCTTTCGGACGGCCGCATCTACACCGGCCGCCAGGCCTCGTCCCTCAACCTGATCGACGGGGTGGGCGGGGTGGCCGAGGCCCGCACCTGGCTCGCCGAGGCGCACGATGTCAGCCTGGACCTGCCCCTACAGCGGGTCCGGCCCCGCACCGCCAGCCTCGATATTCCCACCGGAGTATTCGGGCTGGTTCGAAAAACGCTGTTTTCTGAAACACTTAGGATTGACGGGCTGGTATCGCTCTGGCAACCTGAGGGCCTTCGCTAGAGCCTGGACCGATGGGACGGCCTCCGGCTTGGGCGGGGAGGCCTCCTGATGGTCAAGTCCGAGCTGATCGCGCGCCTGGCCGAGCGGAATCCGCACCTCTTCCAGCGCGACATCGAGCGCATCGTCACGACGATCTTCGACGAGATCTCGCGCGCCCTGGCCCGTGGCGACCGGGTCGAATTGCGCGGCTTCGGCGCCTATTCGGTTAAGCGCCGGGCCAGCCGCATGGCCCGCAACCCCCGCACCGGCGAGGCCGTTTACGTGACCGAGAAGCACGTGCCGTTCTTCAAGACCGGCAAAGAGTTGCGCCAACGCCTGAATGCCAGCGGCCCGGCCCCCACCCCGTCCTCTGGGCCGGCCCCCGCCAAGGCGAAAGTACCGGGCTGAGACGAGGAGGCCTCGGCCCCCGTCCTGGCCGCGTGCCTGGCCGGACAAGTTCCTGTAAGTAGGGCGCGTGCGCTTCCTGTTCTGGCTGGTGATCTTGCCGCTTGCGGTGGCGATGGCGTTCTTCGCCGTCAACAACCGCGAACGCGTGCCGGTTTCGTTCGATCCCCTGCCCTACGAGGTGCAGCCGCCATTGTTCGTGCTGATCATCGGAGCCGTGTTCTTGGGATTGTTTCTCGGCGGCATCGCCACCTGGTTCGGCCAGCACCGCTGGCGCGCCCAGACGCGGGCGCTGCACCGGCGCGTGAAGCACCTCGAAGGCGAGATCGAAGGCTTCCAAGCTCGTACCGCGCCGCCGACGGCGGCCACGCAACCGCAGCAGCGCGCCATTGCCGGGCCGATGAGTGGCTCTGGAGCCGGGCGATGAAAGCGGTCAAGGCGGCGATCGAGGCCGCCGCGGACGCCACCGCCGCCAATCCGATCTTCTGCGCGGTGGACACCCCCAACCTAGCGGCGGCGCAAAGGCTAGCCGGGCAGGTGCGCGGCGCCGTCGGCGGCTTGAAGCTCGGTCTCAAGTTCTTCGCCGCCCAGGGACCCGCGGGCGTCAAGAGCATGACCGGCGAGGGCCTGCCGATCTTCCTCGATCTCAAGCTGCACGACATTCCCAATACCGTCGCCGGCGCGATGCGCGAGGCCGCGCGCCTGTGCGTGGCGCTCACCACGGTGCACGCGAGCGGCGGGTCCGCCATGCTGGCCGCCGCCGTGAAGGCGGCGCGCGACGCCGCCAAGCCGCCCAAGGTGCTGGCCGTGACCATGCTCACCAGCATGGACTCGTCCGACCTGAAGGCGATGGGCGTCGCCCGCACCGTGCAGGAGCAGGTGCGCGCGCTCGCCGAGACAGCGCAGGAAGCAGGATGCGACGGCGTCGTCTGCTCCCCGCAGGAAGTGGCGCCGCTGCGCGCCGCGCTGCCGAGCGACTTCCTGCTGCTGGTGCCGGGTCTGCGCAGCGCGACCGCGGCGCGCAACGAGGACCAGAAGCGCGTGGACACGCCCGCGAACGCGATCCGCGCCGGCGCCGATTACCTGGTGATCGGACGCACGATCACCGAGGCGGAGGATCCGCGCCGCGCGGCGCTCGCCGTGTGGGACGAAGTCGCGTCGGCGCGCCGCGCCCGCGCCCATTGATATGACCGTGCAAGCAAAGATTTGCGGCGTGAACACCGCCGCCGCGATGGAAGCCGCCATTGCCGGTGGCGCGACGTTCGTCGGATTGATGTTCGTGCAGAAGTCGCCGCGCTTCGTAGCGACTCCGGACGCGGCCAAGCTCGCCGCGCGCGCCGAGAGCACGCAGCGCGTCGGCGTGTTCGTCGATCCGTCGGACGCGCAGCTCGAGCGCGTGCTCGCGCAGGTGCCGATCGAGCTGATCCAGCTGCACGGGGCCGAGCCGCCGCAGCGCGTCGAGACCATCCGCACCCGCACCGGCCGGCCGGTGATGAAGGCGCTGGCGATCGCCACCGCCGACGACGTGGCCGCCGCCAAGGCCTACGAGGACGTGGCGGATTGGTTGCTGTTCGACGCCAAACCGCCTACAAGCACGGCGCTCCCGGGCGGCAATGCCACTGCGTTCGACTGGAAGCTGCTTTACGGCAGCACCTGGCGGAAGCCGTGGATGCTGTCAGGCGGCCTGACCGACGCCAACGTCGCCCAGGCGGTGAAGGCCACGGGCGCGACCACCGTGGACGTTTCCTCGGGCGTCGAGGACGGGCCCGCGAAGAAGAGCCCCGAGCGGATCGCGGCTTTTCTGAAGGCAGTGAACGCGCTTTGAAGACGGCATGAAGCAGATTCCCAACACCTTCAAGGCGGGGCCCGACGAGCGCGGGCACTTCGGCATCTACGGCGGGCGCTTCGTCGCCGAGACGCTGATGCCGCTCATCCTCGAACTCGAGCAGGCCTATCGCGAGGCGAAGGCCGACCCGAAGTTCCAGGCGGAGATCGACTACTACAACACGTACTACATCGGCCGGCCGAGCCCGCTGTACTTCGCCGAGCGCCTCACCAGACACCTCGGCGGGGCGAAGGTCTACTTCAAGCGCGACGAGCTCAACCACACCGGCGCGCACAAGATCAACAACTGCATCGGCCAGATCCTGCTCGCCAACCGCATGGGCCGCAAACGCATCATCGCCGAGACCGGCGCCGGCCAGCACGGCGTGGCGACGGCAACGGTCGCGGCGCTGTTTGGATTGCCGTGCACGATCTACATGGGCGCCACCGACATCGAGCGGCAGCAGCCGAACGTCTTTCGCATGAAGCTGTTGGGGGCCGAGGTGAAGCCCGTGACGTCCGGCTCGCAGACGCTGAAGGATGCGATGAACGAGGCGTTGCGCGACTGGGTCACCAATGTCGCCGACACGTTCTACATCATCGGCACGGTCGCCGGGCCGCATCCGTATCCGGCGATGGTGCGCGACTTCCAGTCGATCATCGGCAAGGAAGCGCGCCAGCAGATGATGAAAGCCGAGGGGCGCGGCCCCGATTCGCTCGTCGCCTGCATCGGCGGCGGCTCCAATGCGATGGGCTTGTTCCACGAGTTCCTCGACGACGCCAACGTGAAGATCTACGGCGTCGAGGCGGCCGGCCACGGCATCGAGACCGGGCAGCACGCTGCCTCGCTCACCGCCGGCATCCCCGGCGTGCTGCACGGCAACCGCACCTACCTGCTGCAGGACGACGACGGCCAAATCATCGAGGCGCACTCGATCTCGGCCGGCCTCGACTATCCCGGCGTCGGCCCCGAGCACGCGTGGCTGCGCGACACCAAGCGCGTCACCTACACGTCGATCACCGACAAGGAAGCACTCGACGCGTTCCAGATGTGCGCCAAGCTCGAAGGCATCATCCCGGCGCTCGAGCCTTCGCACGCGCTCGGCTGGGTGAAGAAGCTTGCGCCGACGCTGCCCAAGGACCACATCGTGCTGATGAATCTGTGCGGCCGCGGCGACAAGGACATCTTCAACGTCGCCAAGGCGCTGGGCACGAAGCTGTAGATGGTCACCGGGGGCGAAGCCTTGTTTGGGGAGGGGCGTATCGCCGCTCGCTTCGCGGCGCTGAAGGCGCAGAAGCGGTCGGGGCTGATCACCTTCCTTACCGCGGGCGACCCCAACCTGGAGACGTCGCTCGAGGTGCTGAAGGCGCTGCCGGCGGCGGGCGCCGACCTGATCGAGGTCGGCATGCCGTTCACCGATCCCATGGCCGACGGCCCGGCGATCCAGCGCGCCAACCTGCGCGCGCTGAAATCCGGCGCGAAGGTGAGGAAGACGCTGGAGCTGGTGAAGGCGTTCCGCGCCCGCGATCAGGCCACGCCCATCGTGCTGATGGGCTACTACAACCCGATCCACCGCTACGGGGTGCCGGCGTTCTTGAGGGACGCCAAGGCAGCCGGCGCCGACGGCCTCATCGCCGTGGACGTGCCGCCCGAGGAGGACGAGGAGCTGGCGCTGCCCACCCGCGGCATGGGGCTCTCGTTCATTCGACTGGCGACCCCGACCACCGACGAGAAGCGCCTGCCCAAGGTGCTCCAGAATACCTCGGGCTTCCTTTATTACATCTCGCTGGCCGGCATTACGGGGGTCGGCACCTACAACCCGTCCGCCGTCGCCGCAGCGGTGAAGCGTCTGCGCGCCAATACCACACTACCCATTGCGGTGGGATTCGGCATCCGCACGGCGGCCCAGGCGCAGGTCATCGCCGGCATCGCGGACGCTGCCGTGGTCGGCTCGGCTTTGGTAGACTGCATTGGCGAGGCCGCCGCCGGGGCTAAGAAGCCAGCGGAGATCGTCGCCAGCGCCACGGCGCTCGTCCGCGAACTGGCGGGCGGCGTCCGGCGCGCGTCACAACCAGGTGCATGAGGGGTTTCGCATGAACTGGCTGACCAACTTCGTTCGTCCCACCATCCGCAGCCTGGTCCGCAAGCGCGAGCTGCCCGAGAATCTTTGGGAGAAGTGCGCCGGCTGCGAGAAGATGGTGTTCCACCGCGACCTGGTGGCGAACCTGTCGGTGTGCCCGCACTGCGACCACCACATGCGCCTCGGCGTACGCGAGCGCCTGAAGAGCCTGTTCGACCGCGGCGAGTACGAGCTGGTGGCGGCGCCCTCAGTGGTCGCCGACCCGCTCAAGTTCCGCGACGCCAAGCGCTACACCGAGCGCCTGAAGGAGAACCGCGCCAAGACAGGCGATGACGACGCCATCCTGGTTGCGACCGGCACCATGGGCCGCAACAACGTCCTCGTGGCGGCGCAGAACTTTGCCTTCCTCGGCGGCTCGCTGGGCATGGCCGGCGGCGAGGCCCTGGTGACGGCAGCGCGCGAAGCGGTCGCGCGCAAGGCGCCGCTCATCGCTGTCTCCGCGTCCGGCGGCGCACGCATGCAGGAAGGCATCCTGTCGCTGATGCAGATGCCGCGCACCATCGTAGCCGCACAAATGGTGCGCGACGCCGGCCTGCCGTACATCGTCGTGCTGACCGATCCGACCACCGGCGGCGTCACCGCCTCGTTCGCCATGCTGGGCGACGTGGCCATCGCCGAGCCCGGCGCGCTGATCGCCTTCACCGGCCCGCGCGTCATCGAGAACACCATCAAGGAGAAGCTGCCGGCCGGCTTCCAGAAGGCCGAGTACCTCCTGGAGCACGGCATGGTGGACATGGTCGTGCACCGGCGCGAGCTGCGTGACACGCTGATTCGCGTCATCGACCTGCTGGTGAACAAAGATCGCGCCGAGGCGGGCGCCGATGAAGGCACCATCGCCATCCCGTTCACGCCGCCTGCGGTGTACCGCGGAGACGCGGCCAATCAAGTCGACGAGATGAAGCGCGCCGCCGAATAAGCGTTCCACCGTGACAACCAGCAACGAACTCCTGGAGCGGCTGCAGCGGCTCCATCCCAAGAAGATTGACCTGTCGATGGAGCGCATCCAGCGCCTGCTGGATCATCTCGGCAACCCCGAGCAGAACCTGCCGGCCGTCATCCACGTCGCCGGCACCAACGGCAAGGGCTCGGTGACGCAGTACATCCGCGGCGCGCTGGAAGCGACCGGCAAGCGCGTGCACACCTACACCTCGCCGCACCTGGTGCGCTTCCACGAGCGCATCCGCATCGGCCGCCGCGCCTCGTTCTCGTCGCTCATCACCGAAGAGGAGCTAGTCGAGACGCTGGGGGAAGTGGAGAAGGTCAACGACGGCAAGCCGATCACCTTTTTCGAGATCACCACCGCGGCGGCGTTTCTCGCCTTCTCGCGCGCGCCGGCCAACGCGACCATCCTCGAGGTCGGCCTCGGCGGACGCCTGGACGCGACCAATGTCGTCGAGAGGCCGCGCCTGACGGTCATCACGCCAGTGTCGATCGACCACGTCGCGTTTCTGGGCAGCGACCTTGCCGGTATCGCCGCCGAGAAAGCCGGCATCCTCAAGACGGATGTGGTGGCGGTGATCGGCCCGCAGGAGCCGGCGGCGCTCGCCGCCATCGAGAAGCGTGCCGCGGAAGTCGGGGTGAAGCAGCTCGTCCTGCATGGGCGCGACTGGTCGGTGAAACGCTCGGACCTCGAAGAGGACAAGATCCACGTCAAGGTGCCGACGCTGACCTACGAGCGTCTGCCGCTGCCTGCCCTGCCGGGCCCGCACCAACTGCTCAATGCTGGGCTGGCGGTGGCGGCCATCGACCAGCTTGGCGAGTTCATGATCGGCCACCACGCCATCTCGGAGGGCCTGCGCGACGCCAAGTGGCCGGGACGGCTGCAGCGCATCGACGACGGCAAGCTCGCCAAGAACTTCAACCAGGGCACCGAGCTGTGGATCGACGGCGCGCACAATCCGGGTGCCGCCGCCGCGCTGGTCGAGCAGTTCCAGGCGTGGAAGGCGAAGTCGCCGAAGCCGCTGGTGCTGATCGTCGGTATGATCAACACCAAGGACGCCACCGGCTTCTTCAAGCCGCTGGCGCCGCACATCCAGGCGCTGGTGACGGTGGACGTGCCCGGGCAGGAGGCGAGCACGACGGCCAAGGAGCTGGCCGCCGCGGCGGCCAAGGCCGGCATTAGGGCGAAGGCGGCGAAGTCGCTCGCCGATGCCTACGAGCAGGCGGCGTCGGCAACCGATCGCGGTCCGCCGGCGCGCGTGCTAATCACCGGCTCGCTCTACCTGATCGGCCACATCCTCGAGGCCGACGGCCGCACGCTCGAGTAGCGAAGCACCCCCACCCGGCGTTCGCATCGGCGCGCGAGCGTGCGCACAGCTCGCCGACCCCGGGAGGGAAAGGGTCACACGCAAATGCGACACCCGGCTCGCCCCGCGAGGGACGCGCATCAGAGTGGGGGTGCTAGCCGCGGAAGGCGGTGAAGCGCGGTCTAGGCGACCCTGGCGGCGCCGGCGCCGATCACCGAGTTGATCCACTCGACCAGCTTGCCCTTGGGCCGGGCGCCGACCATGGTCGCCGCCACCTGGCCATCCTTGAACAGCATCAGCGTCGGGATGCCGCGCACGCCGTACTTGGTCGGCGTCACCGGATGGTCGTCGATGTTCAGCTTGGCGACCGTGAGCCTGCCGTCGAACTCGTTGGCGATCTCCTCGAGCGCCGGGGCGATCTGCAGGCACGGACCGCACCATTCCGCCCAGTAATCGACAAGGACGGGCTTCTTGGAACCAAGAACGTCGGTGTCGAAGTTGGCGTCGCTGACGGTAACGGCCATGGTGCTGCTCCTGGATCAAACGCCCCCGCGGGCACTTCTGGTGCCGCCACGGAGGCGCCGCACAAAGGTAGGGAGCCGATCCCCCATCGTCAAGGACGGCCAGCAAGCGCCGGCTAGGTCAGGGTTAGCGCGGACTCCGGCAGCTCCATGAGCCGCGGACCATCGGTCCACAGGAGGGCGCAGCGAATCTCGCGGCCCGGATAGATGGCCACCAGCCCCGCGCGATAGGCGGCCATCTGCTGGCGGTAGACCGGGGGCACGTCGGCGAGGCGCGTGGGCGCCGGGCGGTTGGTCTTGTAGTCGACGACGAGGACGTGGCCGGCGGCGACCACGAGGCGATCGACCTGCCCGGCCAGGACCGTGTCCTTGCCGCCGAGGCGCACCGAGCCGACCAGCGGCACTTCGGCCCGACTGTTGGGCCCGAACAGCGGCGCGAAGTCGTCCTTCTCCAGCACCGCCAGGGTCGAGCCGAGCATCTCCCCGCGCGCCTCTGCCGCGAACTCGGCGGCATTGGCGGCGAGGAAGCGCGCCGCGGCGTCCCGGCGCTGGTCCGCGGCGAGTCCCGGCAGGAGCTGCAGCAGGCGGTGGATGAGCACGCCGCGGCGAATGCCGGCGTTGCCATTGGCACCGGCCAGCGGCGAGTGCGCGGCGGGCTCGACGCCGTACGGCCGGCTCGGCGCCAGCGGCGACTTGGGCACGGGCTCGGTGGGCGCGGGGCGGAACGCCCATGCCGGCAAAGGCTTCGTCAATTCCGGCGTGGCGCCCATGATGCCACCGCCGTCGGGTGCCGCGCTCTGCTCGCTTTCCCAACGCTGCGCGTCACCGGCCATGACCGGTGGGCGCTTCATGCGCTTCAGCCCGGCGTCGATCAGCCCGTACCAGCAGCGCGCATCGCGATCCGCGGGCCGCGCCGGGGCAAAGCCGCAGACGATGAGCCGATCTTCGGCGCGCGTCATCGCGACGTAGAGCAGGCGGTGATACTCCTGCACGCGCAGCGCTTTTGCCTGTGCGCGCTCGTCCTTGAGCACCGAGTCGGCGTTCTTGACGAGGTGCACCCATAGCATGACGGGGATGCCGCCGTGCATGTGCCAACGCAGCGGCGATTCCGTGTTGCCGATGAAGTACGTGTCGGCAAGGAACACGATCGGGGCTTGCAGGCCTTTGGCGCCATGCACCGTGAGAACGCGCACCTCGTCGCGCCCGACCTCGAGATCGCGCGCCACCACGACCTGGCCGCGGACGATCCAGTCGAGGAAGCCTTCGAGCGACGGCGGGTGCGTGCGTTCGTATTCGAGCGCCTGGGCGAGGAACTCGTCGACGGGGTCGTTCGCCTCCGGCCCAAGGCGGCGCAGGATCTTCAGCCTGCCGCCCTTGGCCAGGAGGCCGGCGTAGAACCCGTGCGGCGTGGTGTAAGCCGCGGCGGACCGCGCTTCGAGCAGGGTGCGCTCGGCCGCGGCAAAGGTGGGCCGCTCGCCGGCGCGGCCGCGCAGCGTCGCCCACAGAGACCGGTCGCGGCCGGCGGCGAGGTCATAGAGGTCCTCCTCCGAAATCCCGATCAGCGGACTCTTGAGGAGCGCGGCGAGATTGAGGTTGTCCTCGGGCAACAGCACGAAGCGGCCGAGCGCCATGAGGTCCTGAACCGGCAGTTGCTCGGTGATGAGCATGCGGTCGGTGCCGGCGACCGGCACGCGCTTGCTCTTCAGCGCGCGCACGACCTCCTCGACGAAGGTGCCGCGCCGCTGGACCAGGATCAGGATGTCGCCGGGCCGCACGGTGCGGCCGCGCGCCGGCAGGACCTCGGTGCCGATCCACGCCTGCACGGTTCTGGCAATGCGCTCGGCTACCGCCGCGCTCGCGGAGCGGCCGTACTGCTGCTCGCGGGGTGGATCCCAGGCACTGCCCGGCTCCGTCTCCTCTTCACAGACCGTCGGCCACACCTCGACGTAGCCGGCCTGTCCCGTGCGGGCGACGTTGTGGCGGATGGCGGTGTCGGCGATGAGCATGCCGTCCTGGGCCGGCGGCGTCTCGAACACCGCGTCCACGGCCTGCAGAATCGGCGCAACGGAGCGGAACGACTCGGCAAGGTCCTGTGGCCTCCATTCCGCATCGGCTTCGGCAACTCGGGCGCCGAAGTATCCGCGCATCCTGCGGAACGACTCCGGATCGGCCTGCAGAAAGCTGTAGATCGACTGCTTGGCGTCGCCGACCGCGAAGATGGTGCGGGGCCTGGCGGCGGCCGACTGCTCGCGCCCTTCGTACGCGCCTCGGCCGGCGAAGAACTCGTCGGCGATGGCTTTGATCACCCGCCATTGTGCCGGGCTGGTGTCCTGCGCTTCGTCGATGAGGATGTGATCGACGCCGCCGTCGAGCTTGTAGAGCACCCAGGGCGCAATGCCTTCCCTTTCCAGCAGCGCGCACGCCTTGAGGATGAGGTCGTCATAGTCGAGCAGCGCGAGGCGCTCCTTGCGGCGCTGGTATTCGTCGAGCAGCGCCACCCCGAACGTGAGCAGGCACTCCGTGGCATCGAACACCGTGGCCTTGTGGAGGCGCTCGCGGGCGCCTTCGAGCCGGTCCATCTCGGCTTCAATCACCGCACGCAGCTCGGGATGTGCCTGTATCGTCGCTTTGGCGATGAACTTCTCGCCCCGGCGCTTGCCGTTTCCGCCTTCCGTGAAGAACGCATCGAGGTAGGCGTCGATCTGATCGGCGCGCTGCGCTGGCGTGGCGCGCAACCACGCCTGGATGACGCCGGCGCTCTCGGCGAAGCTCGTGGTTGTCTTGGCCATCTCGCGGCACAAGCGCTCCAGCCCCAGCGCATCGAACGCGCCGTCGGCACAGGCCCGCCGCAGGATGCCGGCCGCGGCCTCGCCCTCCTCGAGGCCCAGGCACTCGCGCACGCGCGCGACGCCGGCGGCAAGGCCGGGGCGGGTGAGAGCCTCGATGCGCGAGCGATGCTTGGCCATCTCCGCCATCAGCTCGCCTAGGCGCTGCTCGGTGACGATCGACGTCACGCCACCGACCTTGGCGGCGAGGCGCGGATCGTTGCGCGCACGTTCGAGAACGCGATCGCGTGCCGCTTCGAGATGCTCGGCGGCGGTGCGCTCGTCCATCACCGTGAAGTGCGCGGCAACACCGCTTTCGATCGGAAAGCGCGCCAGCAACGACTCGCAGAACGCATGGATGGTGACGATGCGCAGTCCGCCCGGCTCGTCGAGCACGTCGGTGAACAGGCGCCGGGCGACGCGCATCTCCTCCGGCGTGGGCGCCTGCGAATCGCGGCGCATCAGCTGCAGGTCCTCGACGAGGACGTGGTCGGGAGCGGTCGCCCATTTCACCAGGGCCTCGGTGACCCGCACGCGCATCACGGCGGCGGCGGCGCGCGTGAAGGTGAGGCACAGCAGGGCGCGGGCGGGCGTTCCGGCCAGCAACAGGCGCAGGACGCGGTCGGTAAGCACCTGGGTTTTGCCGGTGCCGGCCGACGCCGTCACCCAGGAAGAGACTTTGGGATGCGAAGCCGCCGACTGGTCGAGCGTTGCGCGCGGGCGCGTGGAGTGCTGCTGGCTCATCGCGGACCTCGCGGCGGCACAAGCGCAATCAGCTCGTCCTCATTCGCGCCGGCTGACCACTCGCGCACGCGCGCGAGGTGGTCGTAGTCGGAGAAGCGCGGCCCGAAGTCCGGCCGTGGCCGCGACCGGTACGGCATGTTGGGGTCGTCGAACGCGGCGATGTACGCGGTGAGGCCGGCGCGGAGGTCGGCGATGGCCTTCGCCACCGCATCCGGCGTCTCGCCGACGCAGGATTCCTCCCCTCCATCGCGCACGCCGCTCAGCTTCCAGAACAGAAGCTCCATCACCTTGCCGGCTGGAATTCCCTCGAAGCCGCCGGCC
Organism: Alphaproteobacteria bacterium; assembly: GCA_016869235.1. GTDB lineage: Bacteria > Pseudomonadota > Alphaproteobacteria > UBA2966 > CAIVPW01 > CAIVPW01. Next base: position 19,207 of record VGER01000015.1, on the reverse strand, counting down.
TCGGCGATCATGGCTTCGATCGGCAGCTGAGGCGCGTAGCCGAGGGCCACCTCCGGCCCCCTCGGGACGCTGCCGGTCTTGTAGTCGATGACGGCGAGGCCGCCACCGTCCAAGCGATCGATGCGATCCGCCGTCGCCTCGACGCGGAAGGTGCCCCCGGCCGCCTCGATCTCGACGTGGCCCTTGACCTCGCTTGCCGCCAGCCGGGAGTGCGTACGCTCAGTGCGCTCGTGCTCGATGAGCCAGGCGGCGATGCGCTGAAAGCGCGGCCACCAGAACGCCCAAACGCCGGGCCTCGCCAGCCAGTCGGCGAAGGCGGCACGCCCCGCCTCGATCATGCGCTCGACGGCGTCCGGCGCGCGCGCGTCGAGTCCGCTGCGGAGGAAGGCGTCGATGGCGGCGTGCACGATCTTGCCGCGGTCGCGCGCGCACGGATCAGCATCGAGCGGATCGAGCGCCTTCAGGCCGAGGATGGAGCGCGCGTAGACCGCGTAGGGATCGCGCACCCATGTTTCGATGCGGGTCGCCGACAGGATGCGCGGGCGACGCTCTACTGGCGGCGTGGGCGCCGGCTCAGACAGCGGCTTGGGCGCGCCCGGATTCACCAGGGCGGCCTGCCAAGCCAGCCAGGGCGCCGCCGGCAGAGCCATGCCCGCCCCCTTGAGCACGGCGGCGATCCGATCGAGCCACCGCGACGGCACGGTCGGCACGCCGGCCACTTTCGTGGACCGCGTCAGCAGCACGGTCGGAGCGGCTGCTGCCTGGGCGAAGTCGTGGGCCGCGAGGCCGATGCGCCGCTCGAGCGCCGGCAGGCCCACCTGCTTGCGCATGGGTCGCGACATCCATGCATCGGTGGTGACCTCCGTCGGCCACGTGCCTTCGTTGAGGCCACCGAGGATGACGAGATCGGCCTGCTGCAAGCGGGCCTCGAGCGGACCCCAAATATGCAGGCGCGGATGCTTGGCGAAACGCGGGCGCACCACGGCGCCGGCCATCAGCTCGGTCAGCACCATCGGATAGTGCTGGCCGGCGAAGGGCAACGCCGGTCCCGCCGACGCCACGCGCAGCAGTTCCTCGACCCAGACCGCGGCTGCCTCGCCGTCGTCGCTGCCCCAGAGCCGCAAGCCGGCATCGGGTGCGTTCGAGTCCGCGGCGAGGGCCTCGGCGAACCGCACGTGCGCCCGCACTAGATCGGCAAGGCCGGAGGAACCGGACACCACCGCCGCGAACGGCCGGGCCATCTCCTCCAGCCGCTGCAGCCAGGGGCGCAGCTCGGCGACATCCGCGGGCCGCTCGCGCTCGCCGGCCTTGAGGGCGTCGAACAGTCCCTTGAACCCGGCGGCGGGCCGCGGGCCGCGCAGGAAGCGCCGTTCGAGACGCCGCACCCGGCGGCGGAACTCGAAGGGCTCCATCCCGCCGGCCGCCAGCGGGTGCTTGAGCGCGGCGAGCAGCGGCACGGGGGCCATCTCCTCGGCAACCATCGTGGCGGTAAGGCGCAGGTACGTGCCCGCCGACGTGAGCGACAGGGGCGTTCCAGCCGAGTCGTCGATGGCGATGTCCCAGCGCGTCAACTCGGCGGCGACGCGCCGGGCCAGCGCGCGATCGGGGGTGACCAGCGCCGCCGTGCGGCCGTCCGTTTCCAGTGCCTCGCGCAGGGCGAGCGCGATGGCGCGCGCTTCCTCTTCGGGATTGGCGCAGTCGAGGCGATACAGCCCCTGCGTCGCACCGGCACCGATCGGCGCGGCCGCCGTCTCGGTCCACGCGTAGGCGGGCTTCAAGGCTTCCGCCAACAGCGCGACACGGGCCGCCGACGGCGACGGTAGCGCCGGTGCGTGCCACGGATCGACGGCGGCGCGCGCCACGCCGAGCTCGGCGAGCAGGTGCTTCATGGCGTGCTGCGGGTGGGTCGCATCGAGCACGTCCCACGCCGAGTCCGTCATTGTCACTTCGAGGCCGGGCAACACGACGCAGCCTTGCGGCAGGCGCCCCACCACACGCAGCAGGCGCGCGGTCGCGGGCACGGTGCCGGTGGAGCCGGCGGCGATCACCGGCCCTTGCGGAGGACGACGGGTCCACAGGTCCGCCTGCGCGTCGAGGAGCTTGCTGCGCCGCTCGGCGCTGTCCATGGCGCCTTCGGCTGCCAGCAGTCTGGGCCAGTGGTGCGTGACGATCTCGAGGAAGCGCAGGACCTCCCGCCAGTGGTCCGCCAAGTCGGCCGGAACGACGTCGGCGAGGGCGCTGACCGGGATCTCCTCGATCTGCATCTGATCGAGGAGGCGGCCGAGCTCGACGGCGAGGAACAATGCCTGGTCGGCCGGCATGTCCTCGCGCTTTTGGATGAGCTGGGCGAGCAATACCCGCCGCCGCAGCGGCGACAGCGCAGGAGGCAAGTCGAGCACGGCGGCAGCACCGTCGCCCTCCCAAGTCTGATCCGCGAGGGCGAGGACGAGCTCGTCTTCCTCGACGTCGCCGATCGGACGCATCACCGGCAGCAGCGTCGGGCGGCCATCCGACAGGCGCAGGAACGCGTCGCGCAAGGCGTGGCAGGCGCGCCGCGTCGGCAGCAGCACGGTGACACCGGGAAGCGCGGCGGGATCCTCGCCATGGCGGTCGCGGATGCCGGCCGCCAGCGCGTCCACAAACGGGACGCCGGCCGGCACGCTGTAGACAGTCGGCGACGGCTTCATGGTGGAGCGAGACGCGAAGCGCGCGACTGCCAGCTGCCGTGCGCGGCGAGGGAGGCGGTGCGCACCTCGTCGGCATCGAGAGTGAGCGTCACGTCGAGGCGGTCGCGCGGCCTGCGGTCGGCGAGGCGCGGGTCGGCGAGGCGCTCTGGCCACTCCACCAGGACGACGACGCGTTGCTGCGCCTCGTCGATGCCGAGCTCGCGCGCTTCCTCGGGGGAGCGCAGGCGATAGAGGTCGAAGTGCGCCACCTCGACGGCGCCGAGCGCATAGCTCTGCACCAGCGTGAAGGTCGGGCTTGGCACCTCACTCGGAGGCGCCACGCCCTGGCGCGCCGCCATGGCCAGCAGGAAGGCGCGCGCGAAGGCCGTCTTGCCGGCGCCGAGGGGGCCCGAGAGGCCGATGAAGTCGCCCGGCGCGGCGAGCGCGGCGACTCTGGCCGCCAGCCGCTCGGTTTCGCCGAGCGTCGGCAGGCTGATGCGGATGGCTGCGGATGGCGGGCGCACGGGCGCAAACTCCCCGCGCTGGTTGTAGCCCGATTCGCGGGTCTTGCGCCCCTGCTCCGGCCCCGCCAATCTAGCGACGATGACGAATTCCCTGCTCGTACTTGGGCTTATCGGGAGCGTGGGCGTCGCCGGCGTGGCGAGCGCGGCGCGCACGGACGCGCCCGCTGCTGCAGCCGTCGAAGGCGTGCAGGTGGCGCAGGCGGCGGCGCAACGCGCCCTGCGTAATGCCGAGTTAGGCTATCGCCTCAACTACCCGGCCAACTGGACCGAGGACACACCCACCGCGCCGGTGCGCACCTCGCTGACCGCGCCAGCCGGACCCAATCCCGCCCAGTGCCAGGTCATCGTGCATGCGGCCGAGGAGTACGTCGGCCTGACCCAGGCGCAGCTCGACTGGGGCATGCAGAACCATCCGTTTTACGTGGAGTACGTGACGGAAGGGCTGCCCACGCACCTCACCGGCGTCGAGGTGCGCGACGCGCTGGCGACCAGGGTCGGCAACCGGCCTGCGCGCATGGCGACCGTGGCCGCCACTGATCCCAAGACCCAGACCCAGCAGGTCATGCTGGTGTTCGTCTCGCGCACGCCGGGGCGCGTGTGGCACCTGACCTGCGCCGCCTGGGGCGCCGACGCCCGCGCTGCCGACGCGGCGTTCGCCGCGCGACGCGTCGACTTCCTGCGTCTGTTCAGCACGTTCTACTGGGACAACTAGACCCGGAACCCTGTCCTTCCCGCGCTGCTCTTGCGCGGTGCGACGCCATCGCCCACAAGGGTGTCCCATGGACACGCACACGAACGCACACACCGAGACGAGCACGGACGTCGCCATCATCGGCGCCGGGCCGGTCGGCCTTTTCTCGGTGTTCGAGTGCGGCATGCTGGGGTTCCGGTCGACCGTCATCGACGTGCTCGACACCGCCGGGGGCCAGTGCGCGGCGCTCTATCCCGAGAAGCCGATCTACGACATCCCCGGCTATCCGACGGTCATGGCAATGGAGCTGATCGACCGGCTGCTGGAGCAAGCCGCGCCCTTCAAGCCGGTGTACCGGTTGGGGCATCCGGTGCTGCGCATGACGCCGATCCGCCCGCGCGGCACGACCAACGACGGCTGGCGGCTGGAGATCGCCGGCGGCCATGCGGTGGAGGCACGCGCCGTCATCATCGCCGGCGGCACCGGCGCATTCGGGCCGGTGCGCCTGCCGCTGGCGGGCGTCGAGCGGTTCGAAGGCAAGTCGGTGTTCTACGTCGTGCGCCGCAAGGCGGACCTCGCCGGCAAGCGCGTGGTGATCGCCGGCGGCGGCGACTCGGCCGTGGATTGGGCGCTGGCGCTGGCCGGCATCGCGGCCAAGATGTGGGTCGTGCACCGGCGCGACAAGTTCCGCGCCGCGCCGGAGAGCGTGCGCAAGATGCACGAGCTCGCCGCCAGCGGCGCGCTGGAGATGGTCATTCCCTATCAGCTGGCGGGCCTGGAAGGACAAGGCGGGCACCTATCGGCGGTGAAGGTCGCGACGCTCGATGGCGAGGAGCGGACGCTCGACGCCGACGTGGTGCTGGCGTTCTTCGGCTTGGTCAACAACCTTGGCCCGATCGCAGAGTGGGGCATCACGCTGGACCAGCAGAAGCACATCTTCGTCAACCCGGCGACGTGCGCGACCAACCTGCCGCGCGTGTTCGCGGTCGGCGACATCGCCGCCTACCCCGGCAAGCTGAAGCTGATCCTGTCGGGCTTCGCCGAGGCGGCGCAGGCGGCGCACGCCATCCACCCGATCCTCCACCCCGACAAGGCGCTGCACTTCGAGTACTCGACCTCGAAGGGCGTGCCGGGCAAGTAGCGCCGCTCACTCCGCAGCCGCGTGCAGCACCATGGTGTGTGGGTCTCGATCCACACCGAGAACGCATGCACGAACTTGGCGAGGGAGATTCGCGTCGAATCATTGACCAGGACGCCGTTGTCGTCGAACAGCCCGGCGACGTTGCTGAGGTAGGCCTCGGGCTGCTGCATCACCGGCACGTTGAGGAACACCAGCGCCTGGCGCAGGTGGTGGTTGGCGCCGAACCCGCCGATCTGGCCGGCCGAGGCGCTGATGACCGCCCCCGGCTTGCCGTCGAAGACGTTGTGGCCGTAGGGCCGCGAGGCGACGTCGATGGCGTTCTTGAGCGCGCCCGGCATGGAGCGGTTGTACTCGGGCGTGACGAACAGGAGCGCGTCGGCGCGCTTGATCTGCTGGTGCAGCGCCGTCCACTCCGGCGGCGGCGCGGCGGTCTCGAGGTCCTGGTTGTAGGGCGGCATGGTGCCGATCTCGACGAAGTCGAACGCGAGACTGCCCTGCGCCAGCTGCGCCAGCGCCTGCGCCACCTTGCAATTGTAGTAGTCCTTGCGCAGGGAGCCGACGAGCACGGCGACCCGGCGCGGACCGGCCGCGTGCGGCGAAAGGATGTTCATGCTGCGACCTCCCGTGATGAGGGTGTGGAGGTCATATATGGTCGAGGGCGCGGCGGGCGTGCACGCCCCAACGAGGCTACCCAGCCCGGAGCATGGTCGTGGCGCAGCTCACGGCTGCACGTAGTTGCCGTACGTGAGGGTCGCTAGGTTGCACAGCTGCATGGCCCCGGTCGCGGTGTTGTAGCACACCACCTCGCGATTGGATTGCGCGGCGGTCGCGGTGACGGGCTCAACTACCCACGTCGTGGTGGAGTGGGTGCCATGCTCGGCCGCACTCGGGGTGGTGCGGATGCTGACGCCGATGAGCATGCCGAGCGCGATGCCGCAGGCGAGCCAGACGGGGTTGTTGTTCTTGTTGATCAGACGGCCTTCCATGCATGGCTCCCAGATGACGCCAGGTTGCTAGATCACGACCGTGCGCGGCGCGGGACGCGGCACCGGGCGTGGCGGCAGCGACTGCGGACGCGGCGCGGCGTAGCCGCAGGCGATGTCGGCCTCTATGGCGATCCGCAGGCGCAGGTTCTCGTTGGAGCGTTCGATCAGGCCTTCGCGGATCTCGCGCACGTTGCCGCCCAGCATGCCGGCCGCGTCGACCAGGGCGAGGGTGTGGTTGAGCGCGGCCTTCTCCTCCCGCTCCATGGCGTTGGCCCGGCCGCGCAACAGGCGCAGGTCCTCGGCCGACAGCTCGCACGGCACCTCGACGCCCATGGCGAAACGCGGCACGCCGGAGGACGAGCTGGTGCAGGCGCTAAGCGAAGCCAGCGCGGCGAGCAGGACGAGGCTGCGCATGGCGGAGGAGCCTATCGCAGGCTCGGACGTGACCGTCGGGCGCTTCGGGAGTAGGTAGGCCGCCCGATCAGGAGCGCGACGCGGCCCGAGGCGGAGCGGCGCGCTGCTCGTCGCTGACGTCGAGGTAGGTATGGCGCGTGTTGCCGTCGGGCAGGGGCACCGACGCGTACTGCACCATCAGGCCATCGGGACGCGCCAGCCGCGCGGTGCGCGCGGTGCGGTCGAGCGCCCGGCTGACGATCCTGTCCTTGAGAGCCGGCCACGGCCCGCCACGCGAGGGAAACAGGTCGCGGCAGCGCTCGGCGACGTCGGCGACGTGCGGCTCGGAGGCCAGGAACGACTCGTCGAGCTTCCACAGCGAGGCGAAGCGCCTGTTGTAGAGCTTCAAGCGGCCGTCGCCGCCGAACACCGCGACGCCCTCGAACAGATGGTCGAGGGTGGCGCGCTGGACCGCCGCGAGCGTGTTGCGCGCGCGCTCGAGCTCGATGCGGTCCGACACGTCCTCGTAAAGGAACATCAGGCCGCCGAACGGATGCGGCGCGGTGATGACGCGCAGAGTGCAGCCGTCGGGCAGGTGCTGCACTTCCTCCTCGGGTGAGAGCGCCGAGGCGTACAGTCCAATCACCTGCGCCTTGTAGGCGCGGAAGTCGGCGGCCTCGGGGATGCGGCGCGCCTCGCGCAGCACCTCGAGGATCTCGCCGTGGCTGGGCGCAGCCTGCAGCCACGCCTCGTCGAGCTTCCATAGGCGCAGGTAGGCCTCGTTGAAGAAGCGCAGCTTGCGGTCGGGACCGAAGATGGCGATGGCCGAGCGCAGGCGGTCCATCACCGCCGCGTGCGCCTGCGTGTGGCGCTTGAGCTCGGCGCGCGCTTCCTCCCGGGCGGTGACGTCGCGGGCGAAGCCCATGGCGCCGCCGTCGGACAACGCCGCTTCCGTGATCTCGTAGACACGGCGCTCGCCGGCGACGTCGAAGCGCCGCGTGTCGGTCTGGGCGACGCCGGTCTCGCGCGCCAACGCCGCGAGGGAGCGCGACTGCTGCGGGCCGGCGCCGGGAACGAACTCGACACTGTTGCGGACGATGCTCGCCACGTCTGCCTCGACCGCCGCGGCATAGGCGCGATTGACCCAGGCGATGCGCAGGTCGGAGCCGCGCCGCCAGGCCGGAAACGGCGCGAGGTCGAGGATCTCGGCCAAGCGGTCGCGCTCGGCGGCGGTCGCGGCGACGGCCGCCTGCCCCACCGCGACGTCGCCGGCGAAGGCGGTGGCGTCGTGGAACCACAGGGTGAAGGACAGCGGCTCGCCGGTGCCGGCGGCGAACACGACGCGGCCGCAGGCTTCCAGCACGCGGCCATTCTTGGCACGCACGACGCGATCGAACGGCTTGCGCTCGGCGCGCAACGCATCGACCGCGACCTCCAGCCCGGCGAAGTCGGACTCGGAGAAGTAAGGCGAGAGGTCGCGGAAGGTCTTCACCGCGACCGGCGAGGCGCCCAGCGAATGGGCGAGACCCGAGGAGCAGGTCTCCAGCCCCGACAGCGCCGACCATTCGAAGAAGCCTGCCGGGGCGGCATCGAGCACCGCGGTGGTGCGCGCGGGCGTACCGAACAGCTCGCGAATGCGCCGGCGGTCGGAGACGGCGCGCCGCCGCCCGCGCCAGTACAGCAGGAGACCGACGCCAACGGCTAGGACCGACAGGACGATGGCACCGGCGAGCGCGAGGCGCGCCAACGCTTCGGCGCGGGCAGCGGCGGGAGTCGTGGCTTGGGCGAAGGCGGCAGTCGGCACGACGCCGACCAACGCCGCGACGACCCTGCTGATCGAGTCCCTACGCTTCACGCCGCGCGCTTCCCCCGCGCGATGTATTGGCCGAAGGCCATGGTAGCGCGGATGCGCTACCATGGCCGCGACAATACGGGACGCTAGTACCGGTACGCCGCCGGCTTGAAGGGGCCGGTGACGGGCACGCCGATGTAGTCGGCCTGCTCCTTGGACAGCTTGGTGAGCTTGGCGCCGAGCTTGGCGAGGTGCAGCGTGGCGACCTTCTCATCCAAGTGCTTGGGCAGCACGTAGACCTTGCCCTTCTCGTACTTGGTGTGGTTGGTCCACAGCTCGATCTGCGCCATCACCTGGTTGGTGAAGGACGCGCTCATCACGAACGACGGGTGGCCGGTGGCGCAGCCGAGGTTCACGAGGCGGCCCTTGGCCAAGACGATGAGGCGCTTGCCGTCGGGGAACTCGACTTCGTCCACCTGCGGCTTCACCTCGTGCCACTTGTAATTGCGCAGTGCGGCGATCTGAATCTCGGCGTCGAAGTGGCCGATGTTCGCCACGATGGCGCGGTCGTGCATCTTGCGCATGTGGTCGAGGGTGATGATGTCCTTGTTGCCGGTCGCGGTGACGAAGATGTCGCCGATCGGCGCGGCGTCCTCCATCGTCGTGACCTGGTAGCCCGCCATCGCCGCCTGCAGCGCGCAGATCGGATCGATCTCGGTGACCATGACGCGCGCGCCCTGGCTGCTTAGGCTGGCGGCCGAGCCCTTGCCGACGTCGCCGAAGCCGCACACCACGGCGACCTTGCCGGCCATCATGACGTCGGTGGCGCGCTTGATGCCGTCCACCAGCGACTCGCGGCAGCCGTAGAGGTTGTCGAACTTCGACTTGGTGACCGAGTCGTTGACGTTGAACGCCGGTACCAGGAGGGTGCCCGCCTCCTCCATCTGATAAAGGCGGTGCACGCCGGTGGTGGTCTCCTCGGACAGGCCGCGCACGTTCGCCATGTCCTTCTTGTACTTCTCGTGCATGACGACGGTGAGGTCGCCGCCGTCATCGAGGACCATGTTGGGGCGCCAGCCGTTCGGGCCCTCGATGGTCTTGGTGACACACTCCCAGTACTCCTCCTCCGTCTCGCCCTTCCAGGCAAACACGGGAATGCCGCGCGCGGCGATCGCGGCCGCGGCGTGATCCTGGGTCGAGAAGATGTTGCACGACGACCAGCGGATGTCGGCGCCGAGCTCGGACAGGGTCTCGATGAGCACGGCGGTCTGGATCGTCATGTGCAGGCAGCCGCCGATGCGCGCGCCCTTCAGAGGTTTCTTGCCGGCGTACTCCTTGCGGATCGCCATGAGGCCGGGCATCTCGGTCTCGGCGATGGCTATCTCCTTGCGGCCCCAGTCGGCGAGCTTAATGTCGGCGACCTTGTAGTCGGTGAAGCCCTTCGGCGGAGCAACGGGGGTCGCAGACGACGCAGCAGTCTTGGTGGTCATGGTGCGGATTGGCTCTCTGGACTGGGATTGGATGCCGGGCACGCCACGCCGCGCGACGCAGTGGAGCGCTGGCCCTCGGGCACAGCGTACATAGCACGCCGCCGGACCAAGCATAAAGAAATCTTTATGTTTAGATGTGGCTGGTCGATACCTACTGCGTCTGCCCGGTCTCACCGTAATAGCGGTGGATTTACGTGGTGCCACCCCCACATAGTTACACATTGTATAGAATACAATGCGTTTCGTGTCAAGTCGGACAGGGATCAACGCGCGAGTGCTGCCAACACCCGCTCGACTTCGGCGGGAGCCACCCGCCTGCCCTGCACGAACAACGCCGGCACCGAGCGAACACCCATGGCGCGGGCCGCGTCGCGGCTGCGCAGCACCGCCTCCTCGACCAGCGGGTTGTCGAGGCACAGGCGGTCGAAGCTCTGACGCTCGAGCTCGCGGCCGGCGCGCTGCAGGCCCTGCACCGGGTCGGCGGCGGCGAGCCACGTCGCCTGCTGGCGGAAGGCGGCGTCGAGCCACGCCGCCGTACGGTCGGGCCGGCCCGGTCCGGTCATGCAGCGGACGAGCTTGGTGACCGCCACGTCTTCCTCGTCGAACGCCACCAGGCGATAGACGAGCGCGGCGCGGCCGGCGTCGAGCCACTCGGCCTTGAGGCGCGGCAGCGTGGCGCGGTGGAACTCGCCGCACGCCGCACAGCGCAGCGCGACGTAAGCGACGATGCGCACCGGCGCGGCTGCATTGCCGATGACAACGTCGTCGGGCTGCGCCGCCATCGCGTCGCCCACGGTGCGGCCCATCCACAGCCACGCCGCGGCAACGGCGGCCAGCGCCAAGGCCAGTGCGACGAGAAGCGTGCGCCTCGCCCTCATGGCAACAACCTAGCCCAGATCACCGTGCAAGCTCGGCAAGGAGTTGGTCGAGGTTGCCGGCGCCGGCGCGGCGGCCGTTGACGAAGAGGGCCGGCACCGCGCGCACGCCAAAGCCGCGGGCGCGCTCCGCCGCTTCCAGCACCACCGACTCGGTGGCGGGATTGCCCTGGCAGACCTGGAAGCGGTCGAAGCCGGCGAAGTCGGTCTCGGTGGCGTAGGCCTGCAGCACCGCCAGCGGCTCGCGGGCGAAGGCCCATTGCGACTGGCGGTGGAACAGGAGGTTGAGCCAGGTGAGGTAGCGATCCTTCTGCAAGCCGCCGAGACAGCGCGACAGGGTCGAGATCTCGAGGTCGAGATCGCTTTGCGGCAGGTCGCGATAGACGAGGCGGACGCGCCCGGTGTCGATCCACCGCGCGCGTACGCCCGGCAACGTGGCGCGGTGGAACTCGGCGCAGTCGGCGCAGGTGAAAGCGTAGTACACGACGACGGTGATCGGAGCCGCGGCACCGCCGATGGTCACGTCGTCGGGCCGCACCGCCATGATCTCGGCGGTGGACACGCCGCGGCCGCCGAGAACGAAGAACGCCACGCTGGCGAGCGCGGTGAGGCCGAGAGCGGCTGCGCCCAGGGTGCGGCGGGAGAGCTTCACCCGCCGATGGTAGCGCACCCGCGCCGGACGCACCCCTGCTGCCTAGGGTAAGCTTGGACCCGGGGCGTGACGTGGGATCCGCCGTGGTGGCCGCATGAGACTGGTGGAGGTCGTGGTGGCGGCGGCGGTGATTGCCGGCGGCTGGTACGTGTGGTCGCGCTGGGACAGCGGCGGCAGCGAGTTCGTCGGCGACATCGCGCCGTTTTTCGTCGAGCCGGCCGAGCCGCTGCCGAACGTGGACCGGTTCCAGCGCCGCGGCCGCGTGCTGGTGCTTGACGCCGACAACAAGCGCATCGACGCCATCCACGACCGCCTGCCGGACGCGGTGCGCGTCGGCACGCCCGAGGATGTGGGCACGGTCGGCCTGGTGCGTTGCGAGGAGAGCTTCTCCGGCTACTACATCCCCTACCTGGTGCGCGGCTACAACATGAGCTGCCAGGTCGAGCTCATCGCGCTGCCGTCGCTGGCGATGATCGCCAACATGGGCACGTCGATCTCGCCGCCGTCGCGCGTGCGGCTGCCGCTCTGGAACCGGCACGCACCACGGCCGGAGAAGCACCTGGCGGAATTGATCGCCGAGCTGCCGGATGTTGGTAGAGAGGCGCGCTGACGCGCGACGACACGGCGATCGCCATAGGTCTCATCGGCGTCATCTGGCGCGCGTGGCGCAGATCCACCGCGAGGACGACGCCCTTGTCCGCGAACGGCTCGCCTTGCCATTCGCCGCGCCAGACGATCGGGCCGCCGACCTGCCAGTACTAGCCGGTGCGATCCTCCACGTTCTTGTCGTCGAGGAGGCGCGAGATGTGCGCGGAATCGGGCTGGTCCAGCATGAAGTGGGCGCGTCGCGTGGCGTCGTCAACATCCACCGCGCGCACCCGCTGCTTGACCCGAGCCAACCCGGTCGGACGCATGGAGAAATCGCGCAGGCCCAGCCCAAGCAGCAGCGCGGTGTAGCGCGGGTCGCCCGCCATCTCGCCGCACAGCGCGATCGGCACGCCCGCGGTGTTGGCGCCTTCGATGGCGTGATGGATGAGCTGCAGCACGGCCGGATGTAGCGGATCGTACAGGTCGGCGACGTGCTCATCGCCGCGGTCGATGGCCAACGTGTACATGGTGAGATCGTTGGTGCCGATCGACAGGAAGTCGGCGGCAGCCGCGATGAAACGCACCGCGAGCGCCGCCGCCGGCACCTCGATCATGGCGCCAACGGGGGGCAGCGGATCGGCGATGCGCACCTTGGCCTTCTTGAGCCGCGTGGCGACGCAGCCCAGGACGGCGCGCACCTTGACGATGTCGCTGGGCGTGCCGACCATCGGCAGCAGCAGACGCACGGGACCGAGCGCACCGACGCGCAGGATGGCGGCGAGCTGCGCCTCCAGGAGCGGGCGGTGCTTGAGCGACAGACGGATGGCGCGCAGGCCGAGCGCCGGATTCGCCCCGGTAGGTAGCTTCTCGCGCAGCGCCGGGGCGAGCTTGTCGCCGCCGACGTCGAGCGTGCGGATGGTCACCGGCTTGCCGTTCATTGCGACGACGAACGACTTGAGCGCGGCATACTGCTCGTCTTCCGAGGGCAGGTCGTCGCGGTTCATGAACAGGAACTCGGTGCGCAACAGGCCGATGCCTTCGGCGCCGGCGCGCACCGCGGCGTCCACCTCGAAGGGCAGCTCGACGTTGGCCTGCAGCGACACCTTGGTGCCGTCGAGCGTGACGGCGCGCAGCGAGCGCAGCCGGTTGAGCAGCCCGCGCTCGCGCGCCAAGCGGCGGCGGGCGCGCGTGTACTCGGTGAGGGTCTTGGCCGTGGGCGAGACGATGACGAGGCCCTTGGCGCCATCGAGGATCACCGTCTCGCCGGGCGAGATCTTCTCCTCGAGGTCCTGGATGCCGAGGACGGCGGGCAGGCCGAGCGAGCGGCCCATGATGGCGGTGTGGCTCTCGGGGCCGCCGACCGCCGCGGCGAAGCCGCCGACGCGCGAGGGATCCATCAGCACCGTGTCGGCGGGCGTGATGGAGTGGGCGATGACGATCGCGCCCTTGGGCAGGTCGGCGAGGCCGGCGTAGGGCGCGTTCGACAGGCGGCGGATGAGCCGCGCCCCGACCTCGTGGATGTCCTGGGCGCGCGCCGCGAGGTACGCATCGGGCAGCTGCGCGAACTCCTCCCCGATGCGTCCGACCTCGGCCTGCACGGCCGCCTCGGCGTTGATGCGGTCGGCGGCGATGCGATCCTCGACGCGCTTGGTGAGGCGCTGGGAGGAGAGGATCTGCAGGCTCGCCTCCAGCAGGAAGCCGAGCTCCTCGGCGGCGGCGCCCGACAGCTTCTCGGCGCGCGCCTGCAGCTTGCGCAGCTGCTTGGCCGAGGCGGCGACCGCATCGACGAAGCGCTGCTGCTCCTCGGCGACGGCGCCGGCGGCGATCTTGTACTCGCGCACGCGCAGGCGGCCGGAATCGGTGACATGCGCCGGACCGATGGCGACGCCGGGCGCAACGCCAAGGCCCTCGAGCACGCGCTCGGCGGTCTCCTGCTGGGTGGCGGTGTCGATCGAGTCGTTCATCTGGCGTGGTTCATCCGTTACTGCGGCTCAGATCTCGCCCATGTCGCTGGCAGCGAGCAGCTTGGACAGCGCCTCGATGGCGCGCGCAGCGTCGCGGCCGGTGGCGGCGAGCTCAAGGCGCGTGCCGGGGGTCGCGGCGAGCATCAGCAGCCCGAGAATCGAATCGGCGCCCACCGTCTCGCCGTCCTTGGTGACGGTGAGGCGGGCCTCGAAGGTCTTGGCGAGCTTGACGATCTTGGCGGCGGCGCGTGCATGGATGCCTCGCACGTTGCCGACGACCACGGTCGCGCGGGCCGACGGTTCGGTGTCTGCGACCATCGCCCGAGAGTAGCAGAAGCCGTGCCCCCCGCGGGGGCGCGGGACGGCGCGCTAGGCCTGGTCGTCGCCGCGCGCGCGCGTACCTTCGAGGTCGCGGTGGCGGACGAGAACGTCGTCGCCGTGCGCGCGCATGTGCGCCGCCAGCCGCTCGGCCACCAGCACCGAGCGGTGGCGCCCGCCGGTGCAGCCCACGGCGATGGTGAGGTAGCTCTTGCCCTCCTCGCGGTAGCGCGGCAGCAGGCGAGTCAGCATGCCTGTAAGCGATTCTAGGAACGGCGCGAAGCCCAAGTCCTGCTCGATGTAGCGCGCCACGGCGGTGTCGAGGCCGCTACCGGGCCGCAGCGCATCGTCGTAATGCGGGTTGCGCAGGAAGCGCACGTCGAAGACGAGGTCGGCCTCGCGCGGCAGCCCCTTGCCGTAGGCGAACGAAACCACCGACAGCGTGAGCTTGCGCGCGCCGCCGGGCGCAAAGCGGCGCTCCAGCAGGCGTCGCAACTCGGCGACCGACAGCTGCGAGGTGTCGATGACGACGTCGGCCGCCGCGCGCACCGGCGCAAGCAACGAGCGCTCGGTGCGAATCGAGTCGTTGACCGGCCGGTCGGGATGCAGCGGGTGGCGCCGACGCGTCTCGGTGAAGCGGCGCACCAGCACGTTCGACTCGCAGTCGAGGAACACGACGCTGAGGTCGAAAGCGTCGCGGGCGCGCAACGAGGCGACCTCGCGCGGAAACGCATCGGCATGGAAATCGCGGGTGCGGATGTCGACGCCGACGGCGAGCGGCTCGCGCGCCTGTGCGACGTGGCTGGGATCGTTGCCGGACCACAGCAGTCGGCCGAGCAGCGCCACGGGAATGTTGTCGATCGCCTCGAAGCCGATGTCCTCGAGGATGTGCAGAGCGCTCGACTTGCCGGCGCCGGACAAGCCGGTGACGACGACGACCGGCGTGCGGGCGGGCACGAGCGCGGCGGTGGGCGATTCGGCGCGGAGCGGGCGGCTCATCGGCGGCGGGGCGACTCTACGGCGAGACCCGCCTCGGAGTCCTGGGGCTCCAGCGCCAGCGGCGCGCGCTCCGCCAGCAATCGCACACGCGCCGCCGCCGAGGCGGCGCTCGGGTCGAGCACATACCGCGGCACGCGCACGCCCGCGTGCTCCCAGACCGCCGGCTCCGGCAGGCGTTCGGGCTGGCCGCCCGGCACGAGCGAAAATGCGACCGCGAGCGGGACGCGCGCCCGGCACGGCAGCGGCACAAGGCCGACACCGCGCACCTCGAGGAGCGGCGGCAAGTGGGGTGGCGCACTGGCGACGAGACGCCCGCCTTCCACCGCGAGCGCCACCTGGTCGTCGGCGACCAACATGGCGCCGCCGTCGATCAGGCGCAGGGTGAGGTCCGACTTGCCCGACTCGGAAGGCCCGAGCAGAAGCACGCCCATCTCCCGGATCGCGACGCAGGTGGCGTGGACCCGCGCGCTCATTGTCAGTCCAGCGGCAGGGTGAAGGCGACGCGCGCGCCGAGAATGGCGTGGGCTGCCCCGCTCACGCCGCCCTTGGGGCCGACGCGATTCTCGGCCCAGATGGAGCCGCCGTGGGCCTCGATGATCTGCCTGGAGATCGACAGGCCGAGGCCGGAGTGCATGCCGAACGGCTCGCCCTGCGGCCGCAGGGAGTAGAAGCGGTCGAACACCGCCTCGAGCTTGTCGGGCGGCACCCCGGGTCCGTCGTCCTCGACGGCGACCTCGGCCTCGCGGGTGGTGCGACGCACGACGATGCGGATGGTGCCGCCCTTGGGGCTGAACGAAATGGCGTTGGCCAGCAGGTTGCGCATCACCTGGCCGATGCGTTCCTCGACGCAGCGGACGCGCACCGGCCCCTCCTCGTCGACGACGAAGGTCACGCCGGCGTTGCTTGCCGCCTGGGTCTCGCCGAGCGCCTCGACGAGGGTGCGCACCAGCAGGACGAGGTCGACGGGGTTCGATTCGGCGCGCGCCAGCTCGGCGTCGATGCGCGAAGCGTCCGATATGTCGGTGATGAGGCGCTCAAGCCGGCGCACGTCGGCCTGGATGATCGACACCAGTTTGGCGCGGCGCTCGGCGTCCTCGGTGCGCGGCAACAGCTCGATTGCGCTGCGGATCGACGACAGCGGGTTGCGGATCTCGTGGGCAACGTCGGCGGCGAAGGCCTCGATGGCGTCCATGCGGCCGTACAGCGTGTCGGTCATCTCGCGTAGCGCCCCGGAGAGGTCGCCGATCTCGTCGCGCCGCCCAGTGAAATCCGGGATGTCGGTGCGACGGCCGGAGCGCACGCGGGCGCGGTGGGCGGCGCTGGCCAGGCTTTGGATCGGCGCAGCAATGGTGCGCGCGAGATAGATCGACAGCAGCACCGTGACGATGAGGGCCAGGCCGAACACCTGCAGGATGGCGACGCGCACGTCGCGCACGCGCGCCTCGATGTCGGAGCCCTCGGCGCTGAGCATGAGGGCGCCGAGCACGAACTTGAAGCGCTGCACCGGGATGGCGACCGAGACCAGGATCTCGCCGTCCGACAGCTGGCGCAGCTCCTGGCCGAGCGCGCCGGCCAGCGCGCGCTCCACCTCGCTGTAGTCGGTGGCCAGCTGGATGGCTTGCTCGCGGTAGTCTGGCAGCCGCTCGCGGCTTGGGGTGGCGCGCAGGATCCACTCGTCGAGCCCGCCGAAGAGCCGGCCGTACCACGACTCGCGGCCGGGCTCGGGCAGAGCCTGAGCGCGCACGGCGGCGCCGCGGCTGTCGGTGACGAGCTCGCCGCGCGCGTCGAACAGGCGCACGCGCGATGTGCCGGTGCGCGCCAGGCGATTGACGAGCTGGCTCGCCAGCTCGCGGTCGAAGCTCGGCCCCTCGACCTGCGCCGCCGGGCTTTCGCCCAGGGCGGCGGCGATCATGCGCCCCTCCGCAGCGAGGCTCTCGATCTTCGAGGCCACCAGGCCGTCGCGGTACTGGCCGAGGAACAGCGAGCCGCCGAGCAGGATGCCGAGCGCGGGGATGTTGAGGGCGAGGATGCGGACGGTGAGCGGCGACGGCCACCATCGCCGGCGCGTCGCGGCGGCCTCGGGACGCGCCGAGTCCTCGGCGCGCGCGGCGCCCGGCGGCGCCAATCGCTGTTCGGTTTCGCTAACAAAATTGCCTCCGCCCGCCACGGCAGACAAACCCGCCGCCTAGCAGGCGCTGGCGGCAGGGGCGTCCTGCTCGATGTAGCGATAGCCGACTCCATACAGAGTCTCGATGCTGGAGAACTCGGGATCGACCGCGCGGAACTTCTTGCGCAGGCGCTTGATGTGGCTGTCGATGGTGCGGTCGTCGACGTAGACGTTGTCGTCGTAGGCGACATCCATCAGCTGGTCGCGGCTCTTCACGTGTCCCGGCCGCTGCACCAGCGCCCGCAGGATGAGGAACTCGGTCACGGTGAGCGCCACCTCGCGGCCGCGCCAGATACAGCGATGGCGCACCGGGTCGAGCATCAGGTCGCCGCGCAACAGCGGCTTCTCCGCCGCGTCGTCGCCGCCTTCGGGAGCAGTGGAAACGCGCCGCAGCACGGCGCGGATGCGCTCGACCAGCAGGCGCGGCGAGAACGGCTTCCGCACGTAGTCGTCGGCGCCCATCTTGAGACCGAGCGCCTCGTCCACTTCTTCGTCCTTGGACGTGAGGAAGATGGCCGGCACGTCGGAGATGCGGCGCAGCCGCGAGAGGAGCTCCATGCCGTCGAGCCGCGGCATCTTGATGTCGAGCACCACGAGGTCGGCCGGCTTGGCGGTCAGGGAGCGGAGCGCCTCCGCCCCGTCGGTGAAGGTGCGCACCTTGAAGCCCTCGGCCTCCAGGGCCATGGATACCGAGGTGAGAATGTTCGAGTCGTCGTCGACCAGCGCGATGGTGTGCGGCACCGTCTCCCCCCGCAAGGCAGCCGGCTCGGCCTCTTCCTGTCGAGTATACACTAGGGTTCCCAACCGGCGTCCAGGAGGAGAGCCGCGGCGGGTGTCACGCGGGAAGCGTGGCGCGCACCAACGCGGCTCTTTGCTAGGCGAGCAGACTTCACCATGATCGACGTTGATTTGGGCGCTTCCGAGGCGAAGGTCCAGGCGCGCCCGCAACCCCCGAGCCGTTCATGACCCTCCAGCGTGCGCCGACCGCAGTCGCCACCGGAGTCGAGGTACGCGGCCTGATGCGCGGCCACGCCGTCGCCACGCTCGCCACCCAGCTGGCGGGCAGCGGTTGGCCGTACGCCTCGCTGGTGCTGGTGGCGACCGCGGCGGACGCAACGCCTCTGCTGCTCGTCTCGCGCCTCGCCGAGCACACCAAGAACATCGCCGGCGACCACCGCGTGTCGCTGCTGTTCGACGGCACCGAGTCGAGCCCGAGCCGCCTGGCGGGAGCGCGAGCGACGGTGCTCGGCCGCGCCATGCGCACTCCGGACGAGGCGGAGCGGGGGCGCTTCCTGCGCCGCCATCCCGACGCCGAGGGCTACGCCGGTTTCGCCGACTTCGGACTGTTCCGCGTGCAGGTCGAGCGCGCGCACCTCGTGGCCGGCTTCGGACGCATCCACTGGGTGGACGAGCGCGACATCCTGCTCCCTGCCGACGTCGCCGCAGCGTTCGCCAAGGCCGAGCCGGGAATCCTTGCAACGCTGAACGGCGATGCGGCGGTGGCGAAGGTGTTGGGACAGCGCCTGGGCGCGGGCGAGTGGACGATCACCGGCGCCGACTGCGAAGGCGTAGACACGCGCGCGGGCGGAAGGACGGGCCGGGTCGCGTTCGCGGCGTCGGTGCGCACGCCGGCGGACATTCCTGCCGCGCTGCACGCTCTCGCCACCAAGACGAGCTGAATCTTCCTCCCCCGAAAGGGGTATGCCCAACGCACGGCCACGCCTCAGGTGAACGCCGTATGTGGTACCTCGTCACTTGGGCCTAGCTTCCCTTCCGGAGAGAGGGGATCTCTCGCGATCGAGGAAGGGGCAATGTCCAGAACCGCGCCGTGTTCGTCGTCAGAACATTTGAGACAGATCGGGTCTCTTTGGAAGAGAGGCTCCAGCGGCTCTGCTGATTGATGTTAAGCGGCGATTGCACGGTGGTCCAAGCGTCTGCGTTGGATGGTCTGTCGTTTAATC
>VGER01000014.1 GCA_016869235.1 Alphaproteobacteria bacterium | reverse complement strand
ACTCCCCGTCGCTGAGATCAAAGCGCGCCATCGTCAAGCTCCCACAGTTTGGAAGCTTGAATCACAGCCGGCCCCTAAAGGGAATCCCTTTTATGGGTACAGGACCTAGGCCGGCAAGAGCGCAGCGAATTGCGCTAGCCCTCCATTCCTCCGGCGGCCGCACAACGGCAGCACCCGGAAGGTTCCGGCGGAGAGTCTTCCCTCCCCGCACTCTCCGCCGGATCCGCGTCTCCGCGAATCAGCGTTCCTTGCTGCGGCCGCGGCGCACCGCCGCGCCGCCGCCGCGCCGCAACGCAAGCACCGCCAGGCTGGCGATGCCGAACACCAGCAGCCCGAACAAGCTCGCGGTGAGGATCACGCTGCCGCCCAGGTGGACGTGGCCCTCGGCCACGCCGTGTCCGGCGTTGGCCAACGCGTGCGGCGTCGTCAGCAGCAGGGGAGCGAGGATCGTGAACGTGCGGCGAGTCATCGGCAAGCTCCTTCTCAAGCTTTGACGCGCGGCGCATCGACCAGGCCGCCGGCGCGCATGATGAAGTCCACCACCACCTCCACGCCCTCGCCGGCGCGCACGTTGGTGAACACGAACGGCCGCCCGCCGCGCATCTTGCGCGAGTCGCGATCCATGACGGCAAGACTCGCGCCGACGTACGGCGCAAGGTCGATCTTGTTGATGACCAGCAGGTCCGAGCGCGTGATGCCGGGTCCGCCCTTGCGCGGGATCTTGTCGCCGCCGGCGACGTCGATCACATAGATGGTGATGTCGGCGAGCTCGGGGCTGAACGTGGCGGCAAGGTTGTCGCCGCCGGACTCGATCAGCATCAGCTCGAGGCCGGGGAAGCGCTGGCACAGGTCGGCCACCGCGGCGAGGTTGATGGAGGCGTCCTCGCGGATGGCGGTGTGCGGGCAGCCTCCCGTCTCGACGCCGACGATGCGCTCCGGCGCCAGCGCGCCCGAGCGGGTGAGGAACTCGGCGTCCTCGCGCGTGTAGATGTCGTTGGTGATGGCGGCGACGTCGAAGCGGTCGCGCATGCGCTTGCACAGCGCGTCGGTCAGCGCGGTCTTGCCCGAGCCGACCGGCCCGCCAATGCCGACTCGCAGCGGCCCGTGCGAGGGTTCGGAAAAATGCGTGCGCACATTCATGAGCGGAACAACCTCGTGTGCTGGGATTCGTGCTGTATCGAGCACCAGTCGACGGTCCACGCCCCCGATCCCGCGCTGGCCAGCGGCGCTTGGGGGGCAGCCGTGGCCAAGCGCAGGATCGGAGACTCCAGCGCGGCGACTAAGCGCTGGCCCTGGGTTTGACCCAGAGGAATGAGCCGCACCCCGGCCGAAACCAGGTTGGCGGCAAATCCGTGCAGGTATGCCTTCAAGCCGTCGTCCAGGCTGATGCCGTGCGCGGCGCAGGCGACGCCGACCGCGACCGGGTAGGCGATGGCGCTGGTCTTGCGCAGGTCGGCGAGCGCGCGCGTCGGCCAGGCGGCGCCGGCGGCGAGCACAAACGCCTGGCCCTGCTGCAACGTCTCGCGGGTCAGCTCCGGCGTGGCGGGCAGCGCGGCGGCAAGCTCGGCGACCTCCGCCAGCCGGTGCGCGTCGTCGACGCGCGCGGCGCGCCAGGCATGGGCAAACAGGATGGCATCGGTGCGGCCGCCCCCGAGCGCCAGGACGTCCTCGATCCAGGCGAGCAGGGAATCCGCGTCGCGCACGCTTGCCGCCGCGACCGCGTACTCGATGCCATGGCTGTAGCTGTAGGCGCCGACCGGAAAGCCGGGCGACATCCACGCCAGCAGGCGCAGGAGCGACGCCTCAGCCATGGGCGTGCGCATGGCCGTGTGCGTGGGCATAGGCGCCAGACTCGGGCGTGAACGGGGCGCGGATCGGCGCGACCTCCGCACCCATCTGGCGCAGCATGTCGGCAATGACGTGATCCTCGCGCAGGCGCAGCGCGTCCGGCAGCACTTGCACCGACAGGTGGCGGTTGCCGAGGTGGTAGGCGACGCGGGCAAGCTCGGTCGCACAGGTGCAGCGCACCTCGAGCAATGCCTCGTCCGCGGCGCGCACCACGATGGTCAGGCCGTTGTCGCAGGCGAGGCCGTCCCCATCCTGCAGCACGCGCGCGTCGGGCAGATCGAGCAAAAACGCAAGGCCGCCGTCGGCGGTCATGCGCATGCGGCGGCGGTGTCGCGCCTCGAAGTCGAGCGTGATCGCATCGGCGGCGCGCGCGATCAGCCACGTTCCGGCCGGCAGCACCGTGCGCGCACGCGGCAAGGCGGCGGACAGCCACATGGCTAGAACAGGAAGTAGCGCTGCGCCATCGGCAACACCGTTGCCGGCGCGCAAGTGAGCAGCTCGCCGTCGGCGCGCACCTCGTAGGTCTCGGGGTCGACCTCGATGCGCGGGCAGGCGCTGTTGTGGATCATGTCGGCCTTGCCGATGCGGCGCGTGTTCCTCACCGCGATCAGCCGCTTCTGCAGGCCATATTCGTGAGCGACCTCGCCTTGCAGCGCGGCTTCCGAGACGAACAGCGCGGCGCTCTCGATGCGGGCGCGCCCGAAGTGGGCGAACATCGGCCGCGAGTGCACCGGCTGCGGCGTCGGGATCGACGCATTAGCGTCGCCCATCTGCGCCATGACGATGGAGCCGGCCTTCAAGACCAGCGCCGGCTTCACCCCGAAGAACGCCGACGACCACAGCACCAGATCGGCGAGCTTGCCGACCTCCACCGAGCCGACGTGTGCGGCGATGCCCTGGGCGATGGCTGGGTTGATGGTGTACTTGGCGACGTAACGCTTGGCGCGCGCGTTGTCGTTGTCGCCAAGCTCCTCGCGCAGGCGGCCGCGCTGGCGGCGCATCTTGTCGGCCGTCTGCCAGGTGCGCGTCACCACCTCGCCGACGCGGCCCATCGCCTGGCTGTCGGAGGAGATGATCGAGAACGCACCCATGTCGTGGAGGATGTCCTCCGCCGCGATCGTCTCCTTGCGGATGCGGCTTTCGGCGAACGCCACGTCCTCGGCCACCCGCGGGTCGAGGTGGTGGCACACCATCAGCATGTCGAGGTGCTCCTCGATGGTGTTCACCGTGTACGGGCGCGTCGGATTGGTGGAGGAGGGGATTACGTTCGGCTCGCCGGCGACGCGGATGATGTCGGGCGCATGGCCGCCGCCCGCGCCTTCGGTGTGGAAGGCGTGGATGGTGCGGCCCTTGAACGCGGCGATGGTGTTCTCGACGAAGCCGGACTCGTTCAGCGTGTCGGTGTGGATGGCGACCTGGATGTCCATCTCGTCGGCGACGGACAGGCAGGTGTCGATCGCGGCGGGGGTGGTGCCCCAGTCCTCGTGCAGCTTCAGTCCGCACGCGCCGGCGGCGATCTGCTCGCGCAGCGCCTCCGGGCGGCTGGCGTTGCCCTTGCCGAAGAAGCCGAGGTTGACCGGGAAGGCCTCGGCCGCCTGCAGCATGCGCATCATGTGCCACGGCCCCGGCGTGCAGGTCGTGGCGTTGGTGCCGGTGGCGGGGCCGGTGCCGCCGCCCATCATGGTGGTGATGCCGGAGGCGAGCGCCTCCTCGATCTGCTGCGGGCAGATGTAGTGGATGTGCACGTCGATGCCGCCGGCGGTGACGATCTTGCCTTCGCCGGCGATCGCCTCGGTGCCCGGCCCGACGATGATGTCGACGCCCGGCTGCACGTCGGGGTTGCCCGCCTTGCCGATGGCGGCGATGCGGCCGCCTTTGATGCCGATGTCGGCCTTGACGACGCCCCAGTGGTCGAGGATCACCGCGTTGGTGATGACCGTGTCGACGGCGCCTTGGGCCCGCGTCGCCTGGGACTGCCCCATGCCGTCGCGGATCACCTTGCCGCCGCCGAACTTCACTTCCTCGCCGTAGGTGGTGAGGTCTTCCTCCACCTCGATGAGCAGCTCGGTGTCGGCCAGGCGCACACGGTCGCCGACCGTCGGGCCGAACATCGCGGCATAGGAACGGCGATCAACGACGACGGGCATGTTTCTTCTTTGCCTTGGGGGTGGGCTTCTTGGGGGCGGCCTGCTTCGGCGCGGACTTCTTCGCCGCGGACTTCCTGGCTGCGGTCTTGCGCTCCAACGGTCCGCTGACCATGGCGTTGAAGCCCCACACCACGCGCTTGCCGCCCAAGGGGATGAGCTGCACGTCGCGGCCGGCGCCGGGCTCGAAGCGCACGGCCGTGCCGGCCGGGATGTCGAGGCGCATGCCGCGCGCCCGCTCGCGGTCGAAGGCGAGGCCCTCGTTCACTTCATAGAAGTGATAGTGGCTGCCGACCTGCACGGGCCGGTCGCCGGTGTTCTGCACGTGCAGCGTGATGGCCTGCTTGCCCTCGTTGAGAGTGAGCGTGCCGGGGGCGGGGACGATTTCGCCGGGGATCATCGCCACATCCTCATCGAATCGGCTCGTGCACGGTGACGAGCTTGGTGCCGTCGGGGAACGTCGCTTCGACCTGCACTTCCGGCAGCATCTCGGCGATGCCGTCCATCACCTGGGCGCGGCTCACCACGTGCGCGCCCTCCGCCATCAGCTCGGCGACCGAGCGGCCGTCGCGCGCGCCTTCCAGGACGAAGTCGCAGATGAGCGCGACCGCCTCCGGGTAGTTGAGCTTGACGCCACGCTCCAGGCGCCGCCTCGCCACCACGGCGGCATACGAGAGCAAGAGCTTGTCCTTCTCGCGCGGGGTGAGGTTCATCGCTACAGGCTCCAGGCGCGCGGCAGGCAGGTCGGGATGTCGGCCGCTTCCAGGAACAGGCCGAGGAACGGCACCAGCTCCTGGCGCAGCGCATACAGGCTGTCTGCGGCAAAGCGTGCCAGCAGCACTCTGCCCATCGTCGTCGCGGCGGCGGTGACGTGCGCGCAGCCGGTCAGCTCGCGCGCGGTCTCCAGCAGGGCCGCCGCTTCGTCGGCGACATACAGCACGGTGGCGAGGGCGACCGCGCCGTCGGCGGTGGCGGGGCGCGCCAGCAGCCCGGCGACGTCGTCCTCGAGGCGCAGGGCGTCGGCCCACACCAGCTTGCCGTCGCGGTGCAGGCGCCAGGTATCGTGCAGCAGGCCGCTGCGCATCTGCTCCTTGCGGGCCTGGCGCCCGAAGGCGATCGCCTCGCAGGCGAGCAGGCGCGCGCCCTTGCCGACCGTGATGTGGGTCTCGCGCGCCAGACGGCTGCCGTCGAACAGGATGGTTTCCTGCGGCAGCCACGCCAGCCACGCGCCGTCGTCGACGGTGAGGTCCGTGCGCACCTGGGCGTTGCCGCCGGCGGAGCGGTAGATCTTCTCCGCCGCCTGGCTGGTGATGACCGCCCCAGCCTGCGGGCCGATGCGCACGTCCGTGTGCAGGCTGTCGCCGCCGGTGATGCCGCCGGCAGTGTTGACGAGCACCGCTTGCGGCGATGCCCCGGGCGCCGTCATTGGCCGCAACACGCGCGTGCAGCCCTGCTGGTAGAGCGAGTCCAGCGCCGTGCGTCCGGCGCGCAAGGCGAACGCGATGCGCGCACGCCCGTGCGAGCGGTTCTGCTGCGCCAGAGCCTCCGGCGCGAGCGGTGTGAGGTGCACCTCAGACGGTAAGGAAGCGACGTACATCGGTGCTCGCCATGGCGGCGCGGTCTCCAGCAGCAACAACCCTGCCTCGTTCGAGGACCAGAAAGCGATCCGCGAGGTTCTTGGCAAACTCGAAGTACTGCTCGACCAGCACGATCGCCATGTCGCCGCGCTGACCGAGCAGGCGGATGACGCGCTCGATCTCCTTGATGATCGACGGCTGGATGCCTTCGGTCGGCTCGTCGAGAATGAGAAGCCGCGGCCGCGTCACCAGCGCGCGGGCGATGGCGAGCTGCTGCTGCTGGCCGCCGGACAGGTCGCCGCCGCGGCGGCGCAGCATGTCGCGCAGCACCGGGAACAGCTCGAAGATGTCGTCGGGGATGGAGCGCAGCGCGCGCGGCGCGGCGGCGAAGCCGGTGCGCAGGTTCTCCTCGACCGTCAGCAGCGGGAAGATCTCGCGCCCCTGCGGTACCGAGGCGATGCCGCGCCGCGCCCGCTCGTCGGCGGCGACGCCTTTGAGATCACGGCCCTCCCAGGTGATCTTGCCGGCGCGGATGGGCAGGTGACCGGCGATGGCGCGCAAGAGACTGGTCTTGCCGACGCCGTTGCGCCCCAGCACGCAGGTGATGCCGCCATTGGTGGCGGCCATGTTGACGGAGCGCAGCGCCTGGCTAGCGCCGTAGTAGAGGTCGAGGTTCTCGACTTCGAGCACTTAGCGAGACTCCTCGTCCTGAGCCTGTCGAAGGACGAGGCTCGCGAGCTCATCCTTCGACAGGCTCAGCATGAGGATTTGTGTCTGCATCGGCATGACCTACCGGCCCAGGTACACTTCGATGACGCGCGGGTGATTCTGCACGTGCTCCATCGAGCCTTCGGCCAGCACCGAGCCCTCGTGCAGCACGGTGACCTTGGCCTCGAGAGCGCGCACGAACTCCATGTCGTGCTCGACGATGACCACCGAGCGGTCCTTGGCGATGGCGCGCAGGAGCCTGGCGGTGGCTTCGGTCTCGGCGTCCGTCATGCCGGCCGCCGGCTCGTCCACCAGCAACAGTTGCGGCTCCTGGGCGAGCAGCATGCCGATCTCCAGCCATTGCTTCTGGCCGTGCGACAGCAGGCCGGCGAGGGTCGTGCGCTGATCGGCCAAGCCGATCGTCAGCAGCAGCTCGTCCAGACGCTCCGCCTGCGCCGCGCTGGTGCGCGAGAACAGGGAGGCAAGCACGCCGCGCTTGTCGCGCAGCGCCAGGCGCAGGTTGTCGTCCACCGTCTGGGTCTCGAACACCGTCGGCTTCTGGAATTTGCGTCCGATGCCGAGGTTGGCGATCGCCGCCTCGTCCAGGTGCGTCAAGTCCACGTTGCCGGCGAAGAAGACTTCGCCGGAGTCGGGCCGTGTCTTGCCGGTGATGACGTCCATCATGGTGGTCTTGCCGGCGCCGTTCGGCCCGATGACCGCGCGCAATTCACCCGGCACCAGGTAGAAGCTAAGCTTGTTGAGGGCGCGGAATCCGTCGAAGCTGACCGTGACGTCGTCGAGATAGAGGATGCTCGCCGCCGCAGCGGTAGCAGGAGCGTGCGCGTTCATTCGGTGACTCCCGGCTGCGGCGCAAGCGCCAGTTTCGCCTTGGTCGCGCGCGCCATCAGCTTGCCGATCCACTCGCGCGCGGAGCCGCCGACGCCCTTGGGCAGGAACAGCGTCACGCCGATGAACAGGGCGCCCAGCACGTACAGCCACATCTCGGGCAGCGCGCCGGTGAAGTAAGTCTTGCCGTAGTTGACCAGCACGGCGCCCAATGCCGCGCCCCACAGGGTGCCGCGACCACCGACCGCCACCCAGATGACGATCTCGATGGAGTTGGCCGGCGCGAACTCGCGCGGATTGATGATGCCGACCTGCGGCACGTACAGCGCGCCGGCGATGCCGGCCAGCATGGCCGAGACGACGAAGGCGAACAGCTTGTAGTGCTCGACGCGATATCCCAGGAACCGCGTGCGCGACTCGGCGTCGCGCACCGCGATCAGCACGCTGCCGAGCCGCGACGACACCAGGAACCGGCACAGCACGTAGCCGAGGGCGAGCGCCAGCGCCGATGCCGCGAACAGCGTCACGCGCGTCGTCGGCGCCTGCAGGCTGTAGCCGAGGATGTCCTTGAAGTCGGTGAGGCCGTTGTTGCCGCCGAAGCCGAAGTTGTTGCGGAAGAACGCCAGCATCAGCGCGAACGTCAGTGCCTGGGTGATGATGGACAAGTACACGCCGGTGACGCGGCTGCGGAAGGCGAACCAGCCGAACACGAAGGCCAGCGCGCCGGGCATCAGCACCGCCATCAGCGCGGCAAACGGGAAGGAATCAAAGCCGTACCAGTACCAGGGCAACTCCTTCCAGTTCAGGAACACCATGAAGTCGGGCAGCACCGGATTGCCGTAGACGCCGCGCGTGCCGATCTCGCGCATCAGGTGCATGCCCATGGCATAGCCGCCGAGGGCGAAGAACGCGCCGTGGCCGAGCGACAGGATTCCCGCGAAGCCCCAGATGAGGTCCACCGACAGCGCCAGCAAGGCAAAGCACAAGTACTTGCCGAACAGCGACACCAGGTAGTTGGAGACGTGGAACGGCGAGCTTGCCGGCAAGCCGTTGAGGATCGGCACCAGCACCGCGGCCGCGAGCAGGAGCGCGACGAGGATTGTGCCGCCGGTGTCGCCGAGTGTCTGGAAGAAGAGCGAGCCTTGGCGTCGCATTTATGCCTCCACCGCGCGGCCCTTGAGCGCGAACAGTCCGCGCGGCCGCCACTGGATGAACAGGACGATGGCGACCAGCACGAGGATCTTGCCGAGCACCGCGCCGGCGTACGGTTCGAGGAACTTGTTGATGATGCCGAGGCCGAACGCGCCGACCAGCGTGCCCCACAGGTTGCCGACGCCGCCGAACACCACCACCATGAACGAGTCGACGATGTAGCCCTGGCCGAGGTTCGGGCTGACGTTGTCGATCTGGCTGAGCGCCACGCCCGCCATGCCGGCGATGCCCGAGCCCAGTCCGAAGGTGAGCGCATCCACCCACCCGGAGCGGATGCCCATCGAGCGCGCCATGCGGCGGTTCTGGGTCACCGCGCGCATCTGCAGGCCGAACTGCGTGCGGCGCTGGATGAAGATCAGGAGGCCGAACACCAGGAGCGCGAACACCGCGATCCAGATGCGGTTGTAGGTGACGACGACTCCGCCGGTGAGCTCGACGGCGCCCGACATCCACGACGGGCTCGTCACCTGCATGTTGGTCGGCCCGAAGAAGCTGCGCACCGCCTGCTGCAGCATCAGCGACAGGCCCCAGGTGGCGAGCAGCGTCTCGAGGGGACGGCCGTACAGCCAGCGGATGATGCCGCGCTCGATGGCGACGCCGACCAGGCCGCTGACCGCGAACGCGGCGGGGACGGCGACCAGCAGCGCGTAGTCCAGTCCGCCCGGCAGGTACTGGCGGAAGGCGAGCTGCACGACGTAGGTCGTGTAGGCGCCGAGCATCACCATCTCGCCGTGCGCCATGTTGATGACGCCCATCACGCCGAAGGTGATGGCGAGGCCGATGGCGGCGAGCAGCAGCACGCTGCCCAGCGAGATGCCCTGCAGGACGTTGCCGAACGTCTGCCACGAGGCGATGCGGCGCTCGATCTGCACCACGGCGGCGGTCATCGCCGCCTTCAGCTCCTGCTGCTCGGCGTTGGCGGTCTCGGGAATGCTGTTGATTCGGCCGTTGAGGTAGGAGCGCACGTCGGGGTCGGCGAGGGCGGCGAGGGTGACCACCGCCGCGCGCTTCGCATCGATCTTCTCGGAGAACTGCAGCTCGGTGGCGGCCAGGGCGCGCACCAGGGCGCGCCGCGCGGTGCCGTTGTGCTCGTGCTCGATCGCCAGCCGCAGCGGCTCGATCATCTCCACGCTCGGCGTCTTGAAGAGTGCGTCGGCGGACGCCTTGCGGCGCGACGGATCGGGGTGCGCCAGCTGCAGTGCGCCGAGCGCGGTCTGCAGCACGGTGCGCAAGCGGTTGTTGACGCGCGCGCGCTCGAAGTCGGCTACCGGCGCCTGGCCGATCACCTTCTCGGCGAGCGGGTCGGTGGCGGTCAGCGTGCCGCCCTGCTCCTTGCCGATGACGACGAGGTGGTCGGACTTGCGCGCATAGAGGTTGCCGTCGAGGAGCGCCTGCAGGATCGGCACGAGGCGGGGGTCGCCCGTCGTCGCCAGCGCCTGGGTGGCGTCGATCTTGGCCGTGAAGTCGCCGGCGCCGAGGATCGCGACAAGGTCCTCGATGGACTTGGCCTCGATCGCCTGCGCGTATGCCGTTCCGGAGAACAACGCCGCGCAGAGTAAGAGCGCGCGGGCCAAGCTCCCCAAAGCTTGGGTCACCATTGCATGCACCATCGGAGTCGCCAAACTGGGCGGTGGAACTTGCGCCAAGGAGTCTTGGCTATGTCGGCCGATCCCCCGGGCTCGAAGGGGAGGACAACGAGCCCGGGGGAAGCCGTCGCGGTAGGCGGACTAGTTCTTGAACTTCGGCTCGGTGCAGTTGCCGCAGACCCACGGATAGGTCCAGTCGGCGACCAGCGGCTTGCTCTCCGGGATGAAGTCGGACCAGGCGTCGCCGACCACCACGCCGGGCGTCTTCCAGACGATGTCGAACTGGCCGTTGGCCTGGATCTCGCCGATCAGCACCGGCTTGGACAGGTGATGGTTGGTGTTCATCACCGCCATCTGGCCGTTCAGGTTCATGAACTTCTGGCCGTACATGGCCTGGCGCACGGCGTCGACGTTGGTGGTGCCGGCCTGCTTCACCGCCTGCACCCACATGTTGAAGCCGATGTAGTGGGCCTCCATCGGGTCGTTGACGACGCGCTTGGTGTTGCCGATGAACGCGTGCCACTTCGAGATGAACGCCTTGTTCTGCGCCGTGTTGATCGACATGAAGTAGTTCCACGCGGCCAGGTGACCGACCAGCGGCGCCGTGTCGAGACCGGCGAGCTCTTCCTCGCCGACCGAGAACGCGACGACCGGGATGTCGGTGGCCTTGACGCCCTGGTTGGCCAGCTCCTTATAGAAAGGAACGTTGGCGTCGCCGTTGATGGTGGAGACCACGGCCGTCTTCTTGCCGGCCGAGGCAAACTGCTTCACTTGGCCGACGATGGTCTGCCAGTCGGAATGACCGAACGGCGTGTAGTTCTCCATGATGTCGGCGTCGGCGATGCCCTTGGAGTTCAGGAACGCGCGCAGGATCTTGTTGGTGGTGCGCGGATAGACGTAGTCGGTGCCGAGCAGGACGAAGCGCTTGGCCTCGCCGCCGTCGCGGCTCATCAGGTACTCGACCGCCGGGATCGCCTGCTGGTTCGGCGCGGCGCCGGTGTAGAAGACGTTGCGCGAGGACTCCTCGCCCTCGTACTGCACCGGATAGAACAAGAGGCCGTTCAGCTCCTCGAACACCGGCAGCACGGACTTGCGCGACACGGACGTCCAGTTGCCGAACACCACGTCGACCTTGTGCTGGGTGAGCAGCTCGCGCGCCTTCTCGGCGAACAGCGGCCAGTCGGAGGCCGGGTCGACGACGACCGCTTGCACGGGTCGGCCCAACAGGCCGCCCTTCTTGTTGAGGTCGTCCACCAGCATCAGCATGGTGTCCTTCAGCGTCGTCTCGCTGATTGCCATGGTGCCGGACAGCGAATGCAGCACGCCGACCTTGATCGGCGCCGCCGCCTGCGCGAACGCAGGGCCGGCGCTGGCGACGCCGGCAAGAGCGCCGGCGGCAACCGCGGCCGCGCGTGCCCATGAAAGAAGCTTGGTCATGTCCCCTGAAACTCCCGATGCGTTGGGTTGTGGTACCGGCCCCCCATAGCAACGCATATGCCATGGCCCGCGAGCGTGCCTAAGCTATTGGCAGCGCCAATGAATCCAGGCGCGTTCGTGATTCATGGAGCGGCATCCCGTCGTCGCATGTGCACAGGGAACGAGCGCTGGTTGGGCGATTGCCTAAGATTCGAGCGCCCGTCCATCCGTCCGTTCCCTCGGTTCAACCGGCCTGATCTGTGACGCGATCACACACGGGATGGTTGCTGGACTGGCGTGGCTGTGGCCGGATTCGGCGGCCGTGCGATCGGCCCCGTGCCTGCAGTGGCAGTGGGATGGAACGCAGGGGTTGTGTGAAACGGATCACGGTTCGGTTGTACCGGGGCCGCATACGCTGGCTGCACGGTCGCGCATTTGGGGGGCGGGCGCGCATGGGGTGGATTCTTGTCATCGAGGATGAGGCCGACGTCAGCGACCTCATCCTCGGGGTGGCGCGGGTCATCGGACTGGAGGGCAGCGCGCTGGCGGATCCGCTGGCTCTGTCGGCCACGCTGGAGCGCGCGCATCCCAGCGTCATCACCGTCGACATGCGTTTCGGCGGCAGCAACGGCATCGAGGTGCTACGCCGTCTCGGCGACCACCGCGTGCGATCGCCCATCGTCTTGGTGAGCGGCGTCGACCCGCGAACGCTGGCGTCCGCGCGGCGTCTGAGCGAAAGCTATGGCCTGCGCATCATTGGGGCGCTGCAGAAGCCGTTTCGCAATGAGGATCTGCGGCAGCTTCTGGCTACGGCGCTGGAGAGAGTCAAAGCGTTCAGCGAATCCGACCTGGAGGCGGCGCTGCGCAACGGGGAGTTCTTCCTCGAGTTCCAGCCTAAGGTCGCCATTGCCGCGAGGAAGATCATCGGCGCCGAGGCACTGATGCGCTGGAGTCACCCCGAGAAAGGCGTCGTCCCACCCAACGAGTTCATTCCGCTCCTGGAGCGCTCGCCGCTGCTGAAGCCCTTCACCCAATATGTGCTGCGCTCGGCTGCGGCCCAGCGCCGCGCATGGGCGACGGCCGGATACGAGGTCTCGATCGCGGAGAACCTCGACGCAGCGATGCTCAAAGATGACAGCATCCCCGAGAAGTTCCTCGCGCTTGTTCGCGAGGAGCACTGCGAGCCGGAGCACCTCATCCTGGAGGTGACAGAGACGGGGGCGATGGACGAGTCTGCGCGCAGCATGGAGATCCTCACCCGGTTTCGCGTGGCCGGTTTCGGACTGTCGATGGACGACTTCGGCACCGGATATTCCTCCATGGTGCAACTCCATCGCCTGCCGTTCAGCGAGATCAAGATCGACCGCTCCTTTGTGGGCGAGATCACCGCATCGCGCGAGGCCGCAGCGATCGTGCGCACGATCATCAGCCTCGGGCACGAACTGGGCATGCAGGTTTGCGCCGAAGGGATCGAAGATCGCGACACTCACGAGCATTTGTCGAAGCTCCGCTGCGACATTGCGCAGGGCTACCATTACGGGCGGCCCGCGGCCGCGAACCGCGTGGTGCTGACATGACCAACGACTCAACCTTCGCGCCGGTGTCTGCGCCCCAGGCGAGGGCGACCGCGCGGCCGGCGCCGGGCGGTGCGTCGCGCATCTTCCTTGCGCTGCTTCCGGCTGGCCCGAACGACAAACGCCTGATCGTTGCGGTGATCGTTGCGTCCCTGGTGGTCTTTGCTGCAGCTGCGCCGTTCGCCCAAGTGCAGCTGCCGCGAATCGAGGCGTTCATCCCGGCCTATCAGTCGGCACTTGTGCTGGCCGAGCTGGTCACAGCGGCGCTGATCTTCGGGCAGTACCTGCTGACCCGACGGCGCGCGCTGCGCATGCTGGGCAGTGGCTACCTATTCAGCGGCGCGTTGGCAACTGCCCATGCGCTGTCATTTCCCGGATTGCTGGCGCCCTCCGGCGTGATCGGCGGCGGCCCGCAAACGACTGCGTGGCTCTACATGTTCTGGCACGCGGGCTTCTCGTGGTTCGTGTTGGGGTATGCGTGCAGCACGCTTGCGCCGCCACCGGCACTGCGGCCTGGGACGGTAGTCGCTGCGGCGGCAACAGCCACGCTCGCGCTGGTCGTCGCCCTGACTTTGCTCGCGACCGCGGCCCACGACGCGTTGCCCGCCATCATGGCGGGCAACCGCGAGATGGCGACAATGAAATACGTGGTCGCGGTGTTGTGGGGCGGCGGTGTTGTCGCGCTTGTCGCTTTGTGGCGGCGCCGCCCGCACTCGGTCCTCGACGGCTGGCTGGTGGTCGTGATGGTGGCGTTCTTGGTCAGCGTCGCGCTCGCCGCCGTGCTGAACGCCGGACGCTTCGACTTCGGCTTCTACGCCGGCAGGGTGTACGGTCTTCTTGCCGGCAGCATCCTCCTGGTCGTCTTGCTGCTCGAAAACAATGCTCTCTACGTCCGTCTCGCTGAGGCGTACGACGAGGTCGCCGCCACCAAGGCCACGGTGGACGAGTACGCGCGTCGCCTCGAAGGCAGGGTTGAGGAGTCGGAAGCGCGCTACCGCCTGTTCCTGGAGAGCGCCGCCGACGGCATCTTCGTGGTCGATCGTGCCGGCAAAGTGCTCGAGGCTAACCCGGCGACCGAGCGCCTGCTGGCGCGTCCCCGCACCGAGATTGTTGCGCAACGCCTGCAGGACCTGGTCGCCGAGCGCGATGCACCCCGCATCGTCAACGATGTCCTGGACGCTGCGAACGCGACCAGTTCCGGCACGATTTCGTTCGGTCGGGGGAATGCGGTGACGCAGGCCGAGGTCTCGACGTCCAAAGTCCGGCTCAACGATGACGCCGCGTTCGTCGTCATCGCCCGCGAAGTATCGGAGCGAACGCGCCTGCAGGCTCAGCTGCACGCAGCGCAAAAGATGGAGGCTATCGGCCAACTCACCGGCGGCATGGCGCACGACTTCAACAACCTACTCACCGTGATCATGGGCAACTTGGAGCTGTTGACCGACAGCGAGCGGCTCGATCTGGCCAACCGCGAGCTCGCTGCGCGGGCGCACCGCGCCGCCGGGCGCGGCGCCGAGCTCACGCGCAAGCTCCTGGCGTTCACGCGGCGCCAACCGCTGCAGGCCGTAGCGGTGGACGTCAACGAGGTCGTCCGTGGAGCGACCGAGTTGCTGCGCCGCACCCTTGGCGAGCAGATCGAGGTGAGCTTGGTGCTTGCCCCCGAGCCTTGGCTCGCCTACGCCGACGCCGCGCAGGTCGAATCGGCGTTGACCAACCTCGCCATCAATGCCCGCGACGCCTTGCCGAACGGCGGCCGTCTCACTATCGAGACCGCCAACAAGCACCTCGACCAGCGGTACGCGACGGCCAACGCTGACGTCGAGCCCGGCGACTACGTCATGATGGCGGTGTCGGGCACTGGTACCGGCATCCCGCCGGACCTCCTGCAGCGCGTGTTCGAGCCGTTCTTCACCACTAAGGCGCCCGGCAAGGGCACGGGCCGGGGGCCGGCGATGATCTACGGCTTCGCCAAGCAGTCTCGCGGGCATGTGAAGATCTATAGCGAGGTCGGGCACGGCACGACGGTGCGGCTCTATCTTCCGCGTGCAGAGCTGGCGGCGGCGCTGGCGGCGGGCGATGCCGTCGGCGTCACGGCGCCGTCCGCCGGCGCGGTCGTCCTTCTCGTCGAGGACCACGACGAGGTGCGGGCGCTCGCGGCGACCTACTTGCGCTCGCTGGGCTACGCCGTGCACGAAGCCACCAATGGACCGCAGGCCCTGCAGGTCATCGATACGTTGCCAAGCCTAGACGTGCTGCTCACCGACATGGTGATGCCGGGCGGCATGAGCGGAGTCGAGCTTGCGCGTGCCGCACTCGCCCAGCGTCCCGGCCTTCGCGTGCTGTTCGCTTCGGGCTTCTCCGAGGCGGCAGTCGAAGGCGTAGTCCGAACGCGCGAGCTGGGTATGATCATCAGCAAGCCCTACGGCAAGTCGGATCTCGCGCGCGCGCTTGCCTTGGCGATGAAGAAGTCCTGAGTCCGCGTCGTCTCCACCGCCGCAGCGAACGCCGGCGCGGCGAGGGGCGGCCGCGCGTTACGCGGCCATCGGCCGGACAGCGTCGTACTCCCGCCACGTGCAGTGCGCGCTACCGCATCAGCTCCAGGTAGCGCTGGTTGAACTGGCTGAAGAAGCGGCCGAACGGGCCGAGGTCCTCCCAGTAGCGCCACTCGCGGCGGAACTTGGTGCGCAAGAATTCGGCAGTCTTGGCGCGGCCATCGATGACGATCAGGCAGCCGGGCGCCAGGCGCTCCTCGATCTCGAGGAGGTCGGCGTTGCCCGGGCATTCCTTGGCGCCGGCGGGCCCGTCCACGTAGATGAGTTGTGGCATGTCGTCGGGACGCCAGTCGTACTTCCACGCGCAGGCGCCCTGCACCTGCATCTGCTTGCAAGGCACATGGCGCATCTCGGCGAACGGCCCTAGCCAAGGCGGCAGCATGGCCTGCGCGTTCTCGGACCAGAACGCGTCGGCGTCCAGGGAGTAGAGCTTGCCTGCGCCGTTGTCGGCGAGTGCTTGGGCCAGGTACTGCGTCGACCAGCCGCTGCCGAACTCCCACACCACGCTGGGCCGCCGCTCGCGCACGAAGCGCGTCAGCCGCACCAGGTCGACGAACTGCGGCGGGTATGCCTTCGACGCCGTGCGTGCGCCGGCGTGCTCGAGCACGCGCGCGCTCACCTTCGGCCGATAATAAGACTGGATCGCCGAGTGGATGCTCCAGCCGATCCGCGAACGCAGGGACATGGGGTGCTTCCCGAGGAGGCAGCGGCCGTCGCGGCGTACCAGCCCCGCCGTCCCGGCGCAACCGCTTGCAGGAAAAGGATATTCGCCGGCCCCCGGCGGGCTCGAAGATACTGCATTTACATTCCCGTCTTGGGAAGGTTTAGAAACCGCGGCGTTGCGTCAAACCAAGGGAACAGTCATGACCGCCCACGCCCATCACGCTCACCACGCCCATCTCGCACCGGCCGCCGCCGCCTCGCGGGCCGCTCCGCCGAGCCTCAACAAGGTCGCGTTCGTCGCCACGCTGCACTGCCTCACCGGCTGCGCCATCGGCGAGACGCTGGGAATGATCATCGGCACGGCGGCCGGGTTCAGCGACGTCGCTACCATCGCGCTCGCCGCCGACACGGCGTCCATCACGGTGATGGAAATCGTCGACAACGCGGTGATGCTGCTGATCCCGGGCGCGATGGATGCCCACCTCACCAGCCCGCTGTTCTGGGCCAGCCTGGCGTTCACGCTCGCCGTCGCCGGCGCCGCGGCGTTCCCGCTCAACCGCTGGCTGATCGCCCGCGGCCGCGGCCACGCCCTGGTCCACGCCCATCACTGAGCGATGCCGGTGCAGCGTCCCACCGCCGCCGCGCATCTGGACCGTGACGCTGGTTGCCTAAGCGGCAGCCGCGTAGTTTGCGCCGCCGCTCGCCATGCCGAACCGCACCCACACGCCCACACCCGGCCCGCGCGTTCCTGCCGCGGCGTGGGCGCTGGGAGTCGTCAGCCTGCTCATGGACATGTCGTCCGAGCTGGTGCACAGCCTGCTGCCCTTGTTCCTGGTCACGGTGCTGGGGGCATCGGCGACGGCGCTCGGCGTCATCGAAGGCGTCGCGGAAGCCACGGCGATGATCGTCAAGGTGTTCTCGGGCACCATCAGCGACGCCTTCCGCCGCCGCAAGCCGCTGGTCGTGGCGAGCTACGGGCTGGCGGCGGTCGCGAAGCCCTTGTTCGCGCTCGCCACCAAGGTGCCCACCGTGTTCGCGGCGCGGTTCCTCGACCGCATCGGCAAAGGCGTCCGCGGCGCGCCGCGTGACGCGTTCATCCAGGATCTCACCCCCGCCCAGGTCCGCGGCGCGGCGTTCGGGTTGCGCCAGTCCCTCGACACCGTCGGCGCCGTAGCCGGGCCGCTGCTTGCCGCGCTACTCCTGCTGGTGCTGTCCGACAACCTGCGACTGGCGTTGTGGGTCGCGGTGATTCCCGCCGTCGCCTCGGTGCTGGTGCTGGTGTTCGGCGTGCGCGAGCCGCCGGAGCCGCCCGCGAACAGCCGTACGCGATTCAGCCTCGGCGCGTTGCGCATCCTGCCCGGCGCGTTCTGAGCCGTCGTCGTGGTGGGAGCGGTGCTGACGTTGGCGCGCTTCAGCGAGGCGTTCCTCATCCTGCGCGCTCAGGACGTCGGCATGCGCCTTGCGCTGGTGCCCATCGTCATGGTGGTCATGAGCGTCGTGTACGCCGCGTCGGCGTATCCGGTCGGCGTCTTGTCCGACCGCATCGGCCGCGCCGGACTCCTTCTCGCCGGGTTCGTGGTGCTCATCGCCGCGGATCTGGTGCTGGCGGTGGCGGCGGCGCCATGGCTGGTGCTTGCCGGCGCCGCGCTGTGGGGCCTGCACATGGGCCTGACCCAGGGCCTGCTCTCCGCGATGGTCGCCGATACGGCTCCGCCCCAGCTGAGCGGCAGCGCCTTCGGCCTGTTCAACCTCGCGAGCGGCATCGCGCTGCTCTTTGCCAGCGTCATCGCCGGAGTCTTGTGGGACAGCGCTGGTCCTGCCGCGACGTTTCTCGCCGGCGCCGGCTTCACCTTGGCTGCGCTCGTCGGACTACTCATGCTGCGCGCGGTCTTCCCCCCGAGATAGCTCCCCCGCCGCCTTGAGGCGCACCGGCCGATGCCTCAGGTTTTTCCGACCGGGGAAGCCAGCGAGGCCGTCGTGTCGAACCGCACCCGTCTCGTCCCATCGGCTGTTCTGCGCGACGCTTCGCCGGAAGTGGGCCCGCTTGCGCGCGACGACGCGCGCGCGGTCCTGCTCGCGGCCTTCCGGTCCGTGCGCGGCGGCTCGTGCGCGACCCCTGGCGGCCATGTCCGCGCCAGCTACCGCAACTTCTTCCCGCCATCGGCGCGCTGGCAATTCTCCGGCGTGCGACTCGCGGAGGACGCATGAACCTGTACGCGGATCCGCCGCACAAAGCCGTGCCGGCTGGGTTGCTGCCGACCGACGCGGCCACGGTGCGCTTCCAGCCGCGTGCGTCGGTCGTTGCGCCGCCGGCGTTTCTCGCCGACGTGCTCGACGGCTTGAGCCGCCCCGACAAGAGCCTGCCATCCAAGTACCTGTACGACCGCCAGGGCTCGGAGCTGTTCGACCAGATCACCGAGCTGCCCGAGTACTACCTGCCGCGCGCCGAGGGCGCCCTGCTGCAGCGGGCCCTGCCCGAGATTGCGCCGCTGATCGCGCCGCGCACGCAGCTCGTCGAGTACGGCGCCGGGTCCCTGCGCAACGTGCGCGCGCTCCTCGACCTCATGGAGGAGCCCGCCGCGTACGTGCCGATCGACATTTCGGCCGATCATCTGCTGGCCGGCGGGCGGGAGCTCGCGCGCGCCTATCCGAAGCTCAAGGTCGTTCCGTGCGCGGCCGACTTCACGACGCCGCTGCACCTCATGCTGCCGCCGGGGCCGAAGCTGGCCTTCTTCCCTGGCTCGACCATCGGCAACTTCACGCCGGCCGAGGCCGAGCCGTTCCTGCGCGGCGTCGCCCGCCTGGTCGGCCGCCACGGTGCCCTGCTGGTCGGCGTGGACGTGAAGAAGGACCCGCGCGTCCTGTGGCGCGCATACAACGACGTCGAGGGCATCACCGCCGCCTTCAACCGCAACGTGCTGACGCGCATCAACCGGGAGATCGGTGCGGGCTTCGACCCCCACCGCTTCCTGCACTTCGCTCCCTACGACGAGGCGGAAGGGCGCGTGGAAATGCGCCTCGTCAGCGACCGCACCCAGGCGGTGTACGTCGCCGGCCGTCTGTTCTGCTTCCGCGCCGGCGAAAGCATCCACACCGAGAATTCCTACAAGTACAGCGTGCTCGAGTTCCGCAACCTCGCGCGCCGCGCCGGCTTCAAGCCTTTGCGCACGTGGAACGACAAGCACTTCTCGCTGCACTTCCTGTGCGTGCCCTGAACGCGAGCGTGTGGCGGCGGCGGTCCGCCGGCCGCGGTATTGCGTCGGCTCGCTCGGTTGCAGCGCGCCTCGCCTCGCCTCGCGGTAATCCGGTTGCAGGCGGCTTACAGGTCCTTTACGCCGTTTTACAACGCTTTTGCCCCTGGCCGTTGCGGCCGGCGGCCAGCGGCAGTACAGCCTAAGGTTAGGACAGGCGGGGCCTGTCCGGTGTGGAGTAGCACAGTGTTTGGTCGTGCCGGGCTGAGTATTCGGGCTGGTCTTCGTCAAGCGTTGTTCTGGACTCAGGCAATGGCCGGAGTGTGGATGTTCGCTGCAGCCACGACTCACAGTGACGAGATCTACGCCTTCCTGCGCGACCGCATTTTCGGCGGGCCGACGCTCGTCGCTGTCGCCGCGCTGGCTCCCATCGACAATTCTTGCCCGGTCGCGGAGCTGCCGCAGGCGGAGCCTGGCAACATCCTCGTCATGGACGGCTTCGACGTGGACGCGCAGCGTTTCATCCCGGCCGAGCAGTACACCAACCCGCGCACCGGGAAGCCCTACGAGATCGTGCGCATCACCGGCGAGGGCGGCAATCGCGACTTCCAGCCCGGCACCTGCTACCGGCTTCCGGAAGGCATCACCTTCCTGCCCGCCATGCTGAACGCGAGAACCGACTCGGCGCCATACGTCGTCGCGCCGTTGTGGCAGGCGCTCGACCGGCTGCGCTGCGTCGCCGCGAAGGCGAACGGCGAGGTGCGCGTCAACAAGGCGCTGCTGTCGAACGAGCGGCAGCGGTATTGGGAGACCGACCGCGACGTGCCCGCCCTGGGTCTCGGCCAGACCGGCGTGCACCTGCAGATCGTCGAAGGGTACAGCGACAAGCGCACGCCCTGGGATCACCCGGCGGTCGCCGCGGCGGCGGACAAGGCAAACCTGGCGGTTCCAAGCCCGGAGACATACCGGGCCTACGTGAAGCTGAGTACGGGGCGCTGATCCGACAACCCGCTCGGCTTGCGAAGCAACAAAGGGGGCAAACTCGAGGGCGGCAGGCAACTGCCGCCCTTCTTGCTTGTCGCGCGCCGGCCGGCAGGGGCGTGGATCGCCTTGGCGAGACAAAGAAAAAGGGCGGCAGGTTTCCCTGCCGCCCTCGGTTGCAGTCCCGACGTGCGAGAGGCGCTTAGGCCGCCTTCTCCATGTCGTTGGTGTACTTGCCGGTGCTCGCCGCCCAATTCATCTTCGAGCGGTGGGCGAGCACGCGCTGCGCCGCCTCGACGTTGGCCGACTTGCCGGCCCAAGTCTTCAGCGAGGAGTCCTGCAGCGCGCGGCCGTAGGAGAAGCTGAGCTTCCACGGCAGCGGGCCCATCTTGTTCATCAGGTTGAGGTGCTCGGTGGCCTCGGCCTCGTCCTGGCCGCCTGAAAGGAAGGCGATGCCCGGCACCGCCGACGGCACGAAGCGCTTGAGCGTCTTCACCGTCCACTCGGCAACCTGCTCGCGGCTCGCCTGCTTGGGGCTGTCCTGGGCCGCGATCACCATGTTCGGCTTCAGCACCATGCCCTCCAGCATCACCTGCTGGTCGTGCAGCTCGTTGAACACGCAGTGCAGGGTGCGCGCGGTGACCTCGCGCGCGTACTCGATCGAATGCGTGCCGTCCATCAGCACCTCGGGCTCGACGATCGGCACTAGGCCCGCGTCCTGCGCCAGCTTGGCATAGCGGCCGAGCGCGTGGGCGTTGACGTGGATGGCGTAGTCGGTCGGCGTCTTGTTCTTCTCGTCCGGCGTGATGACGGCGCGCCACTTGGTGAACTTGGCGCCGAGCTTGAAGTACTCGGCGAGACGCTCGCCGAGGCCGTCGAGGCCCTCGGTGATGGTCTCGTTGGGCGAGCCCGCGAGCTTCTTGGTGCCGGCGTCCACCTTGATGCCCGGCAGGATGTTCTGGTCGTTCAGGATCTTGACGAAGGGAACGCCCGCCTTGGTGGTCTGGCGGATGGTCTCGTCATAGAGAATGGCGCCGGAGATGTACTCGCCGAGGCGCGGCGTGGTGAACAGCATCTCGCGATAGGCTTGGCGGTTGTCCACCGTGCCGTCCACCTTCACCTTGGCCAGGCGCTTGTTCGCCGTGGTGTTGCTCTCGTCGGCGGCAAGAATCCCCCTGCCGCCCTCGACCATCTTGCGGGCAATCGCCTCCAAATCGGCTGCAGCCATAGTCCCCTCGATCCTCTTCGTGGTGTTGTTGGGCGTGTGGCCATTCGGCCGGAAAGCCCTGGTTCTTGGCTCTGAACGGGCAACGTTCCGGCGGCTGCCAAGCCGCCGGCCCTCCCCGAGCCCGAAGCTATTCCCTAGCCCCTCCGGGTGGGGCTTTCAAGCCGATGGGGCGCCCCGAGAGCCGCCCCAAGGCTGCGACGAGTCGGCGCGGGCGGCTGCGCCGTGACCTCGCGATTGCCAGCTAACCGCATGTAGAAGCTTGCAAATCCGCGCCCGAGCGGGAAAACTCGCGGCCGAGGTGGGGTCAGGGGCCTCGCGCGGGGGCGGCGCACTCGGCTCGGGCCCCGACATCGCCAAGAAGTTCGGCGAGAAGTACGAGGAGTACCTGCTCGAGCCGTCCTACGCGAAGATGTTCCGCTCCGGCGGCGCGGCGATGGAGGACTTCCTCTCCGGCAAGGGCACGGACCTCGGCAAGGCGCTCAACGCCGCCGTCGAGGAGTTCAAGAACCCGGCCGAGCAGAAGCGCGGCGGCCCGGTGGCGGTGATGTTCACCGACATCGTCGGCTCCACCAAGCTCACGCAGCAGCTCGGCGACTCCGGCGCCCAGAAGCTCGTGCACCTGCACAACACGGTGGTGCGCAACGCGCTGCGCGAGTTCTGCGGCACCGAGGTCAAGCCCGCCGGCGACGGCATCATGGCGAGCTTCGTGTCGTGCCCCGAGGCGGTGGGCGCCGGCATCGCCATCCAGAAGAGCCTGACGCAGGCGCGCGCCAAGGACCCCAGCATCCTGTTGCACCTGCGCGTCGGCATCAACGCCGGCGAGCCGATCGCCGAGAACGGCGATTTGTTCGGCACCACCGTGCAGATCGCCGCGCGCATCTGCGACAAGGCCGGCACCGACGACGTCTACGTCTCGCAGGTGGTCAAGGACCTCTCCCAGGGCCGCGGCACCTTCGAGAACAAGGGCACTTTCGAGCTCAAGGGCGTCGCCGAGCCGCAGACGCTCTACAACGTCGTCATCCCCAATTAGAGACTCCTCATGCTGAGCTTGTCGAAGCATGAGACCTCGTCCTTTGGCAGTCTCAGGACGAGGGCGCTGTAGCTACAACATCTTCCCCGGGTTCATGATGCCGAGCGGGTCGAGCGCCTGCTTCACCGCGCGCATCATGTCGATCTCGACCGCCGGCTTGTAGCGCACCAGGTCGGCGCGCTTCTGCTGGCCGATGCCGTGCTCCGCCGAGATGCTGCCGCCGAATTCCACGGCGATGTCGTGGACGATGCGCGAGAGGCGGTCCCACTCGGCGACGAATGCCTCGGGCTGCATACCCACCGGCTGCGACAGGTTGTAGTGGATGTTGCCGTCGCCCAGGTGTCCGAACGCGCACACGCGCACGCCGGGCAGGGCCTTGGCCACCGCCGCCTCGGCCTTCCTCATGAAGTCTTCGGCGCGCGCCGGCGGCACCGCGATGTCGTGCTTGATGCTGCCGCCCTCGCGCGTCTGGGCGAGGGGGACCGACTCGCGCAGCTTCCACATTGCCTCGGCCTGGGCGGCGCTCTGCGCCATTGCCGCGTCCTTGATGGTGCCGGCCTCGAGCAGGTCGCCGAGCGCTGCCGCCAGCGCGTCGCCGAGCGCGTCGCCCGCGCTGGCCTCCGCCTCCACCAGCAGCACCCACGGGTGCAGCTCGGTGAACGGCGGCCGCGCGCCCGGCACGTGGCGCAGCACGAACTCGAGCGCGCGCGCCGACAGGATCTCGCACGCGTTCAGCCGCTCGCTCGAAGCCGCGCGCAGATCGTTCAGCACGCGCAGCGCCGCGCTCACGTCGTCGATGCCCACCATCACCGTGACGCGCTGGCTGGGCAGCGGGAACAGCCGCAGCACCGCCGCGGTGATGATGCCGAGCGTGCCCTCGGCGCCGATGAACAGCTGCTTCAGGTCGTAGCCGGTGTTGTCCTTCATCAGCCCGCGCAGGCCGTTCCACACGCGCCCGTCGGCGGTCACCACCTCGAGGCCGAGGGTGAGCGCGCGCGCCGTGCCGTAGCGCAGCACCTGCAGGCCGCCGGCGTTGGTGGCGAGGTTGCCGCCGATCTGGCAGCTGCCCTCGGCGCCCAGGCTGAGCGGGAACAGGAACCCGGCGCCGGCTGCCGCCTGCTGCACCGCCGCCAGGATGCACCCCGCTTCGACCGTGATCGCCGCCGCCGCGGCGTCGACCTCACGCACCCGGTTCATGCGGGCGAGGTTCACCAGCACGGCGCCGCCCGCGGCCGGCGGCGTCGCCCCGCCGACCAGGCCGGTGTTGCCGCCCTGGGGAACGATGGGCGTGCGCGTCTCGGCGCAGATCCGCACGATCGCCGACACCTTCTCGGTCGTGTCGGGCAGCAGCAGGAGCGGCGCGCTGCCCCGGTAGCGGCGGCGCTGGTCGATCAGGTATGGCGCCAGCCGCGCCGGATCGGTGCTCCAGCCGCCGTCGCCGGCGGCGGCCTGCAGCCGCTCGATCACACTCGGTGCGATGTCACCGGACGCGGGCACTGCGGCTGTGGTAGAGAGTCGGGCGGGCGCCATCGGCAAGGGTTCCTGATCGGTCACTTTCCGCCCATTGGCCGCCGCCTTCAAGTGAGGGCCCGCCCCCGAGGGGAGAACAAGAGGCTTCCGTGCGGTTCGCGTCCCTTCTTCTGTGTTCCTCGTTGTTGGCGGTCGCCGTCGCCTGCGCCGGCCGCCAGGACAACGCCGGCGTGCTGGGCGCGCGCGGGCCCATCGCCGTGGTCGGCACCTTGCGATGCCTGCCCGACCGGCCGACCGCAGCGGTGCCGGAGCGCGACTGCGTCATCGGCCTCGAGGACGACGCGCTGCGCTTCTATCGCCTGCAGGAAGGCAATCCAACGCAGCGCGCGTTGCTGGCGACCGCGCCCAACGTCCGCGTCGCCATCGCCGGCATGTTCACGCCGGGCGCCGACGCGCGCTATCCGACGGTCGGCACCATCGAGGTCGCCTCGATCACCCGCGTCGGCTAGCGCTCGCCGATCAAGACGGGCGGCGCGCGCTCGCCCGCCGCAGGCGATCGTTGATTGCCACGCCCAGGCCTTCCTCCGGGATCGGCGCCACCGCGATCGCGCTCACGTTGGCCTCGTCCAGAGCGCGCAGCGCCGCGTAGAGGTTTGCCGCCGCCTCGGCGACGTCGCCGCGCGCCGACAGGTTGATGGTGCGCCGGCCGCCCGGCACGTCGCGGGCGCCGAACGCCAGCCCGCCTTCGCTTGGCGCGGCGCTGGTGGCGTTGAGCCGCACCGCCGCCCGCGGCGCGTAGTGGCTTTCCAATTGCCCCGGCGCCCGGGGGCGTCCATCGGAGCGCGCGCCGGCGGTCGCGGGTAACAGCGACTGGTTCAGCACGTCCTCGAGCTGGGTGGCGGGAACGCCGCCCGGCCGCAGCAGCTGCGGGATGTCGCGTCCCAGGGCGACCACCGTGGATTCGATGCCGACCCGGCACGGCCCGCCGTCGAGGA
The DNA here is from genome assembly GCA_016869235.1 of Alphaproteobacteria bacterium. Taxonomy (GTDB): domain Bacteria; phylum Pseudomonadota; class Alphaproteobacteria; order UBA2966; family CAIVPW01; genus CAIVPW01. The sequence continues at coordinate 13,674 of VGER01000014.1, read as the reverse complement.
TCAGGTCCACCGCGTCGCCCAGCCCCGCTGCTACGTGCTCGGCGCGCGTCGGGCTGACTCGGCCGGACGGATTGGCGCTCGGCGCCGCCAGCGGCCGCCCGGCCGCCCGCAACAGGTCGAGCGCCACCGGGTGATCCGGCACGCGCAGGGCGATCGTGTCGAGGCCCGCCACGGCCGCGCTCGCAATCGGCGCGCCGGGACGCAGCGGCAGCACCAGGGTGAGGGCGCCGGGCCAGAAGGTTCGCGCCAGCCGCCGGGCGGGCTCGCTCCACACGGCGAGCGCCTCGGCGTCGGCCTGCGCCGCGACATGGACGATGAGCGGATTGTGCGCGGGCCGTCCCTTGGCGCGGTAGATGGCCGCGACGGCTGCGTCGCTAGTGGCGTCGGCGCCCAGCCCGTACACTGTCTCGGTCGGGAAGGCGACCAGCCGGCCGGCGCACAGCAGGCGCGCCGCCTCGGCGATCGCTTCCGGTGTCGGCGCCACGATGCGCGCCGTCACGCGATCTCCGCCTCGCACACAAGCGCGCCGGCGGAGCTCACGCAGCGCACGGCGGCGACCTTACCGCTCTTCTCGCGCACAAGCACGTCCACCCCGTCGTCCCAGAACAGCGGCGCGGGGAAGCGCGCGGCAATGGACATCGCCTGCGGCGGCGCCTCGCCGGCGGTGAGCGCTTCCACCGCCCACGTCACGGTCATCAGCGCGTTGGCGACGGGCGCCCCCATGCCATAGCGCACTGCGAAGGCGGGATCGAAGTGCAGCCGGTTGCCGCTCTCCTCGCTGTAGCCCTGCACCTTGGCCGAATTGAGCAGCTTGCGCGCCGCCAGCCGGTAGCCGGCGCGCGGGTCGCTCTTGCTGGCCGGCGCGTCGCGCAGCCAGCTCGGGTCGGCGACCAGCGTCGTCGCCGCCTGGGTCATCACGACCGAGCCGTCGCGCCCGAAAAACTCGAAGACGTAGCGCGCCCGCTCGCCGTCCGGCGTCTGTTCCACGTGCTCGACCTTGGCGCGCACGCCGAGTTTCTCGTCCACCGCGACCGGCTGGTGCACCTCCAAGCGATGCTCAAGGTGCACGAGGCGGTCCGGCGCCCGCACCTTGCTCTTGCGCACCGCCAGCAGGCAGTCGATGCCGAACAGCAAAGGGTCGGCGGCGGTGCCGTAGGATCCTGCGTCGACATCGCAGGCGGCGTGCATGCGCTTCTGCCGGCTCTTGGTCACGGTCGCGTCGGCCATGGCCAGCGCCGTGCCCGCCACAGTGGGCAGGTCGGCGGCGCCTCTGCGGGGTTCGGTGGCTGCCAAGGCGGAACGACTCGAGGTCTGCGGGCTGGGCCCGGGGACAAGGCGACTAAACGGGGGAGTATGGCCGTGCCGGCGCGGTTCACAAAGTCCGCAGCGTTGTTTCGGCCGGCAGGCAACCATGCGCACCGCATTTCCCTGGCCGTCTTTCGCCGGGGCGGGCTACCATTGCAAAGGGGCATCGTGCGGCAAGGTGCGAGGGGCATGGCACACGCGTGGCTTACCAAGTACCCGCCCAACATCCGTTGGGACGCGGATATTCCCTGCCGGCCGCTATACGAGGTGCTGACGGAACCCGCCAAGCGCTTCGCGTCCAATCCCTGTCTCGATTTCCTCGGCCGCCGGTTCACCTACGCCCAGGTCGGCGAGATGGTGGAGCGCGCGGCCAAGGGCTTTCAGCGCCTCGGCGTCCGCAAGGGGACCCGCGTCGGACTGTTCCTGCCCAACTCGCCGCACTCGGTGGTCGCCTACTTCGGCGCCCTGCGCGCCGGCGCCACGGTGGTGAACTACAGCCCGCTCTACGCCGAGCCGCAACTGCGCGCGCAGGTCGAGGGCTCCGGCACCGAGATCATGGTCACCCTCGACCTCGCGGTGCTGTATCCCAAGGTGCTGGGGCTGGTCGGCACGACGCCCCTGCGCCGCCTCGTGGTCGGCAACCTGCCCGAGGTGCTGCCGTTCCCGAAAAGCCTGCTCTATCCGCTCGCCAAGCGCCGCGATCTCTATCGCGGGCGGCGCCACCCCGCCGACGTCACGTGGGCGAGCCTGCTCGACAACGACGGCAAGCCCGATCCGGTGGCCGTCGATCCCAAAACGGACGTCGCGGTGCTGCAGTACACCGGCGGCACAACCGGCACCCCCAAGGGGGCGATGCTCACCCACGCCAACCTGTTCGCCAATGCGCACCAGGCCATGCTGTGGCTCGAGGGCGTGCAGTGGGGCCAGGAGAAGCTGCTGGGTGCGCTCCCCTTCTTCCATGTTTTCGCCATGACCGTGTGCATGAACCTCGCCCTCTACATCGGCGGCGAGATCATCCTGCACCCGCGCTTCGTCCTGGACGACGTGCTGCGCGACATCCACAAGAAGCGTCCGACCCTGGTGCCGGGCGTGCCGACCATGTTCGCCGCCATCAACGGCTCGCCCAAGGTGCGCGACCTCGATCTCACCTCGGTCAAGTTCTGCATCTCCGGCGGCGCGCCGCTGCCGCTCGAGGTGAAGCACCGTTTCGAGCGCCTCACCGGCTGCAAGCTGGTGGAAGGCTACGGCCTCACCGAGGCGGCGCCGGTCGCCACCTGCAATCCGCTTTACGGCGTCAACAAGGCGGGCTCGATCGGCCAGCCGCTGCCGGGCACCACCGTCGTCATCACCGACCGCGATGATCCGGTGCGCGTGCTGCAGCCCGGCGAGCGCGGCGAGATCTGCATCCAGGGGCCGCAGGTGATGGCGGGCTACTGGAACCGACCGCAGGAGACCGCGGCGCAGATCGTCAACGGCCGCCTGCGCACCGGCGACATCGGCACGATGGACGAGGAGGGCTACATCTTCCTCATCGACCGCATCAAGGACCTCATCCTGGTCGGCGGCTTCAACGTCTATCCGCGCAACGTCGAGGAGGCGATCTACGAGCACCCGGCCGTCGCCGAGGTCACCGTGGTCGGCGTGCCCGACGAGCGCCTCGGCCAGTCGGTGAAGGCGTTCGTGCGGGTCAAGGACGGCATGAAGCTCGTCGAGGACGAGTTGACGGCCTTCCTGCGCGCCCGCATCGGCAAGCATGAGCTGCCGCGCGAGATCGAGTTCCGCGCCCAGCTGCCCAAGACCATGGTCGGCAAGCTCTCCAAGAAGGAGCTGGTCGAGGAAGAGGTCGCCAAGTTCCAGGCCGCCCGCGCCGCCGCGGGCTGATATTCCTGAGGGGATTTTGTTCCTCAGCGCTATCTATCGGTGCGGCGGCAGCCCGCCAAATCTCTCCAAGTACGACGCTGCAACCTGTCGCGAGAAATGCTCGAGGCGCAAGTTGCGCGGGAACTGCGCCAAATTGGGTGCGGGCAGCAAGACCTGGACCGCCGACCGGAACCGGTCCGGTCCGTAAGGTCCCGTAGATCGCCCGTGTTCGCCGCACCTCGTCGTCGTTCTCGCTAAGGAGCGTCTGACTCTGACCACCGCCATCTTCACCCACCCCGCCTGCCTGCTCCACGAGATGGAGCCGTGGCACGTCGAGAGTCCGGCACGTCTGGAGTCGGTGCTCTCCGCGCTGCGCAGTCCGGCGTTCGCGGCGCTGGCGTGGCGGGAAGCGCCGGAGGCGAGCCGCGAGGCGCTGTCCCGCGTGCATGAGCGCGGCTATGTCGAGGCGCTGCTCGCCGCGGTGCCGGCGCATGGCTATGTGCGTATCGATCCCGACACCGCCATGGGCGCGGCCACCGGTCCCGCCATGTTGCGCGCCGCGGGGGCGTGCGTTGCCGCCGTCGATGCGGTCGCGGCCGGCGAGGTGGCGAATGCGTTTTGCGCCGTGCGGCCGCCCGGTCATCACGCCGAGCGGGCGCGCGCCTTGGGCTTCTGCTTCTTCAACAACGTCGCCATCGGCGCCCTGCAGGCACGCGCGGTGCATGGCCTCACGCGCGTAGCCGTGATCGACTTCGACGTCCACCACGGCAACGGCACACAGCACTCGTTCGAGCGCGACCCGGGCCTGTTCTATGCCAGCACCCACCAGGACCCGTTCTATCCCGGCACCGGCCACGCCAACGAGCAGGGCGTCGCCGGCAACATCGTCAACGTGCCGCTGCGCGGCGCGAGCGACGGCGCCGCGGTGCGCCGCGCCTACACCGACACCATCCTGCCCAGGCTGGACGCGTTCGCGCCGGAGTTCGTGCTGATCTCGGCGGGCTTCGATGCCCACCGCGACGATCCCCTCAGCGGACTCATGCTCACCGAGGACGACTACGCCTGGATCACCCGCGAGCTGTGCGCCGTCGCCCGCCGCCACGCCGGCGGTCGTGTGGTTTCCGCGCTGGAAGGCGGCTACGACCTGACCGCGCTGGCAAGCTCCGCGTCCGCCCACGTGCAGGAATTGATGGCCGCGGCATAGCGGTCACATTGCCGGGTAGGGGTTTGCCCCTAGATTGAAGCGAAGCGCGGCGATTACACTTGGCCGGGCGCGGCTTTCGGCCAAGAATCGCCTAGAAGCGCGGGGCGACCACGATGCTTGGAGCAAGAGGCATGGCGCGCGAACCGACACCCGCAAGCTCGACCGAGGCCAAAGGCGGCGAAGAGGTCCCCGCCGACATCCGCAGCATGACCTTCGAGCGCGCGCTCGCCGATCTCGAGGAGATCGTCCGCCGCCTAGAGAGCGGGGAGGTGAGCCTGGAAGAGTCGATCGCCACCTACACCCGCGGCACCCAGCTCAAGCGCCACTGCGAGGCCAAGCTCGAGGCGGCGCGCGAGCAGGTCGAGCGCATCGAGCTGCGGCACGGCGCCGTCACCGCCGTGCCCGTGGCAACCGACTGAGCAAGTCCGGCCGAGAGTGGAGCGCTTGATCGCACAACCCGGCACCGGTGCGGGCGGCGTGGCGGAAGCGATGGCCGCCGCCGCCGCCGAGATCGACGGCGTGCTGCAGAACCTGCTGCCCGAGCCGAGCGGGCCGGAGCGCCGCCTCGCCGAGGCGATGCGCTATGCGGTCCTGGCGCCGGGCAAGCGCTTCCGGCCGGTGCTGTCGCTGGCGACGGCCGAGCTCTTCGCGGTGCCGCGCCGCTCCGCCTTGCGGGTCGCCGTCGCGGTGGAGCTCGCCCACGCGTACTCCCTGGTGCACGACGACCTGCCGTGCATGGACGACGACGAAATGCGCCGCGGCCAGCCGACGCTGCACAAGAAGTACGACGAAGCGACGGCAGTGCTGGCGGGCGACGCCCTGCTGCCGCTCGCCTTCGAGATCATCGCCCACCCCGAGACCCACCCGGACGCCGAAGTGCGCCTCGAGCTGATGCGGGCGCTCGCCGAGGCGGCGGGTCCGCGCGGCATGGTCGGCGGCCAGATGATCGATCTCCTGGTGGAGCACAAGCCGGCCGACATCGGCACCATCACGCGCATGCAACAGCTCAAGACCGGGGCGCTGATCGCCTTCGCCTGCGAGGCGGGCGCGGTGCTTGGTCGGGCGCCCAACACCGCCCGCCAGGCCTTGCGGGCCTACGCGCGCGACCTCGGCCTGGCCTTCCAGATCGTCGACGACCTGTTGGACGTCGAGGGGTCCGAGGAAGCCACCGGCAAGCGGGTCGGCAAGGATGCCGGCCTCGGCAAGGCCACATTCGTCGCCCTTCTCGGTGTGGATCGGGCGCGGACCCAGGCGACCATGCTGGCCGACCAGGCGCTCGCGCACCTTGATATATTCGCCGAGCGCGCCGCCTTCCTGCGCCGCCTGGCCCGGTTCGTCGTGCAGCGCAGCCACTAGCAAGCAAGAAGAAGAACCGCACATGCCGTACAGCAGCTCCACCGAGCTTCTCGACACCATCCACACTCCCGCCGACCTGCGCGCCCTCAAGCCGGCGCAGCTGCAGGACCTCGCCGACGAGGTGCGCGGCGAGGTCGTGCGCGCCGTGTCGCGCACCGGCGGCCACCTCGGCGCCGGTCTCGGCGTCATCGAGCTCACCGTGGCGCTGCACTACGTGTTCGACACGCCGCGCGACCGCATGATCTGGGACGTCGGCCACCAGGCCCATGCCCACAAGATCCTCACCGGCCGCCGCCAGGGCGTGCACACCATGCGCCAGCCGGGCGGACTGTCCGGCTTCACCCGCCGCTCGGAGAGCGAGTACGACCCGTTCGGCGCCGCCCACAGCTCGACGTCCATCTCCGCCGGGCTCGGCATGGCGGTGGCGCGCGACCTTTCCGGCGGTGACCACAACGTCGTCTGCGTCATCGGCGACGGCGCCATGACGGCCGGCATGGCCTACGAGGCGATGAACAACGCCGGCGCCATGTCGGCGCGCCTGATCGTCATCCTCAATGACAACGACATGTCGATCTCGCGCAACGTCGGCTCGATGCGCGCCTACCTCTCGCGCCTCATCACCTCGCGCCAGTACCGCGGCTTCCGCAACATGGCCAAGCGCGTCGCCAGCCGCCTGCCGCGCTCGGTGCGCAGCACCGCTCGGCGCGCCGAGGAGTATGCGCGCGGCCTGGCCACCGGCGGCACGCTGTTCGAGGAGCTCGGCTTCTACTACGTCGGCCCGCTCGACGGGCACAACATCGGCCGCCTGCTGCCGGTGCTGGAGAACGTGCGCCACTTCCGCGGCTCGGGCCCCGTGCTCATCCATGTGCGCACCCAGAAGGGGCGCGGCTACGCGCCGGCCGAGCAGTCCGAGGACAAGTTCCACGGCGTCGGCAAGTTCGACCTCGTCACCGGCGCCCAAGCGCCGGCCAAGGCGGGCGCTCCCACCTACACCAGCGTCTTCGCCCAGCAGCTCATCGCCCAGGCCGAGAAGGACCCCAAGATCGTCGGCATCACCGCGGCGATGCCGTCGGGCACCGGCCTCAACAAGTTCGCCGAGCGCTTCCCCGAGCGCTGCTTCGACGTCGGCATCGCCGAGCAGCACGCGGTGACCTTCGCCGCCGGCCTCGCCGCCGAAGGTTACAAGCCGTTTGCCGCGATCTACTCGACCTTCCTGCAGCGCGCCTACGACCAGGTCGTGCACGACGTCGCGTTGCAGAACCTGCCAGTGCGCTTCGCCATCGACCGCGCCGGCCTGGTCGGCGCCGACGGCGCCACCCACGCCGGCTCCTACGACGTCGGCATGCTCGCCGCCCTGCCGGGCTTCGTGCTCATGGCGCCCTCCGACGAGGCGGAGCTGGCCCGCGCCATCGCCACCGCCGCCGCCATCGACGACCGGCCCTCCGCCTTCCGCTATCCGCGCGGCGAGGCCACCGGCGTCCAGATCCCCGCCGACCCGCAGCCGCTCGAGATCGGCCGCGGCCGCGTCGTGCGCGAGGGCTCGACCATCGCCATCCTCTCCCTCGGCACGCGCTTCGCCGACTGCCTGAAGGCCGCCGACGAGCTTGGCGCGCTCGGCCTCTCCAGCACGGTCGCCGACGCGCGCTTCGCCAAGCCGGTGGACGCGAACCTCGTCCGCCGCCTGGCCAAGGAGCACCCGGTGCTGATCACGGTGGAGGAGTCGGCCATCGGCGGCTTCGCCGCGCAGGTTCTCGACGTCCTGGTGCGCGAGGGCCTGCTCGAGTCCGGGCTCAAGCTGCGCACATTGTACCTGCCCGACCGCTTCATCGACCACGACACGCCGGTCAGCCAGCTGTCGAGCGCCGGCCTGCATGCGCCCTCGATCGTCGCCGCCGCGGTGAGCGCCTTGGGGGTCGCGGCCGATGCGCGCCGGCCGGAGAACGCCGGGACGGCGCTCCGCGCCTAACGAATGACATCGAAGGCGCGCCTCGGCCGGGTGCTGGTCGACCGCGGCCCAGCCCGCGCGGCGGCTGAGCGCAGATGAAGGCCAGGACGCGAGTTGACCAGCTTCTCGTCGACCGCGGCTTGGCAGAAACCAAAGCCAAGGCGCACGCGCTGGTGCTGGCCGGCGTCGTATTCAGCGGCGAGCAGCGCCTCGACAAGCCGGGGCGCATGGTGGCGCCCGACCTCGACCTCTCGGTGCGCGGCGCCGCGCACCCCTGGGTCAGCCGCGGCGGCGTGAAGCTCGCCCATGGTTTCGAGCACTTCGGCCTTTCGGCGGCCGGCAAGGTGTGTCTCGACGTCGGCGCCTCGACCGGCGGCTTCACCGACGTGCTGCTGCAAGGGGGCGCCGAGCGCGTCTATGCGGTGGACGTCGGCCGGGGGCAGCTCGACTGGAAGCTGCGCAACGACCCGCGCGTCGTCGTGCTCGAAGGGGTGAATGCGCGCTCGTTGTCGGCGGAGGAAGTGCCCGAGCTGGTGGACCTGATCGTGTGCGACGCGAGCTTCATCGGCCTGGAGGTGGTGCTGCCGGCGGCGCTGGCGCTCGCCAAGCCGCGCGCCGATCTCATCGCCCTCATCAAGCCGCAGTTCGAGGTCGGCCCCGAGCGCGTCGGCAAGGGCGGCGTCGTGTGCGACCCGGCGCTGCACGAGGAAGTGACGGCCCGCATCCAGGCGTGGCTCGCCGCGCGCGGCTGGCACGTGCTGGGCGTCACGCCCAGTCCCTTGCTCGGCCCGGCTGGCAACCGCGAGTTCCTCGTCGGAGCGCGCCGTGGCTGACCTCGAGGTGATGATCGACTCGGTCGGCGCCCGAGGCGAGGGCGTTGCGCAGACCCCGTCGGGCCCGGTGTTCGTGCCGTTCACGGTGCCCGGCGACCGTGTGCGGATCCGCGCCGGCGCCGGCGACCACGCCGAGCTGCTCGACCTGCTGTCGTCGAGCCCGCAGCGCGTCGGCCCGGCCTGCGCGCACTTCAGCGACTGCGGCGGCTGCGATCTGCAGCACTGGCAGGGACCGGAGCTGCTGGCGTGGAAGCACCACCAGGTGAAGGTGACGCTCGCCCATCGCGGCTTGCAGGCCGAGGTGCAGCCGGTCGTCGCCACGCCGCCAGGAGAGCGGCGGCGCGCGCGGCTGGCGCTACGCCGCGTCGCGCCGGGAGGCGCGCATTCGCGCGACGGCGACCACGTCCTGCTCGGCTTCCGCGCGCGCGCCAGCCGTCGCATCGTCGACGTGCAGGCCTGTCCGCTGCTCAACGAGCGGCTTTCCGCCGCCATGCCGGCGCTGCGCAGCCTCGGCCCGGTCCTGCTGCGCGCCGACGGCGAGCTGGTGCTCGAGGTCACCGACACTCTCGGCGGCATCGACCTGCTCATCGAGCGGTCGGGCGAGCCCAACGCGGCGCTGCACGCCGAGCTGGCGCGTTTTGCCGCCAGGCACGGATTGGCGCGCATCTCGTGGCGCGCGGATGCGGCGTCGGAACCGGAGCTGATCGCCAGCATCGCCTCGCCGGCCCTGCGCTTCGGCAACGCCTCCGTCGAGGTGCCGCCCGGCGCCTTCGTCCAGGCGAGCCCGACCGCGGAGCGCGCGCTGCTCGCCGAGGTGCTCGCCGCCGCGCAAGGCGTCAAGCGCGTCGCCGACCTCTACGCCGGCTGCGGTGCCTTCAGCCTTCCGCTGGCAGGCGTCGCGGCGGTGCATGCGGTCGAGGGTGACGCGGCCTTTGCCAAGGCGCTCGATGCCGCGGCGCGCCAATCCGGCGCGCGCGTGACGGTGGAGCACCGCGACCTCGACCGCCGGCCGCTACAGGGCGACGACCTGAAGAGGCTCGACCTGGTGGTGCTCGATCCGCCGCGCGCCGGCGCGCGGGCGCAGTGCGAGGCGCTCGCCAAGAGCAAGGTGCCGGCAGTCGCGTACGTCTCCTGCAACCCGGCGACCTTCGCGCGCGATGCGCGCGTGCTGGTGGACGGCGGCTACACGCTGGAGCGGGTGGTGCCCGTGGACCAGTTCCTGTGGTCCGCGCACATCGAGCTGGTCGCGGTCTTGCGCCGTCAGCCATTGAACTTGGCGAGGCGGTAGAGATACCAGCCGATCAGCGCGACCACGACCAGCGTCGAGATCGGGTTGAACCAGGCGTGGATGCGCTCGTAGGCGTCGGCGAGATGGAAGGCCGCTCCCGCCAGGACGGCGTTCCACAGGCTGGCGCCGAGCATCGTCCACAGCAGGAACTTGCGCAGGCTCATGCGCGCGATGCCGGCGGGCAGCGAGATGAGCACCCGCACCTGCGGCACCAGGCGGCCGAAGAACACCGCCTGGGTGCCGTGGCGGTCGAACCAGCGCTGGGCGTCGTCTACCTGCACTGGCGTGAGCGTCAGCCAGCGGCCGTGGCGCTCGGCGAAGCGCCGCACGCGCTCGTGGCCGAGGGCGAGCCCGCCGCCTTACCAGAGCGCCGCGCCAAGCAGGGAGCCGAGCGTGCCGGCCGCCACCACGCCGGCCAAGTGGAGCTCCCCCTGCCGCGCCAGGAGGCCGCCGACGGGCATGATGAACTCGGACGGAATGGGCGGCACCACCGCCTCGAGCAGCATCAGGATCACGATGCTGCGGTACCCACCCTCGGCGATGAACTCGCTGATCCAGCCGACCATTACGCCCCGACTTGGGCGCGGTGCAGCAGCATCTGGTCGGCGAGCACGCAGGCCATCATCGCCTCGCCGATGGGCACGGCGCGGATGCCGACGCACGGGTCATGGCGCCCCTTGGTCGAGACGTCCACCTCCTGCCCGGCGGACGTGACGGTCTTGCGCGGCGTCAGGATGCTCGACGTCGGCTTGACGGCGAAGCGCACCACGACGTCCTGCCCGGTCGAGATGCCGCCGAGAATGCCGCCCGCGTTGTTGGAGAGGAACTTCACTCTGGTTCCATCGCGCCGCATCTCGTCGGCGTTCTGCTCGCCGCGCAGCTTGGCGGCGGCGAGGCCAGCACCGATCTCCACGGCTTTCACCGCGTTGATGCTCATCATGGCGCTGGCCAGCTCGGAGTCGAGCTTGGCGTAGATGGGCGCGCCCCATCCCGGCGGCACGCCTTCGGCAATCACTTCGATGACCGCGCCGACCGAGGAGCCGGCCTTGCGCACCTCGTCGAGATACGACTCCCATTGCGCCGCGGCCGCGGCGTCGGGACAGAAGAACGGATTCTGGGCGACTTGGCCCCAGTCCCAGCGCGCGCGGTCGATCGTGTGCTCGCCGACCTGGATCAGCGCGCCGCGGATACGCACGCCGCTGCCCAGCACCTTGCGCGCCACGGCGCCGGCGGCGACGCGCGCTGCCGTTTCGCGCGCCGAGGCGCGGCCCGAGCCGCGGTAGTCGCGGATGCCGTACTTCTTCTCGTAGGTGTAGTCGGCGTGGCCGGGGCGGTACTTGTCCTTGATGTCGCCGTAGTCCTTTGAGCGCGCGTCGACGTTGTCGATCAGGATGCTGACCGGCGTGCCCGTGGTCTGGCCCTCGAAGGTGCCGGACAGGATGCGCACCTGGTCGGGCTCCTTGCGCTGGGTGACGAAGCGCGACGTGCCCGGCATGCGCTTGTCCATGTAGGGCTGGATGTCGGCCTCGGTAAGCGGCAGGCGCGGCGGACAGCCGTCCACCACGACGCCGAGCGCAGGCCCGTGGCTCTCGCCCCAGGTGGTGAAGCGGAAGACGTGGCCGAAGGTGTTGAACGACATCGCGCTCAGCCGCCGCTGTCGCTGACCACGGCGATGTCCGGGGCGTCGGCGCGCTTCATGCCCTGGATGTGATAGCCCGAGTCGACGTGGTGGATTTCGCCGCTGACGCCCCTGGACAGGTCGCTCAGCATGTACAACGCGGCGCCGCCCACTTCTTCGATGGTGACGTTGCGCTTCAAGGCGGAGTTGAGCTCGTTCCACTTGAGGATGTAGCGGAAGTCGCCGATGGCGGAGGAGGCGAGGGTGCGGATCGGCCCCGCCGAGATGGCGTTGACGCGGATGTTCTGGCCGCCGAGGTCCATCGCCAGGTAGCGCACCGAGGCCTCGAGCGCCGCCTTGGCGACGCCCATGACGTTGTAGTGCGGCATGACCTTCTCGGCGCCGAAGTAGCTGAGCGTCAGCAGGCTGCCGCCGTTCGGCATCAGCTTCTCGGCGCGCTGCGCCACTGCGGTGAACGAGTAGCAGCTGGTCAGCAGCGTCATGGTGAAGTTGTCGGCGGTCGTCTCGACGTAGCGGCCCTTGAGCTGGTCCTTGTCGGAGAAGGCGATAGCGTGCACGACGTAGTCGATGCTCTGCCAGTCGCGCCCCAGCGCGTCGAAGGTGCGGTCGAGATCGTCGGCCTTCGTCGCATCGCACAGCACGACGCGGTCGGAGCCGAGCTGCGCCGCGAGCGGCCGCACGCGCTTCGCCAGCGCCTCGTTGTAGGCGGTGAAGGCGATTTCGGCGCCGTGGGCGGCGAGGGTCTTGGCAATGCCCCACGCAATCGAGCGCTCGTTGGCGAGACCCAGAATGAGTCCGCGCTTGCCGGCCATCAGGGCCGCTGGCTCGGTCATGCAACGCTCCTAGGTGAGGTGAGGGCGGCCGCCGCGCATCGGGGAATGCGCCGCGCGGCGCATCCTACACAGGTTTGCCGAGGGGGCAAAAACGATCCTTGGCCGCCGCCGGGCGCGTCGCCGGCCTAGCTCCTCAGCTTCTTGCGGGGGTCGTAAGCGTGAAGCTTCTCCCACTTGATGAGCGCCTCCTCGACGTCCCCATCGATCTCCTCAGGCAGGGTTACGAGCAGGCGCGCCACCTGGTTGCCCGCTTCCTTCTTGCCCTTGCGGCGGATGCCCTGGCCCTTCAGGCGCAGCAGCGTGCCGGTGTTGGAACCCGGCGGGATGTTGAGGGTGACCGAGCCGTGCACGGTCGGCACCTCCACCTTGGCGCCGCGCACCGCCTCCGCCACCGTCACCGGCAGGTCGAGGTGGATGTCGTCGCCCTTGCGCGTGAAGAAAGGATGCGGCTTCACCGTCACCACGATGCGGAGGTCAACGTCCTTGTCGCGCATGCGGATGGTCTGGCCCGCGTCGACGCCGGCGGGGATCGACACGTCGAAGCTGCGGCCGTCCACGGTGATGCGCTTGGTGGAACCGCCCGCGGCGTCGAGGAACTCGACGTCCATTTCGAACTCGCCCGACGTGGACGGTTCGGCCTGCGCCTGGCGGAACGCCCCCGCACCGGCGCCCGCGCCGCCGCCACGGAAGGCGGAGAACAGGTCGTCGAAGTTGAAGCTCATGCCGAAGTCTTCGAAGCGCGGGTCGCGCCCCTGGGAGCCTGGGAACCCTTGGAAGCCCGAGGTGCGGCCGGCTCCCGGGTGGAAGCCGGCGTGGACGCGCTCGCGTCCATCGGCGTCGATCTCGCCCTTGTCGAAGCGGGCGCGCTTGACCTCGTCGCCGATGATGTCGTAGGCGGCGTTGACCTCCTTGAACCGCTCGGCCGCGGCCTTGTCGCCGGGCTTGCGGTCAGGATGGTTCTCCTTCGCCAGCGCCCGGTACTTCTTCTTGATGTCGGCCAGGCTGGCGGTGCGCGGCAACCCTAGGACGTCGTAGGGATTACGCATCTCTCAACTACTCCTCGAGGGCCCGGCTGCAGCCACCGGCTGCCTGAGTTGTACCAAGCTTCACCATGAAACTCCCGCGGTCCGGCATGGATGTAGAGGCCCGCCACCCCGTTCTCAAGGGCTTCACCGTGGCTGAACCCCCAAGGGATCCGCGCCGCTCCGGGGGGCGCGCACGGCCGCGAGGCGGGTGGCGCGCTCCAGCTGATCGCCATCGAGCTTGGCGCCTGCGGCTTCTACCGCCGCCAACGCGCCCGCGTGGCCCTGCAGCGCGGCGAGCGCCATCCAGGCGACGGCTTCCGACGGGTCGGCCGCCACGCCCAGCCCCGCCTCGTACACGCGCCCGACCAGGAACTGCGCCTCGGCGT